>VGHA01000094.1 GCA_016868375.1 Betaproteobacteria bacterium | reverse complement strand
TTGATGATCGAGGCGGGACTCGGGCTCTCGAGCGACTCCATCATCAAGGCACTGACAGGAAAGTCTGACGATGCGGCCAAGGCGCTCAAGGCCGGCCTCGAATCAAACGGCGCCTCTCTGGTGCAAGAACCCTCAGTCAGCGTATCGGCCAGGGCGGTCTGGTCGCGCGCATGGGCGCAGGCCACAAAAGACAACGCAAAAGTCCACGTGATGAAGCGCGCCACCGGGTATCAGCTCGAGGCATCGCTTGGCGCTGAGGTCACGGTAGAGCGCCCGTCCCTCGCTGAGAACGTTCGCAAGCCCGCACTGGCCTCTCGCGTTGACGACCAGGCAGCCAAGTCGTCTGTGTCCGGCACAAGCACGAATCTGGGCGGGGTGAAGGCGTCAGTTTCGCGGGTTTATAAGGCGGAACTATCGGTCGAACAGAAGGCGCTAGATGGCAGCATCCGCAAGGCTGAATTCGAATTCGCGGTTCCGCTGGTTCCAGGTCTCGATACCTCGGCGCTAGGCGGCGTCGACCCCAGGCTGAAGGCACAGCTCGATCGGCTGCCTCCCGAGCGACGCGCCGAATTCGACCAGCTGCTGAAGCAGGTCGACAACTCCGAGGGCTATCTGCTGCTTGCATCCTCCCGGCTCGACGACGCCGTTTGTAATGCATTGAACGCCGAGTTCAGCCTTGAGCGGGAGATGGCCAACGAACTCGGACGGATGCACTCGCGCGGCTCGCGCGATGCCGCCCTGGATTGGGCCTGCAAAGCGCATGGCGAGCGGCTCGCCGGCCTTGGCGAACAGGCGGCTGAATTCAAGCTTGAGGGGCTGATCGTCGTGAAAGGCGCTTCGATGACCCGCGAACAGGCGCTCGGGGTCGGGCTCCTGCGCCTCGAGCGACAGGGGCAGGCAGGTACCGGCAGCACCGTGGGGCAGGTTGACCTGACGGCGCAGCCAAGTCAGGTGGTTTCACAGCCACCGGCGCAAGCACCTGTCGAGTCCGATGACACGATATCCGTGCCGGGCTCTGCCGCAACGATCAACGGTGCTGCGCCGATGATCCTCAACGGCGTTCAGCCCGCCGAAAAGGTGGCCGCGTTGCTCGATGCGCTCGAGGCCAGGCGCGGGTTATCGGATCGCGACGCCAGTGACGATCCTATCGCGCTCATCCGAGAGGGGCTTGGGGCCAGGCAGAGGCCGAGCGTAATAAGCACGCTGAACGGACTCGAGGGGCGACTGGATAGTCAGCCTGGGCTGGAAGAGCAACTGAATTTAGCATTCGAGACCAGCAGCCGGGAGGGTCTTATCGCGGCGATCGGCCGAATGCCCCCCGAGGAAGCCGCGCGTCGAATAGACGATATCTCGGCACAGTTCGCGATACAGAGCGACAGCGCAGACAACGCGGGCGGGGCGAGCCCAGGCAGCCAGGCGCAGGCGGCCGCGTTCAACATTGAAGCCTTCATCCAGGCCGAAGGCTTTACCTGCCACCCCATCCCTGGCGACGGCCACTGCATGTTCGCCTCGATCGCGCACGCTGCGGGCGGCGAACTCCGGGACGCGGTCGAGGCTGACTCGCTTGAAGCCGCCATGGCGATCCGCCAATGGGTCATAGAAAAACTTGTCGATCTCGAGCCCGATCGCATCGCAAACCTGGCAAAAACCCCTGAAGCCCGCAGTGCGATGCTGGGTGAAAGCTATCTTGAGCTCGCGAGAGGCTTCAATGTTGCCCAGCCAGATCAGAACGGCTGGGGAACGTTCTTTTCGTTGCCCGTTGCCGCCGCGTTATTCGATCGACCGATCGTGGTTATCGATCAAAACGGTATCCGCAATCTTTATCACCCCGACTGTTCAGAGGAATCCTTGAACAACAAGCAACCGCTGCCTAGCGGTGGCTTCAAAGATCGTCTTCAAAGGCTTCGCGATGAGGGGGCAAACCCCATCGCCATCTACAAGTCGAGCCCCGCGCACTTCCAGAGCGTCAATCTCGAACCCTGATTCTGCCGACACCCACATCCGAAGCGCGCAAGCCCATCATGCCTTTATCGACCACACCCGATTCAAATTGGTCTACCCGGGATTTCTCGCGGGTGCCCTTCGAGGTCTTCACCAGCTCCGATCACTACGCACGGGAACAGTCGCGCATCTTCCGCGGCCCCGCCTGGAACTATCTCTGCATGGAGATCGAGATTCCGAACTCCGGCGACTTCATTCGAACCTGGGTCGGTGACCTCAGCGTTGTGGTGTCCCGGGCTGAAGACGGCTCCATTCATGCGTTCGAGAACAGCTGCGCCCATCGCGGCGCACAGCTCACCAGCAAACTGCGTGGCAACACGCGCCGCCATACCTGCGCCTATCACCTGTGGACCTATTCGCTGAAAGGCGAGCTGGTCGGCGTACCGCTCGAAAAAGGCGTCAACGGCAAGGGTGGCATGCCCCCGCACTTCGACAAACGCAATCACAGCCTGAACACCCTCCGCGTGACGACCTTTGGCGGGCTGGTGTTTGGCACGCTCTCCGATGACACCCCGGATATTGAAACCTATCTGGGCCCGCATGCGGTGTCGCAGATTCAGCGCCTTCTGGTGCAGCGAAAACCCAAGGTGCTGGGCTATCTGAGGCAACGTATTCCCGGCAACTGGAAGCTCTATAACGAAAACGTGCGTGACCCCTATCACGGGTCGCTTCTGCATCTGTTTCAGGTGTCATTTCGATTGCAGCAACCCACGATGCGCGGCGGCATCAAGATGGATGCCGACTTGAAGAACACCTGGAACCACTCGATTCTGACTGAAGAGGAATCGGGCAATCGTCAGACCCTGTCGGACGCCTACGCAGGCACTGGCAAGTTTGCGCCCGAAATGCGAATGGCCGACCCCGCGCTGACGCAGGTTCCGCTTGACCTGGGCGATGGCTACAAGACCACGATTCTGTCGATTTTTCCGTCGTTGATCGTGGCCCAGGTGGACAACACCTATGCGATCCGGCACCTGCGGCCCAAAGGCCCCGATCTGGTGGAACTGCACATCACCTATCTCGGCTTCGAGTCTGACACCCCCGAGATGACGCACGACAAGTTGTTGACCTCCAATTTCATTGGCCCTGCCGGCTACATCTCGCTTGAAGACGGCGAGGCGCTACGACTGGTGCAGGAGGGAATCCGAACCCGTCGCCCCGATCAGCATGAGATGCTCGAAATGGGCGGGGTCGGCGACATCCGCGATACCGACTATCTATCTCAGGAAATCTCTATCCGCGGCTTCTGGTCGTTTTATCACCGGATCATGGGAGACGCGGCATGACGCCCGATCTGATGCTGCGGCTGCGGGTTGAGTCGTTTCTCTACGACTATGCCGCCATGCTCGACGATGAGCGCTTTGGCGACTGGCCCAATCTTTTCACGCCGCACGAGTGCCGCTATGAAGTGCTGTCGCGCGAAAACGTCGACCTGGGGTTACCCGTTCCCATCATGAGCTGCTATTCGCATGGCATGGTGCGGGATCGCGTGGCCATGCTGGTGCAGGGCACCCTCACCTATCGCAAGATGAAGCTGCTGAGACAGGTGAGCAATGTTCGCGCAGGCGCTGAGCCGGACGGTACGATCGTCGTGCACGCCGGGCTCACGGTCTATCAGTCTGACGAAGAGGGCGTGTCGTCGCTCTATATCGTTGCCCGCTATCAGGCGAGGCTCGTTCCCCTCGAGGATTCGTTTCAGATCTCGGTCATGAAGGTGGTGGTCGACTCCTTCGGCATCGACACCATGCTGGCTGTCCCACTTTAGAAACGCGCCTAGGCCGCTGACCTCAGGAAGTCGATCCCTCCTTCGATCGGCAGCCCCGCGTACTGCTCGGCAAGCGCCCGCTGCGCGCTTGCCGACGCTTTCAGAAACTCCAGTTCGTACTCCTGCGCCCGCTGATCAAAATCAGTGGATTCGGGAAATCGGTGCAGCAGGTTGGTGAGATACCACGAGGTGCGTACCGAATGCCAGACCCGGCGCAGTGCGGTGGCACTGTAGCCGTCCAGCTGCGCACGATTACCCGCGCGATAGAACTCGGTGAACGCGCGGGCCAGATAGGTGACGTCAGACACCGCAAGGTTCAAACCCTTGGCACCCGTGGGCGGCACGATATGCGCCGCATCGCCCGCCAGAAAAAGCTTTCCTACCTGCATCGGTTCAGCGACAAAGCTTCGGAGCGGCGCAATTGATTTTTCCACAGGCGGAGCCGGACGAATTCCCGCTGCCATGCCAGGAGGAAACCGCGCGATCAGCTCGGGCCAGAACCGCTCATCGGGCCAGTCATCCACGCTATCCGTGAGCGGAACCTGAATGTAGAAACGCGCGAGCTGCGGGTTTCGCATCGACGCAAGCGCGAAGCCGCGCGGATGGTTCGCATACACGATCTCATCCAAGGGTGGGGTTGGTGCGAGCACCCCGAGCCAGCCAAACGGATAGATCTTTTCGTACTCCCTGATCGCACCTGCTGGCACCGATTGACGCGATACGCCATGAAAGCCATCGCAACCCGCAATGAAATTGCAGCGCAGCTCGCGCGCCTCGCCCCCCACGCGGAACCGAATGCTCGGCATGGACGAATCAAGCCCCGACAGGGTCACGTCTTCGGCGTTGAACACGACGCGCGCGCCCCGACGGTCGGCGGCGGCAAACAGATCTTCCTGAATTCGTGTCTGGCCATAGGCGGTGAAGCGCTTGCCCACGTGCGTTGCGCAGTCAATGAAAAAGCTGCTGCGCCCCGACCACACGATCTTCATCCCATCGTGAACATGCCCTTCGAAATCCAGACGGCCAGCAAGCCCCAGCGCCCGCAACACCTCCACCGTGGTTTGTTCGAGCACGCCGGCCCGGATACGGCCCAAGACATAGTCACGGCTCTGACGTTCGATCACGACGCTGTCAATGCCCGCACGGGCCAGCATCTCCGACAACAGCATCCCAGCGGGTCCGGCGCCAATGATGGCGACCTGCGTTCTCATGGTCACTCCAGGGAAAAGCACGTCACGGGTTGCAACGCACGGTCGTTAAGGAATCAGGCGCGCGGGGTTGGGCTGGCAACCGCTCAATAACTGGGCAAGCGCCGCGCGCACCTTCTCGGAATCGTCAATCTGCTCAATCAGCAACAGGCACAGTTGCGACAGCCGCTGAACCTGTTCCTGGCTGTCTGGGATGTTTGTAAGCGCGATCAGATCTTCCAGAAGATCATCAAGCTGCTGTTGGGAAAAGCTCACTGGCCGATCTCCTCCGCAATGGCTGCCAGCTGAACCTGCCGATCGGGTGTGACGCCGGTGGCCAGCACGTGCTGGTCGGGGCGGATCAGCCAGCACGCTTTCGGCTGCGATGGCAGCTGCCTGCCAAGCGCCTGCCATCCCTCCTCGTCGCAACAGGGTCGCACCGCTACGACGCGACCACGATCAGACGGCTCCAGCGCCTCGGTAAGCGACTCAAAATCAAGCACCGTATACCAGGGGCCCAGCAAGTCATGAAGAAACAGCGGCTTCCCGCCACCTCGGATCCGGACATTGGGAAGCGCGCGGCCGGCACCTGCGTCGGGTGCAGGGCCCAACACTGACGGGCGGCGGACGGTGTAGACGGCGGGCGCTGACAGCCGCCCGGTATTGATGAGCCGTGCAGCAAGCGCCGATCGATCAGCGAGCGATACGATCGCTTCGCGCCATGACCAGGCGGAACGGTTCTCGCCAGGATGGACGAATCGTGCCGAGCGGCGCGTCTGGCGAATGTTTTCCATGGCAGCTTCGTGACGCTCGCTGCCATACCGGTCGAGCAGTGTGGCCGGTGCGCTTCCCGACAAAACAAGCGATAAGCGCCAGCCCAGGGCATCAGCATCCTGAATGCCGCCGTTGCCTCCGCGCGCGCCAAACGGCGACACGACATGCGCGGCATCACCTGCAAACAGCACCCGCCCATGCCGGTAGGAATCGAGGCTCTCGTGGCGATACTGCCAGACGCCCGACCAGGCAATGTCAAAGTCGATTGATTCACCCAGCAGGCGGCGCACGCGCGCGCGCATGGCGGGATCGGTGGCCGCCGCTTCGGAGTCTTCATCCGGGCTCATCTGAAAATCGAGCCGCCAGGTGTCGTCCGCCATTCGGTGCCGCCAGACCGCGCGGCCGTGATTGGCACCGCAATCAAGCCAGGTCCAACGCTCTTCCGGAATCACGGCATTTTTTGCCACGATGTCGATGATGATCCACCGGTCCTGCGTTCGATCAAACACCGTAGGCGTGAGCCCCAGGCAGTCACGCACCCGACTGGCCGAGCCGTCGCAGCCCACCAGCCAATCGGTGATGAGCCGATAGGATCCTTCGGGTGTGCTGACCTGCAGTTCAACCGGCTGATCATCGCGTGCCGGCGTCACCTGTTCGACCCGATTCAGCCATCGGATCTCGGCAAGCCCTGTTGCACCCAGCGCATCCACCAGAATCTGCTCGACGTAGTATTGCTGGAGGTTCGTGAACCCATTGAAGCGCAGGTCGGGCTGAGGCTGGAGCCGAAACGACGTAACCTCGGTATCGCGGCAAAGCACCCGCCCGAGGTTCCAGGTCACGCCCTTCTCTATGACCGATGACGCAATCCCAAGCCGGTCAAAAATATCCAGGGTGCGCTGCGCCCACACGATGCCGCGCGACGCCAGACCGCGAACACCCACCGTGTCGTCGTCATCCAGAACCAGCACGCGATGCCCGCGCCGCGCCAGGTCGAGCGCAAGCGTGAGGCCCGTGAGCCCTGCCCCCACGATCACCACAGGCCAATGTCGCAGGCGCGAGGGCTCGTCGAGTTCAGTTGGCCGGACAAACGGATAGCGGGGTAGTTCGAAGCGCATGAAGGCGGATCGTGCCGAAAGCGCGCCAGAACGGCAAGCGGCCGCTCAGTTCGAGCCTGCGCAAGGCCGGTCTGGCAAGCCTGAGTCATCATAGCGGCTTGATCGGTCGGGAGCCCTCGGAAATGAGCAATGCCAGCCACGCTGCAGGTGAGATCCACAACCTGACCTTTGACGAACTGCGCGTTGGGCAGCGGGCAAGCCACGTCCGTACGCTTACCCTGGATGACGTCAAAGCGTTCGCGCTCGTGTCAGGCGACAGGGACCCCGCGCATGTTGACCCCGCCTCGTCCGAGACCACCGGTTTTCACGGTCTGATTGCGACTCGCATGCTGGCCGGCACCCTGATTTCGAGCCTGGTCGGAAATGAGTTGCCAGGCGCTGGTTCGGGCCCCATCAAGTCGAATTTCACAGCCGCGCGCAAGCCGTCCGGCCCTGATGCTGTTCGACCCCGAGGCGCGGCTCAAGGCCTGGATTGACAGTCTCTCGGGGCATCCACCGATCCGCTGCGGGGTTGTGCATCCCTGTGACGAAAGCGCGTTGCACGGCGCGCTGGACGCTTTTCGGGCGGGTCTCATCGAACCCGTGATCATTGCGCCCAAGGCAAGGGTCAGCGCGCTTTCAGAAAAATTCGAGCTGTCCCTGGAAGGTATCGAACTGATCGATACGCCGCATAGTCACGCCCCTGCCGCTCAGGCTGCAGCGATGGCGGCCCGCCGTGAGCTGGCCATGCTGATGAAAGGAAGCCTGCATACCGATGAACTGATGGAAGCGGTGCTTGCCGAGGCGGCGCTTCGAACCGGCCGGCGAATGTTGCATGTGTTCCGCTTCGAGGTACCCACCTATGAGCGCCCGCTTCTGATCACGGACGCGGCCATCAATATCGCGCCTACGCTTGCCGAAAAGGCCGACATTCTTCAAAACGTCATCGATCTTGCGCATGCCCTGGGCATCCATCGCCCCAACGTGGCGCTGCTATCGGCCGTTGAAACTGTCACGCCCAAAATCCCATCCACCCTTGATGCCGCGGCACTCTGCAAGATGGCTGACCGGGGACAGATTGAGGGTGCGCTACTCGATGGACCGCTTGCGTTCGATAACGCGATTTCAGCGGCGGCCGCGGCAAGCTGCGGCATTGTGCTGGGCGCACAGGTGCCCATTGTGCTGACCAGCCGCGCCGACTCTGCCCTGTCGCGCGTCGCATCCGCGGCACTGGCTGGCGTGATGCAGCGCGCGCCTCGGCCAGGCAAAATTGAGCACTGACACAACCCGGCGCCCGCCGCATCGCGACCAGAGCGCCTGCGTAAACAGTCGTTTGATCAATCTGCCTTGATTTTCGCGCTTCGGATCATCTCGCCCCAATCGCGAAGCTCGTCTGCGACCTGACGGCTGAACGACTCGGGGGACCCTCCCACGGGCTCCATCCCGCCGGCGATGATGCGCGCCTGAAAATCGGGTCGGTTGGCAATGCTCATGACGTCGGCATGAATCTTGGCCACGAGCTCTCTGGGCATGTTGGCGGGCCCCATGAATCCGTACCATGCTTCGATCCGAAACCCAGGCAGTGTTTCCGCCACGGCCGGAACATCGGGCAGCACGCGGGCACGCTTGGGTCCGGTTGTGGCAATGGGCTTCAGCTTTCCGCTTTTGCTCAGTTGGATCGACGCGGTAATGCCGCCGAAGATCAGCGGGACATGACCCGCCATCAAATCCTGAATGCCCTGGCCAAAGCCCTTGTACGGGATATGCACGATGTCGATTCCGGCGCGCTGCTTGATGACCTCCATCGACAGATGCTGCTGACCGCCACTGCCCGATGATGCATAGGTGATTTTGCCGGGCTAACGCCGCGCCGCCTCGATGAGCGCAGGCAGGTCGTTGACCGGAAACGCGGGGTGCGCCAGCATGATGAACGGTCCCGCCGCAACATTGGCGATTGCGGTGAGGTCACGAACCGGGTTGTACGGGGTGTTGACGACAAGGTTGGGCGCTATGGTGATGGACGCATCCGCCGCAAACAACAGCGTGTAACCATCAGGCGCTGCCTTGGCGACAAAGTCAGTGCCAATGGTGCCGCTGGCCCCGGTCTTGTTCTCCACCACCACCGACTGCTTCCAGAGCGTGGACAATTCCTGTGACAGCAGCCTTCCGTAAATATCGGGTGTCCCGCCCGGCGGAAACGTGACAATGACCTTCACCGGTTTGTTCGGGTAGGACTGTGCCGACGCGGGTGTTGACAGCGCACCCAGCGCGAGGCCCAACGCGGCAAAACAGGCGATTCCGCGACGAAGCACAGACAGGGTCATGATGGGTCTCCTCAAGCTTGAGCGTGCACAGAGCTGGGCCCTGCAACGGGCGACCCGCCCGCTGCAGCCGGTTGGAAATATTGCGCCATGGCGGCAAGCACCGTCAGCCAGTCATCTTCCGGGCGAGCGCCGAAATACGCAAGCACATGCCGGTCCGGACGCAGCAGCACCGCGGTCGCGCCGGCGCTGTCCAGCACGCGCGCAAGCTCGCCAGAGGCATCGCGGGCGGTTGCGTAGCCCGGGCCCCGCGCCAGAAAATCTTCGTCGGCCCGCAGACATTCGATCAGCGCCATCGCGCTGGCAGGCCATTCGGATGGCGGCGGCGGCAGGGCCCCCGCCCAGCCAATCAGCGCAAACCCCGACCCCAGCAGGTGGTCGAGCAGGTGAATTTGACCGTCAGGCACCTGCATCATCGGCTGGATCATCAGCTGGCCCGGTGGAACCAGCGGTTTGCCCCGGTGCCAGGGCACCAGCAGGCCGCGCTCGAATCGCGGCTTGGGTTTGAACCTGAGATGAAGAATGTAGTTGCGCGCGGGCGGCAGGAGACACACCAGGCGCAGCAGCCCCTGCGCCAATGCGGCGCCAACCACCGACTTGGGCTGCATGAATTCGCCGATACGCAAGGCCATGTTGATGAGCGCCCACGCGTGCGGCTTGCGTTCTTCCTCATAGGTGTCAATGAGCGACGGCTGCGCCCGGCCACGGACGACCTCGGCCAGTTTCCAGGCCAGGTTGGCGGCGTCGCGCACCCCGCTGTTCATGCCCTGTCCCGCAAAGGGCGGCGTCAGGTGCGCAGCATCCCCCGCAAGAAGCACGCGCCCGTCGCGCCAGCGCGAAGCGACTCGCGCATGAAAGGTGTAGACCACCTTGCGCACTAGCTTGATGTGCGCATCCGATGGCTCGCGGGCACTAATCCAGCGGCGAACCTGCGCCTCATCCAAGACCGATTCGGCTGTCTCGCCCGGATGCAGCATGAATTCATAGCGTACAGTGGACTGTGGTCCAGGCAGCCGGATGGCAGGACGCACCGGATCGCAATAGGTTCGAGTATGTCGAAACGCGCTTTTTCGTCCGATCAGGTCAGCGATCAGCCATCGCTCAGCATAGCTGCTGCCCTCGAGCGTGATGCCGAGCTGTTCACGCACCGTGCTTCGCCCGCCATCACACCCCACCAGCCAGTCAGCCTCGACCATGCGCTGTCCGTCGGGCGTGTTAAGCGTGAGCCGCACACTGTGCTCTGACTGCGTCAACGACAGCAGCTCGTGCCGAAATCGCAATTGCACGGGCGGCGCGAGCGATTCTGCAAGGGACTTGACCAGCAGCTGCTGCCGAAACGCGTTTCGCTTGGGATATCCGTATTCGAGCGATTTTGGCTCGATTCGAGCGAAGAGCCGCTGTCGCCAGGAGTAATAGTGAACGCCGTAGCTTTGAACAATGTCGGGCAGCACTTTATCCAGCACACCCGCGGCCTGCAGCGTGCGCAGGCTTTCATCATCAATGGTAACGGCGCGCGCCTCGTCCACCGTGGCGCCAGCGCGATCAATCACCAGCGTGGCAATGTTCTGGCGGCTAAGCAGGTGCGCGAGAATCAGGCCGGTGGGGCCGGTTCCGACAATGACCACCGGGTAATGTGAGGCGAGCGACATGAGGCGACTCAGCTGCGCATGATCGCCTTGCCCCACAGATTGAGCGTTCGCTCTTCATGCGGCCAGAGGCCCGCCGGGCGAGTGTCATCGCACACCTCAATCTCAGACGAAATCTCAGCCAGATTGCCGTCGGGGTCTCGCACCATGAAGAACACATCATTGCCGGGACCATGGCGACCCACGCCCCAGACGATTTCGATTCGCTCACGCGACATATGGTCGGCCCAATCTTTCAGATCGGACCAGGCGGGAGCCTCAAACGACTGATGATCGAAACAGCTGACTGGCGCCCCAAACAAGGCGAGCGAATGGTGCAGCGAATCGGTTCGCAGGAAGCAGGCGCGAAGCTTTCCTTCACCATCGAGCACGCGATCAGACAGGTGAAAGCCCAGCGCTGTCTGATAGAACGCGAGCATGGCGTCGATTCGCGTGGTTCGCAGGGCGAAGTGCTGGTTGACCGCGGGCGGCAGCGGTTGCGTTCCGGGCAGTTCCGACTCGGCCGGCAAGACCCCGGGTGGCGTGAAGACCATGAGATTGCCGTCCGGGTCCTCACATGACAGTGCGCCCTCGGGCAGGCCCGCCAACCCAACGCGATCCGGCATCAGCACCGCAGCCGCACGCTTGACGAAAGCCTGCCAGTGCCGCATCTCATTGAATCCGTAAAGCGCATAGCGCAGCTGCTTAGCCAGGCCCGCTGAAATATGAATCGTGCGTCCGGCACCGCTGCATACGAAGGCTTCATTGATTTTGACCATTCGCATACCGTAGGCTTGCGAATAAAACGAGGCCATGACGTCGGGCTGCGGTGACTGCAGGTGCAACCATCGCAACGAAGCCTGAATTGGCATCAGTGGGCTCCCAAAACGCTGGCTTTAAAGCACCACATGTACGTTCTTATGTTGGGTATAGGACAGCAGTTCATCAAACCCTTCTTCGCGACCAATGCCTGACTGCTTGTAGCCACCAAACGATGCGCCAATAAAGTGGCTGCTGACATGATTGACCCAAACATAGCCCGATTGCACGCGGGAGGCTGCCCGATGCGCATGAGCCAGCTGGGTGGTCCAGATTGACGCGGTCAACCCGTACTCCACACTGTTAACCTGCTCAAACATCGCCTCTTCGTCCTGCCACCGGATCACCGACAAAATCGGGCCAAAAACCTCCTCGTTGGCGATTCGCATCGACTGCGTGACGTCAGTGAAAATGGTGGGCTCAACGAACCACCCGCTTGCGAGTCTTGGATCTTTCGGCACACCGCCTCCGTAAATCAGATGTGCCCCCTCCGATTTGGCGATATCCACGTAGCCCAGAATTTTCTGCCACTGCGCTTTTGAGACGATCGAACCCATGGTGGTTGCCATCTCGGTCGGAATGCCGGGCTGGTAGTGCTTCACCGCCTCCAACATCCCGGCAACCACTTTGTCGTAAACCGAGTTGTGCACGAACAGGCGGGATGTGGACCCACAACTCTGTCCGCACCAGGTGAAGTTCATGCCGTTAACCGCACCCGGTATCGCGCGGCTCAAATCCGCGTCGGGGTAAATGATGCAGGCGTTCTTGCCGCCCAATTCCAGGGTGACATGCTTGAGTCGATCGGCGGCAGCCCGCGCGATTGCCCGCCCGGTCGGGACACTGCCGATCAACGCCAGCCGGGGAACCGCTGGATGGCTGACGAGCGCCTGGCTGCCCGGCGTCCCGGCACTGATGACATTGAGCACCCCGGGCGGCAGGATGCCGTCAATCAGTTCCATCATCCGGTAGGCCGAGAGCGGTGCCTGATAGGGCGGCTTCATGATCACGACATTGCCTGCGGCCAGCGGCGGCGCCATTTTGCCCGCTGTGAACATGATGGGATGGTTATAGGCGACGATGCGCGCGCAGACGCCGTAAGGCTCGCGCAGCGAGTAATTGAGGATGCCGTCTCCCATCGGCAGGGTGTCACCCTTGATCTCGGTGGCGAGCCCGGCGTAGTAGTCAATTTGTACTGCGGCAATGAGCGCATCGCGCTGCATCTCAATGATGGGATTGCCACAGTTCGCAGCATCGATCATGGCAAGCTCAAAAGCGTTTTCGCGTAAGACCGCTGCCACTTTCCGCAACAGCCCCGCCCGCTCGAGCGGCTTGAGCCTGCGCCAGATTTCAAACCCCGCTTGTGCAGCGCCGACTGCAGCATCAATGTCGTCGGAGTTTGCCTCAGCAACGCGGCCAAGAGACTCACCGGTGGCCGGGTTGAAGGTTTCCAGATAGCCCCCGCGCGGCTCGTGCCAGGCACCACCGTAATAAAGCTCGCGACGTTTGGGAAGCAGATCGGAAACAGGCTTCGATAACAGCGCGGTAGTCATATCGGTATCTCTTGAAGGTTGGAAAAACAGCGCGCCGGCGCCGTGTCAACGTTTATGAACCGCTGATTGCGAGCTGCTCTGCCCGCTCATGTTTGCGTCGTAGCCGGGCACCACCGAGGCATCTATCACACAGACCTTACCCGCACGGACTTCTGCCAGGCCCCGGCTGATGGCCGCCGGCAGATCCTGAGCGCGGACTACCGGACCTATTCCAACGGCACCCATTGATTCCGCCATTTTCGCGAGGTCGATCTCCGGTTCGGTCATGCGTTGTCCGATCCAACGATTCTCAACCGGTCGCGACCGCTCGCGCGCTACCCGCTCCTGATGAAGTTCATCGTTAAAGAAAGAGTGGTTGTTGCAAACGATGATGAGCACGGGAATTCCGTACCGCACCGCAGTCCAGACCGCAGTGCAACCCATCAGGAAGTCACCGTCCCCAAGCAGGGCCACCGGTACACGCGACGACGCGTCATCGCGGAGCGCAAGCGCGACGCCCACTGCATTGCCAGGCCCGGCACCGAGCCCGCCACCGCCATCAGCGCCAAGATAGTCCATGGGCGCGCTGAAATCGCGATACGCGCCATTCCATCCCAAAGGCAAACGGACGATGCAAAGTTCCTCAGCGGTAGCGGCACGATCCAATACGTCGGCGAGCTGGCGAAGGCTCACCTGGTCATCGTCGGGCAGCGGGGCGAGCGGCTGACGCCCGGGCCATGTGCGCTTCGGACGATTGGTGCAGGCAGCGAGCAGCGCCGCCACGGCAGCATCGGGTTCGCAGAGCATATAAACGTCGGCTGGCGGCAGGCTTCCGCCATCCATACTCCAGCCCCGGTGAAGATGCATATCGAGGGAGACATGGATGACCTTCGCCGAGCACGCGTCACCCGACAGGGCCTGCCTGAAGACGCCGCCCGGATCGACCCAGTCAAGCATGAGGATCGTATCGGCGGCACGGATCGCCGCGCAGGCATCGGCGCTTAAAAATGCCCCGGGCGGTCCGACATGCTGGGGATGCGCTGTGGGAAACCCCGCTGCGTTCTTCAGATCGGTGATGACCTGCGCCTGCAGCTTTTCGGCGAGCTCAATTCGCCGGGCCCAATCGGCTTCACTTCGGGAGACCCGACCCAGCAAGATCACCGGTCGCTCAGACATCGACAGGAGCGCGGCCGCACGATCGATATCGACTGGGGAAGGCAGCGACGCACTGGGCGCTACATAGCGCACGGGATCGGGTATCGCCACAGGCGCCGCAAGCTGAGACTCCTGAAGTGCGGCATCCAGATTGACGTACACCGGCCCGCGCGGCGCGGTCTGGGAAATCTGAGACCCGCGCAGCAGCGCCTCGACCGCTGCGGCAATCGAGCCAGGTTGGTTATCCCACTTCGTGTAGTCGCGAACCAGCGCTCCCTGGTCACTGGCGGTGTGAATCCAGTCGATCCAAGGCCGGCGACGTGCGGCGTCCCAGGGACCGGTTGCGCCAAGTATCAGCATCGGCACCCGGTCGCACCAGGCGTTGAAAACCGCCATGCTCGCATGCATCAAGCCAACATTGGAGTGCACGATGGCACCCATCATGCGGCCGCTTGCCTTCGCATACCCCTGGGCGATGGCAATCGCAACCTCTTCATGCAGGCACAGCAGCATCTGCGGCGCCTCGTTTCCAAGGTGGTTCACCAGGCTGTCGTGAAGCCCACGATAGCTGGCACCGGGATTGAGTGCGAGCCAGGGCACACGCATCGCGCGCAGGCAATCGGCTATTGAGTCACTTCCCCAGTACCGCCCGTTCGGATGACCAGAGACCGGTTCTTCTCGCCGAATTGTCATGATCGATCAGTCCGCCTTGATATTCGCTGCTTGGATCACCTTGCCCCAGCGGGCATGGTCAACCCGTACCGTTTCGGCAAGTTCTTCCGGAGTGCTGGTAGAAACTTCAATTCCCTGCCCGGCCAGGTTCGCCCGCACCTCAGGCTGATTCAGCGCCCGAGCGATATCCGCATTCGCCTTGGATACGATCGCCTGCGGCACGCCAGCTGGCATGAACACGCCAAGCCACACATCAAGCGCAACACCGGGCACTGTTTCGGCTATCGCCGGCAGGTCGGGGAATGCGTCAAAACGTTTACCCCCCGCACCTGCCAGCAACCGCAGCCGGCCCTCACGGATGTGCGGCAGGAGCGAATTCACCGCGCCGATGAAAACCTGAATGCGCCCGCCGATCAGATCGGTGATCGCGCCCATTGCGCCCTTGTAAGGCACATGCTGAATCTGAATGCCGGCGGCGAACTTCAGCTGCTCAGTGGCCAGTTGCTGTGGCGACCCATTACCCGACGACCCGTAATTGAGCGCATTTGGATTTCGCTTTGCATAGTCGATCAGCTCGGCAACGTTGCGGACCGGCACCGACGGATTCACCACCAACACGAACGGCACCAGCGCCACTTTTGTGATCGGGGTGAAGTCTTTGAATGGGTCGAAGGGCGTTTTTCCGACGTGCGGATTGAATACAAAGATGTTGTTGGCGCCAAGCAGCCAGGTGTAGCCATCGGGTGCGCTGCGCGCGACAAACTCTGTTCCCAGGTTCATGCCAGCGCCCGGCCGATTCTCAACCGTGACCGGCTGCCCCCAGATGTCTGTCAGCCTCTGCGCGATGGCGCGCGCAACAACGTCATTACTGCCGCCTGTCGTAATCGGAACGACAAATCGCACCGGGCGACTGGGATAACTGGCGGTCTGCGCCATCAGCGACGGGGCAGCAGCACCCAGGGTCGATGCGATCAGCAGGTCGC
>VGHA01000093.1 GCA_016868375.1 Betaproteobacteria bacterium | reverse complement strand
ATGGAGCAGGGGCTGCGGTTTGCGATCCGTGAAGGCGGACGCACGGTGGGCGCCGGCGTTGTCGCCAAGGTCATCGCGTAAGGCACACGCGTCATCCGCGCCTGCGCCGTGTGGCGCGGCGCGGTGTCGCTTTCGGAGCAGTACAGCAGGGGCATAGCTCAACTGGCAGAGCGTCGGTCTCCAAAACCGAAGGTCGGGGGTTCGATCCCCTCTGCCCCTGCCACTTTCTCCCTCGACTACCCGACCCACTCATTGGCTTTTAATGTCTCAGCAAAGCGTTGAAACCGTCTCCAGCACCGCTGACCGCCTGAAGGTGGTGCTCGCGATCGCGGCCGTCGTGGCTGGCATCGTGGGGTTTTACCTGCTTGGCGAGCAGCCCACTGTGGTGCGCGTGGTGTCGGTGCTCGCCGGCCTCGCCGCGGGGGGCGCAATCGCCTGGTTTTCCGGGCCGGGTCAGCGATTTTTTGCCTTTGCGAAAGATTCCTGGGCCGAAACGCAACGGGTGGTCTGGCCCACACGCAAAGAAACAGTTCAGATGACGCTGACTGTGTTTGCTTTCGTGGTCGTGATGGCGCTGTTTCTGTGGCTGGTCGATAAGACCCTCGAGTGGGTGCTTTACGATCTGCTGCTCGGCTGGAAGAAATAAATGTCGAAGCGTTGGTATGTCGTGCACGCCTATTCCGGCATGGAAAAAAGCGTCGCTCGCGCGCTGCAGGAGCGGGTCGACCGCTCCGGCATGTCGGACAAGTTTGGCCGCATTCTGGTACCCACCGAAGAGGTGGTCGAGATGCGCAATGGCCAGCGCACGATTACCGAGCGGCGTTTCTTCCCCGGCTATGTGCTGGTCGAAATGGAACTCAACGACGATACCTGGCACCTCGTCAAGCAGACGAACAAGGTCACCGGGTTCGTTGGGGGGGCCGGCAACCGACCCTCTCCGATTTCCGATAAGGAAGTCGAGAAAATCATGGCCCAGATGCAGGAAGGCGTCGAAAAGCCACGGCCCAAGACGTTGTTCGAAGTGGGTGAAATGGTTCGCGTGAAGGAAGGCCCGTTCACCGATTTCAACGGCAACGTCGAGGAAGTGAACTACGACAAGAGCAGGCTGCGGGTGTCGGTCACCATTTTTGGTCGCGCCACGCCCGTCGAGCTTGAGTTCGGGCAGGTCGAAAAAGTCTGAGGCGCTGTCTTCGGCACACAGACAACGGATACAACTCAGCAGCCGCTGAATCGAATTGCGCCGGAAGGCGCAGCGCCCTGGGGCTTGAAAACCGCGGGGCTCAACGAGGAGCGCAAGTAAGGCAGTTGTCCTCAGACAACTCTCCGAAAGCGCGTTTGAACTCAAACCAGGAGACGCCTGATGGCGAAGAAGATAGTCGGCTTTGTGAAACTGCAGGTACCTGCAGGAAAAGCCAACCCCGCACCCCCGATCGGTCCGGCGCTCGGTCAGCGCGGCCTGAACATCATGGAATTTTGCAAGGCCTTCAATGCCCAGACGCAGGGCATGGAGCCTGGCCTGCCGATTCCGGTGGTCATCACCGCCTATACCGACAAGAGCTTCACCTTTGTGATGAAGACGCCGCCGGCCACGATTCTCATCAAGAAGGCCGCGAAAATCGACAAAGGGTCGCCGCGGCCGCACACAGACAAGGTCGGCTCGATCACACGCCAGCAGGCCGAAGAGATCGCCAAGGCCAAGATGCCCGACCTCACCGCCGCCAACCTCGACGCCGCAGTGCGCACGATCGCCGGATCGGCGCGCAGCATCGGCATCACTGTGGAGGGACTCTGATCATGGCCCGACTCAGCAAACGCGCCAAGGCGATTCGCGCTCAGGTTGACCCGCAGAAGGCTTACGGCCTGAACGATGCGCTCGCGCTCGTCAAGCAGTGCGCCACCGCCAAGTTCAACGAATCAATCGATGTCGCGGTTCAGCTTGGCGTTGACGCCAAAAAATCTGACCAGGTCGTCCGCGGCTCGGTCGTGCTGCCAGCGGGAACCGGCAAGTCGGTTCGCGTAGCGGTGTTCACTCAGGGCGCCAAGGCCGACGAGGCGCGCGCCGCAGGCGCTGACATCGTTGGCATGGAAGACCTCGCTGAACAGGTCAAGGCGGGCAACATCAACTTCGATATCGCCATTGCGTCGCCCGACGCCATGCGCGTGGTCGGCGGCCTGGGCCAGATCCTCGGTCCGCGTGGGCTGATGCCCAATCCACGGGTCGGAACGGTGACCCCCGATGTCGCTGGTGCAGTTCGCAATGCCAAGGCTGGTCAGGTTCAGTATCGCACCGACAAGGCGGGCATCGTGCACGCCACCATCGGTCGCGCATCGTTTGGCACCGAGCAGCTTGAGACCAACATCAAGGCTTTGATCGAAGCGCTCAATCGCGCGCGTCCGCAAAGCTCCAAGGGGATCTACCTGCGTAAAGTGGCTGTCTCGAGCACGATGGGGGTTGGCGTTCGCGTTGACCCGGCTGCGTTCTCCGCGACGGCTGGCAACTGATCACCCAACCAGACTCGCGTGGGGCAGCCGCCGCTGCCTCTGCGCAATGGTAAGCATGCATTGTATGAACTTTGGGCCGTCGGCCTGGCTGAGCAGTCTTCCCGGAGCGCCGGGAAACCTGATCGTCCGGCAGGCGGGTTGTCAAAGACCGCAGGGGGGTAAGCGGGCAGTTAGCCGCGAGCCTTTAATTCCGCAAGGTCCCTGCGCAGATGGCGTCCCCGAAGCGAGGATCAACGTGAACAGACCAGCGTTTATCTGCAGGTTTGCAGCGGGCTCCCCGGTCGGTCGCCGTGTAGCAACAGAGGGTGCTCGCCGAACGAGCGTGCGGTCGCGCAAAGGCGCGATCGGACATTGGTCGGAAGGTGCTCTCGTTTAACCAGGGGAAGACCGTGGGTCTCAATCGAGAAGACAAGGCCGTCGTTGTCACGGAAGTCGCAGCCGAAGTGGCAAAGGCTTCCGCGATCGTGGTGGCCGAATACCGTGGTCTGGATGTTGGTGCAATGACGGCGCTGCGCCGCAAGGCGCGCGAGTCGGGTGTGTATCTGCGTGTTCTCAAGAACACGTTGGCCCGACGCGCGGTGTCCGGCACGCCCTATGAAGCGCTGGCCGATCAACTGACCGGCCCGCTGATTTATGGCATGTCGACCGACCCGGTGTCTGCAGCACGCGTTCTCAACGATTTCGCCAAAGCCAACGACAAGCTGGTGTTGAAGGCGGGCGCCCTGCCCAATTCTGTGTTTGACGCACAGGGGGTCAAGGCACTCGCCACCATGCCCAGCCGCGAAGAGCTTCTGGCAACGTTGTTGGGCACGATGCAGGCGCCCGTCGCGAAGTTTGTTCGCACGCTCAACGAAGTGCCCGGCAAGTTCGTACGCACGCTCGCTGCGGTGCGCGACGAACGCGAAAAGTCGGCCGCGTGATCTGCGAACACTGCGCCCAATTCATCCAGAACCTGCAAACCTTCAGAAATTTTACGGAGTCACATCATGGCACTCAGCAAAAATGAAATCCTCGAGGCAGTCGCCGCTATGTCGGTGCTCGAGCTTTCCGAACTCATCAAGATGATGGAAGAGAAGTTCGGCGTGTCCGCCGCCGCTGCCGCCGTCGCCGTTGCTGCCCCGGCCGCAGCTGCCGCTGCGCCCGCCGCCGAGGAAAAAACCGAATTCACCGTTGTCCTTTCCGCCACCGGCGAAAAGAAGGTCGAGGTGATCAAGGTCGTCCGCGCCGCCACGGGTCTGGGCCTGAAAGAGGCCAAAGATCTGGTCGATGGTGCACCCAAGCCTGTCAAGGAAGGCATCAGCAAGGCCGACGCCGAGGCCCTCAAAAAGCAGCTCGAGGATGCCGGCGCGAAAGTCGAGCTCAAGTAATCGAGTTGGCTTCTTTCTTGCAGCAAGCGAATCACCTGGACGCCGACCGCGCAGTGCGCGCGGCGGTTGCCGGGTGTTTTCGTTGTGTTCTCCGTTGCCCCTGCTGATTCTCTCCGGGAGAGCCCATGGCCTACGCCGCCGCCTATTCGTTCACCGAGAAAAAGCGCATCCGCAAAAGCTTCGCCAAGCGGCGAGTCGTGCTGGATGTGCCGTACCTGCTCACCACGCAGATCGAGTCGTATGACCGTTTCCTGCAGACGTCTACGCCCGCGGGCGCGCGACAGGACGAAGGCCTCCAGGCCGCTTTTTCATCGATCTTTCCGATCGTGTCGCACAACCAGATGGCACGGCTTGAGTTCGTCCAGTACTCGCTGGGCAACTCGGCGTTTGATGTCAAAGAGTGTCAGCAGCGCGGTCTCACCTTTTGCGCACCGCTGCGCGCCCGCGTTCGCCTGGTCATCATGGACCGCGAGGCGGCCAAGCCCACCGTCAAGGAAGTGAAGGAGCAGGAGGTCTACATGGGCGAAGTGCCGCTCATGACCGAAACCGGCTCGTTCATCATCAACGGTACCGAGCGTGTGATCGTGTCGCAGCTGCACCGCTCGCCTGGCGTGTTCTTCGAGCATGATCGCGGCAAGACGCACAGCTCCGGAAAGCTGCTGTTCTCGGCCCGCATCATCCCGTATCGCGGATCCTGGCTCGATTTCGAGTTTGATCCCAAAGATATTCTCTATTTCCGTGTCGACCGGCGCCGCAAGATGCCGGCCACCATTCTGCTGAAGGCCATTGGCCTCAACCCCGAGCAGATTCTTGCGAACTTCTTTGTGTTCGACACGTTCCGTCTGATGAGCGACGGTGCGCAACTCGAACTGGTGCCCGATCGTCTGCGCGGCGATATCGCGCGGTTCGATGTCATCGACCGTGACGGTCGCGTGATCGTTGCCAAAGATAAGCGCATCAATGCCCGCCACATCCGCGAGGTTGAAACCGCTGGCTTGAAGCATGTGTCGGTGCCCGACGACTACCTGCTCGGCCGCACGCTTTGCCAGGGTGCTGTTGACCCCGATACCGGTGAAATCGTGGCCCGTGCCAATGACGAGATCACCGAAGACCTGCTCAAAAAACTTCGCGAGGCCAACGTCCGCGAGTTCCGCACGCTCTTCACCAACGATCTCGACCAGGGGCCGTATATTTCGCAGACGCTGCGAATTGACGAAACCGCCGATCAGTTGGCGGCCCGCATCGCCATCTATCGGATGATGCGCCCCGGCGAGCCGCCCACAGAAGATGCGGTTGAGGCCCTGTTCAACCGGCTGTTCTACAGCGCTGACGCCTACGACCTGTCCAAGGTCGGCCGGATGAAGTTCAACCGGCGTGTCGGCCGCGACGAGTCGGTCGGCCCCATGACGCTGACCGACGACGATATTCTCGCCGTCATCAAGATTCTCGTCGACCTGCGAAACGGCAAAGGCGAAATCGACGATATCGACCACCTGGGCAATCGGCGTGTCCGTTGCGTGGGCGAACTCGCGGAAAACCAGTTCCGCGCGGGTCTGGTGCGCGTTGAGCGCGCGGTCAAGGAACGTCTGGGTCAGGCTGAAACCGA
Organism: Betaproteobacteria bacterium; assembly: GCA_016868375.1. Taxonomy (GTDB): domain Bacteria; phylum Pseudomonadota; class Gammaproteobacteria; order Burkholderiales; family Burkholderiaceae_E; genus SYIM01. The sequence continues at coordinate 10,612 of VGHA01000093.1, read as the reverse complement.
AAACCTGATGCCCCATGACCTGATCAACAGCAAGCCGATCAGCGCGGCGATCCGCGAATTTTTCGGTTCAAGCCAGCTGTCGCAGTTCATGGACCAGACCAACCCGCTGTCTGAAATCACGCATAAGCGGCGTGTCTCGGCACTGGGCCCTGGTGGACTGACCCGCGAGCGTGCAGGCTTTGAAGTACGTGACGTGCACCCCACGCACTACGGACGGGTCTGCCCGATTGAAACCCCTGAGGGCCCGAACATCGGTCTCATCAACTCGCTCGCGCTGTATGCACGCCTGAACGAGTACGGTTTCCTTGAAACGCCCTATCGGAAAGTCACCGATAGCCGCGTCACCGACGAGATCCACTATCTGTCGGCAATCGAGGAAGGCCGCTATGTGATTGCGCAGGCCAACGCCGCGATGGACGAGCAGGGGCGCCTCACCGGCGACCTGGTGTCGGTTCGGAAAGCAGGCGAATCCGAGCTCACCTCGCCCGTCAACGTTCAGTACATGGACGTGGCACCCACGCAGATCGTATCGGTGGCGGCATCGCTCATTCCGTTCCTTGAGCATGACGATGCGAACCGCGCGCTGATGGGTTCCAACATGCAGCGCCAGGCGGTGCCCTGCCTGCGGCCCGAGAAGCCGCTGGTCGGTACCGGCATCGAGCGCACCTGCGCCGTCGACTCCGGCACGGTGGTTACCGCGCGTCGCGGCGGTGTGGTCGATTATGTCGATGCCAACCGGATCGTGGTTCGCGTCAACGACGACGAAACCGTTGCGGGCGAAGTCGGTGTCGATATCTACAACCTGATCAAGTACACCCGCAGCAATCAGAACACGAACATCAACCAGCGCCCGATCGTCAAAAAGGGTGATGTGATTGCGCGCGGCGATGTGGTTGCCGATGGTGCCTCCACCGACCTGGGTGAGCTCGCGCTGGGCCAGAACATGCTGGTCGCGTTCATGCCCTGGAACGGCTACAACTTCGAAGACTCCATCCTGATCTCCGAACGCGTGGTGGCCGATGACCGCTACACCTCAATCCACATCGAGGAACTGTCGGTGCTGGCGCGGGACACCAAGCTGGGCCCCGAAGAGATCACCCGCGATATTTCAAACCTGTCCGAGGGTCAGCTTGCGCGGCTCGATGACTCAGGCATTGTTTTCATTGGCGCCGAGGTGCTGGCCGGTGATGTGCTGGTTGGCAAGGTCACCCCGAAAGGTGAAACGCAGCTCACACCCGAAGAGAAGCTGCTGCGCGCCATCTTTGGCGAGAAGGCGTCTGACGTCAAAGACACGTCGCTGCGCGTGCCCTCGGGCATGACAGGCACCGTGATCGACGTGCAGGTGTTCACGCGCGAAGGCATCCAGCGCGACAAGCGTGCACAGTCCATCATCGATGATGAGCTCAAGCGCTATCGCCTCGACCTCAACGACCAGCTTCGCATCGTTGAAAACGACGCGTTCGAGCGAATCGAGCGACTGCTGGTCGGCAAGGCCGTCAACGGTGGGCCGAAGAAGCTGGCCAAGGGCGAGGTCGTCACATCGGCGTACCTGGCCGATCTCGACCGTTATCACTGGTTTGAGGTGCGACTTGCCGATGAGGCCGCCGCCAGCCAGCTCGAGGCGCTGCGCGAATCCATCGAGCAGAAGCGCCACCAGTTCGATCTGGCATTCGAAGAAAAGCGCAAGAAGCTGACCCAGGGTGATGAGCTTCCCCCGGGCGTTCTCAAGATGGTCAAGGTGTACCTTGCCGTCAAGCGCCGGCTGCAGCCGGGCGACAAGATGGCAGGCCGCCATGGCAACAAGGGCGTGGTGTCGCGAATTGTGCCGGTCGAAGACATGCCCTACATGGCCGATGGCACATCTGTCGACATCGTGCTGAATCCGCTGGGCGTTCCCTCGCGGATGAACGTCGGCCAGATTCTGGAAACCCATCTGGGCTGGGCAGCCAAGGGCGTTGGACTGCGTATCGGCGAGATGCTGCAGCGCGAAGCGCGTGCCGCCGAACTGCGTGAGTTCCTCGACCGCATCTACAACACCAGCGGCCAGCGTGCCGACCTGGCCGCGCTGTCCGACGGCGAGGTGGTTGAACTGTGCTCGAACCTGCGTCATGGTGTTCCGTTTGCCACGCCGGTGTTTGACGGCGCGTCCGAGCCCGAGATTCGTCAGATGCTCGACATCGCCTACCCCGACAACGACCCGCGTACGCAACAGGTGGGATTCACGCCCACCAAGACGCAGGTCAGGCTGCACGATGGCCGCACCGGCGATGCGTTCGACCGATCGGTCACCGTGGGCTACATGCACATGCTGAAGCTTCACCATCTGGTCGATGACAAGATGCACGCGCGCTCCACCGGTCCGTACTCGCTCGTCACCCAGCAGCCGCTGGGCGGCAAGGCGCAGTTCGGCGGACAGCGCTTCGGCGAGATGGAGGTGTGGGCGCTCGAGGCGTACGGCGCGTCCTACATGCTGCAGGAAATGCTCACCGTGAAGTCTGACGATGTAAACGGCCGCACCAAGGTCTACGAAAATCTGGTCAAGGGCGAGCACGCGATCGATGCCGGCATGCCGGAATCGTTCAACGTGCTGGTGAAGGAAATTCGGTCGCTCGGCATCGATATCGATCTCGAGCGCAACTGAGCCACGGAGGAAAGCTGCGATGAAAGCATTGCTCGATCTGTTCAAACAGGTTCAGGAAGAAGAGCACTTCGACGCGATCAAGATCGGTCTGGCATCGCCCGACAAGATCCGCTCCTGGTCGTTCGGCGAAGTGAAGAAACCCGAAACCATCAACTACCGCACGTTCAAGCCTGAGCGGGATGGCCTGTTCTGCGCCAAGATTTTCGGGCCGATCAAAGACTACGAATGCCTGTGCGGCAAGTACAAGCGCCTGAAGCACCGTGGGGTCATCTGTGAGAAGTGCGGCGTCGAGGTCACACTTGCCAAGGTGCGCCGCGAGCGCATGGGGCACATTGAGCTCGCCTCGCCCACCGCGCACATCTGGTTCCTGAAGTCGCTGCCGTCGCGTCTGGGCATGGTGCTCGACATGACGCTGCGCGACATCGAACGCGTGCTCTACTTCGAAGCGTTTGTCGTGATCGAGCCGGGTCTGACCCCGCTCAAGCGCTGCCAGATCATGACCGAGGACGACTACCTCGCGAAGTGTGCAGAGTACGGAGACGACTTCCGCGCATTGATGGGCGCAGAAGGTGTTCGCGAACTGCTTCGCACGATCGACATCAACCGTGAAATCGAAACGCTGCGCCGCGATCTCGAAACCACCGGCTCCGAAGCGAAAATCAAAAAAATCGCCAAGCGTCTGAAGGTCCTGGAGGGCTTCCAGCGCTCGGGCATCAAGCCCGAATGGATGGTGATGGATGTGCTGCCGGTGCTGCCGCCCGAGCTGCGCCCGCTGGTGCCGCTGGATGGTGGTCGCTTCGCAACGTCTGATCTGAATGACCTGTATCGCCGCGTCATCAACCGCAACAACCGTCTGAAGCGTCTGCTCGAGCTGAAGGCGCCTGAAATCATCGTGCGCAACGAGAAGCGCATGCTGCAGGAAGCGGTCGATTCGCTGCTCGACAACGGCCGCCGCGGCAAAGCGATGACTGGCGCAAACAAGCGTGCGCTCAAGTCACTTGCCGATATGATCAAAGGCAAGGGCGGTCGCTTCCGTCAGAACTTGTTGGGCAAGCGCGTCGATTATTCGGGCCGCTCGGTGATCGTGGTCGGGCCGCAGCTTAAGCTTCACCAGTGCGGCCTGCCCAAACTGATGGCGCTCGAGCTGTTCAAGCCCTTCATCTTCCACAAGCTCGAGCTGATGGGGGTTGCCACCACCATCAAGCAGGCGAAAAAATTCGTCGAGAACCAGGAGCCCATCGTCTGGGACATTCTCGAAGAAGTGATCCGCGAGCATCCGGTGCTGCTCAACCGCGCGCCCACGCTTCACCGCCTGGGCATCCAGGCCTTTGAGCCCGTGCTGATCGAAGGCAAGGCCATTCAGCTTCATCCGCTGGTATGCGCGGCCTTCAATGCCGACTTTGACGGCGACCAGATGGCTGTTCACGTTCCGCTGTCACTCGAGGCGCAGCTCGAGGCCCGCGCACTGATGCTCGCCTCGAACAATGTGCTGTTCCCCTCCAACGGCGAACCCTCGATCGTGCCCTCACAGGACATCGTTCTGGGTCTGTACTACACCACGCGCGAGAAAGTTAACGCGCAGGGCGAGGGCATGGTGCTCTCCGACGTTGGCGAGGTGCATCGCGCCTACGACAGTGGCAAGGTTGAACTGGGAACGCGCATCACGGTGCGCCTGGTCGAGTATCAGAAAGACGCCGACACGGGCGCGCTCACGCCGATGCTTCGCCGGGTCGACACCACGGTGGGCAGGGCGATGCTGTCCGAGATCCTGCCCAAAGGCCTGTCCTTCGATCTGATGAACAAGGCGCTCAAGAAAAAAGAAATTTCGCGTCTCATCAATGCATCGTTCCGTCGTTGCGGGCTGCGCGATACGGTCATTTTTGCTGACCAGCTGATGCAAAACGGTTTCCGTCTGGCGACCCGCGCCGGCATCTCGATCTCCATCGATGACATGCTGGTGCCGCCGCAAAAACAGGGCATCCTGGAAGCGGCCGAAACCGAGGTCAAAGAGATCGAGCAGCAGTACACCTCGGGTCTGGTCACCCAGGGCGAGCGCTACAACAAGGTGGTCGATATCTGGGGCCGCGCGGGCGATCTCGTCGGCAAAGCCATGATGGAGCAGCTGGCGTCCGAGCAGGTGGTCAATCGGCACGGCAAGACCGTCGCGCAGGAATCGTTCAACGCCATCTACATGATGGCCGATTCAGGTGCGCGCGGTTCCGCAGCGCAGATTCGTCAGCTTGCCGGCATGCGCGGCCTGATGGCAAAACCCGATGGCTCCATCATCGAAACGCCCATCACCGCCAACTTCCGCGAAGGTCTGAACGTTCTCCAGTACTTCATCTCCACGCACGGCGCGCGGAAGGGTCTGGCGGATACGGCGCTCAAGACCGCCAACTCGGGCTACCTCACACGTCGCCTGGTCGATGTCACCCAGGATCTGGTGGTCACCGAGGACGATTGCGGCACGGCCAACGGCGTGTCGATGAAAGCGCTGATCGAAGGCGGTGAGGTCATCGAGGCGCTGCGCGATCGCATTCTCGGCCGCGTGGCTGCAAGCGATGTCATCAATCCCGAGACGCAGGAAACGCTGTACGAAGCCGGTACGTTGCTCGACGAAAATTCGGTCGAGGAAATCGATCGACTTGGTATCGACGAAGTCCGCGTCCGCACCCCGCTCAGCTGCGAAACCCGCTACGGTCTGTGCGCCAAGTGCTATGGCCGCGACCTGGGCCGCGGTGTGCTGGTCAACTCGGGCGAAGCGGTAGGCGTGATTGCCGCGCAGTCCATCGGTGAACCGGGCACGCAGCTCACCATGCGCACCTTCCACATCGGTGGCGCGGCCTCGCGCGCAGCCGTGGTCAGCAATGTTGAGGCGCGTTCGAACGGTACCGTTCGTTTCGCAATCACCATGCGCTACGTGACTAACGCCAAGGGCGAGCAGATCGTGATCTCGCGCTCGGGCGAACTCACCATCACCGATGACAACGGCCGCGAGCGCGAGCGTCACAAGGTGCCTTACGGTGCCACCCTGATGGTGCTCGACGGACGCTCGGTGAAAGCCGGCACGCAGATCGCAACCTGGGACCCGCTCACGCGACCCATCATCAGCGAATATGCGGGCACGGTGAAGTTCGAGAACGTCGAAGAGGGCGCCACCGTTGCCAAGCAGATCGATGAGGTCACCGGCCTGTCCACCCTGGTGGTCATCGATTCCAAGCGTCGCGGCAGCTCGGTGAAGGCAGTTCGTCCGCAGGTCAAGCTCATCAACGAGGCGGGCGAAGAGGTGCGTATCGCCGGCACCGACCACGCTGTGACCATCGGCTTCCCGGTCGGCGCGCTGATCTCGGTGCGTGACGGTCAGCAGGTCGGCGTTGGCGAGTTTCTCGCCCGGATCCCGCTCGAGTCGCAGAAAACGCGTGACATCACCGGCGGTCTGCCGCGGGTGGCCGAACTGTTTGAGGCGCGCGCGCCTAAAGACGCCGGCATGCTCGCCGAGGTCACTGGAACGGTTTCGTTTGGAAAAGACACCAAGGGCAAGCAGCGCCTGGTGATCACCGACCTCGATGGCAATGCGCACGAGTTCCTGATCCCCAAAGATAAGAACGTGCTGGTGCACGACGGTCAGGTGGTGAACAAGGGCGAAATGATCGTCGACGGCCCGGCCGATCCGCACGACATTCTGCGATTGCTCGGCATCGAGGCGTTGGCGCGCTACATCGTTGACGAGGTGCAGGACGTTTACCGGCTGCAGGGCGTGAAGATCAACGACAAGCACATTGAAGTGATCGTCCGGCAGATGCTTCGCCGGGTCCAGATCACCGATCCGGGCGATGCGCCGTTCATCACCGGCGAGCAGGTTGAGCGCTCCGAGATGCTTGACGAGAACGACAAGGCCGTCGAGGCGGACAAGCGTCCGGCTTCCCACGCCAATCTGCTGCTCGGCATCACCAAGGCGTCGCTCTCCACGGATTCGTTCATCTCGGCTGCCTCGTTCCAGGAAACGACGCGCGTGCTTACCGAGGCCGCGATCATGGGCAAGCGCGACGATCTGCGTGGCCTGAAAGAAAACGTCATTGTCGGCCGTCTGATTCCAGCCGGAACCGGTCTGGCGTTTCACCGGGCCCGCAAGGCGAAAGAAGCGGCCGAGGCTCAGGAACAGGCAGCGTTGGCAGCGGCCGAGGCACTGTTCGAGCCGGTTCCGGTTGAGGCGTCCTCAGAAGCGGAAACCTCCGGAGATGCGACCGCCTAAGCTGTATCGCTCCGAAGGCTCAGCGGGTATGAGCCCTCGGGTCTGTTTCTGGGCGTGATGCCTTCAGGCAAGGCAGCGGGCGGCGCAGAAATTCTGTGCATCCCGGCGATTCTGACCTAGCTTGTCAGGCTTTTGTTTTCGTCCTACAATTTAAGGCTTTTCTCGAAAAAAGTTTCGTAGAAATATTAGGAATCTTCTATGCCAACCATCAACCAGCTGGTGCGTCAGGGCCGTGAATCCGCGGCCGTGAAAAGCAAGAGCCCTGCGCTTGCCAACTGCCCGCAGCGCCGTGGCGTATGCACCCGTGTCTACACCACCACGCCCAAGAAGCCCAACTCGGCGCTTCGTAAGGTTGCCAAGGTTCGCCTCACCAACGGGTTCGAAATCATTTCGTACATTGGCGGCGAAGGCCACAACCTGCAGGAACACTCGGTGGTGTTGATCCGCGGTGGTCGGGTAAAAGACCTGCCGGGCGTTCGTTACCACATTGTTCGCGGCTCACTCGATCTGCAGGGTGTTAAAGACCGGAAGCAGTCGCGCTCCAAATACGGTGCCAAGCGCCCGAAGAAAGGCTGATCCGTTCGTAACGGTCAGTGCGGCTCGATGGGCGTCCGCGCCTGTTGTGTCCGTGTCGTGTTTAAGGAGGATCGATGGCTTCCGGCCGTCGATTCATGTCGTGGGGTCGGGCCACCTGGTGCCTGACTCCAGTAAGCGGCGGTGCCGGTCGATGTCATGTCGGCTCAGGTTGCATCGCCAGGTGCGATAAGGCTGCGTCGGAAACGCGCGTCGGTTTGCTCCAGCTGAAGAAAGAGGTGTGATATGCCCCGTCGTCGCGAAGTCCCCCGTCGAGAGATTCTTCCCGATCCGCTTTATTCAAGCGTTGAGGTCTCCAAGTTTGTCAACGTCCTGATGCTTGACGGCAAGAAGGCCGTGGCCGAGCGCATGCTCTATGGCGCGCTTGACCAGATCAAGAGCCGTTCGGGAAAAGACCCCATTGAGGTCTTTGGCCAGGCGCTGCACAACGTGCGCCCGATGGTCGAAGTCAAAAGTCGCCGTGTGGGTGGCGCCAACTATCAGGTACCGGTCGAAGTGCGTCCGGTCCGCCGCACCGCGCTTGCGATGCGCTGGCTGCGCGAGGCCGCCAAGAAGCGCGGTGAAAAATCCATGGGCCAGCGCCTTGCCAACGAACTGATGGAAGCCGCTGAGAACCGCGGTGGTGCCGTCAAGCGCCGCGACGAGGTGCATCGGATGGCTGAGGCCAACAAGGCCTTCGCACACTTCCGCTTCTAGGACCCGGGGCGCTGCGGCTGTCACGCCATCGTCACAGCGCGGCGCAATCCTGACAGATTTGCTCCGCGCCTGCCTGATTGTCTCGGCCCTGCGTTCGCATCAACCTCTCGACAAGAGTCTTCATCATGGCCCGCAAGACCCCTATTGACCGGTATCGCAACATCGGCATCTCTGCCCATATCGATGCCGGTAAAACCACCACGACCGAACGCATCCTTTACTACACCGGCGTCAATCACAAAATTGGCGAAGTCCATGACGGCGCGGCCACCATGGACTGGATGGAGCAGGAGCAAGAGCGCGGCATCACGATTACGTCGGCCGCGACCACCTGCTTCTGGAAGGGCATGGATATGTCCTATCCCGAGCACCGCATCAATATCATCGACACCCCGGGGCACGTTGACTTCACCATCGAGGTCGAGCGCTCGATGCGCGTCCTTGACGGCGCGTGCATGGTGTACTGCGCGGTGGGTGGCGTTCAGCCTCAGTCGGAAACGGTCTGGCGTCAGGCTAACAAGTACGGCGTGCCGCGTCTCGCGTTCGTCAACAAGATGGACCGTGTCGGCGCAAACTTCTTCAAAGTCCACGACCAGATGCGCGCGCGCCTTCGTGCCAACCCCATTCCCATCCAGGTGCCCATCGGTGCCGAGGAAAACTTCAAGGGCGTGGTCGATCTGGTCCGCATGAAGGCCATTTACTGGGACGACGCATCGCAGGGCATGAAGTTTGAGCTGGGTGACGTCCCGGCCGAGCTGGCTGATGTCTGCGAAGAGTGGCGCGAAAAGATGATCGAAGCCGCCGCCGAGGCGAATGAAGATCTGATGAACCGCTACCTCGAGGGCGGCGAGCTGTCACTTGAAGACATCAAGAAGGGCATCCGTCAGCGCACCATCGCGGGCGAGATCGTTCCGATGCTGTGCGGCACCGCCTTTAAGAACAAGGGCGTGCAGGCCATGCTCGATGCGGTGATCGACTTTCTGCCGTCGCCGGTCGACATCCCGCCAGTCAAGGGCACCGATGAGGACGAGAAACAACTGCTTCGCAAGGCCGACGACGGCGAGAAATTTGCCGCGCTGGCGTTCAAGCTGATGACCGACCCGTTCGTCGGGCAGCTCACGTTCATCCGTGTGTACTCGGGCGTGCTGAACTCCGGTGACACGATCCTCAATGCGGTCAAAGGCAAGAAGGAGCGCATTGGCCGCCTGCTGCAAATGCACGCGAACCAGCGCGAGGAAATCAAGGAGGTTCGTGCCGGCGACATCGCGGCATGCGTGGGTTTGAAAGATGTCACCACCGGTGAAACCCTGTGTGACCCGGATGCGCACATCATGCTTGAGCGCATGGAGTTCCCCGAGCCCGTCATCTCTCAGGCGGTCGAGCCCAAGACCAAGGCCGACCAGGAGAAGATGGGTGTTGCGCTCGGCCGTCTTGCGCAGGAAGACCCGTCGTTTCGCGTGCGTACCGATGAAGAGTCGGGTCAGACCATCATTTCCGGAATGGGCGAACTGCACCTCGAGATTCTGGTTGACCGCATGAAGCGCGAATTCGGTGTCGAAGCGTCGGTGGGCAAGCCGCAGGTGGCCTATCGCGAAACCATTCGCAAGGTCGTCGATGAGGTCGAGGGCAAATTCATCAAGCAGTCGGGTGGTCGCGGTCAGTACGGACACGTTGTGCTGAAAGTCGAGCCGCTCGAGCCGGGTGGCCCGAACTTCGAGTTCGTCGATGCCATCAAAGGCGGCGTCGTACCGCGCGAATTCATCCCTGCCGTGCAAAAAGGCATCGAAGAAACGCTGCCGGCCGGCGTGTTGGCGGGCTACCCGGTGGTTAACGTCAAGGCGACGCTCCACTTCGGCTCCTACCACGACGTTGACTCCAATGAGAACGCGTTCAAGCAGGCGGCCTCCATGGCGTTCAAGGAGGGCATGCGTCGGGCCAGTCCGGTGCTGCTCGAGCCGATGATGGCGGTCGAGGTCGAAACGCCCGAAGACTACGCAGGAACGGTGATGGGCGATCTGTCTTCGCGGCGCGGCATGGTTCAGGGCATGGAAGACATGCCCGGCGGCGGGAAAGCGATTCGCGCTGAAGTGCCGCTCGCGGAAATGTTCGGGTATTCCACGACCTTGCGTTCGCTCACCCAGGGCCGCGCCACCTACACGATGGAATTCAAGCAGTACTCGGAAGCGCCGAAGAACGTGGCCGAAGCAGTGATCTCGGCTCGCAGCAAGTAAATCCCGGGCCGCGGCGCAGCCTCTTTACGCTGCGCCCACCGGCACACAATCACACGACATTTGGAGTGCACAGATGGCAAAAGGCAAGTTTGAGCGTACGAAGCCGCACGTGAACGTTGGGACGATTGGGCACGTGGACCATGGAAAGACGACGCTGACGGCGGCGATCACGACGGTGCTGTCGACGAAGTTTGGCGG
>VGHA01000092.1 GCA_016868375.1 Betaproteobacteria bacterium | reverse complement strand
TTCGCGGCGGCTCGGCAGGCTTTACCCGAGCGGTCGCAATCTTTGAGGATTAATCGCCATGAAGCTCGCCACCTTCGTCCGCGCAGACGGCGCCCAGGCTGTTGGCATCGTTGATACCGATCGGGGCCAGGTGCTTGATCTTCAACATGCGGCCGAAGCCTCGGGTGTCGCCACGTCCGCCTTCGCCTCGATGCTTCATCTGATCGACGCGGGCGAGCCCGCGCTTAAGGTTGCGCAAAGAGTGGCGGCGCAATGGTCGGCCAGGCATGCGCAGCCGCTCGCGGGCACACGCCTGTTGTCGCCACTGCCTGAGCCGCGTCAGATGCGCGACTGCCTGGTGTTCGAAGCGCACCTGCTCAATGCGATGAAAACCTGGGAGAAGCGCACTGGCAAACCCTCTATGCCGATTTCGCCGGTCTGGTATCAGCGCCCCACCTGGTACAAGTGCAACCGCATGAGCGTGGTGGGCCATGAGACCGATGTACAGTGGCCGCCGTTTTCGGAGTTGATGGATTACGAACTGGAGTTGGCCTGTGTGATCGGCCGGCGCGGCCGCGACATTGGCCGCGACCAGGCGCTGTCACACATTTTCGGCTTCACGATCTTCAATGATTTTTCCGCGCGTGATGTTCAGATGATCGAACGTCCGCTGGGCATGGGGCCCATGAAGGGGAAAGATTTTGATACCGGCAATGTGCTGGGGCCGTGGATCGTGACCACCGATGAAATCGGCGACCCCCACACGCTGTCCATGGAGGTACGGGTCAATGGCGAGCGGCGCGGTGGCGGAAACTCGTCGGGCATGCATCACGGCTTTCCCGATATCCTGGCGTTCATCTCGCAGTCCGAAACGCTGCACCCGGGTGAGGTGATCGCTTCAGGCACGGTCGGCACGGGTTGTGGCCTTGAAATTGATCGCTTTCTTGAGCCTGGTGATGTGGTTGAGCTTGAGATTGAACGCATCGGCGTGCTCAGAAACCGAATCCTCAAACAACCGGGGTAAAGCGTCATGCCACTGCCTGAACGTCCTGCCTCGATTGGTCGTCGCCCGGTGCATCTGCGCACCATCTCCATGCGCGGATATCACCGGCAGGATGGCCTGTACGAAATCGAAGGACGGGTAAGCGACAGCAAGGATCTGGCGTTTTCGCCCCCATCGGGCGATCGTCAGGTGATGTCCGGCGAACTGGTGCACGACATGTGGGTTCGCATCGCGGTGGACACCGACCTGGTGGTGCGCGAAATCGAGTCGGTCAGCGACTCAACGCCTTATCCCGTGTGCCGCGAGGGTGGGCTGAATCTTGAGCGCATGATCGGTGTACGCATTGCAGCGGGCTGGAGCAATGAGGTCAAGCGCAGGTTAGGGGGAAGCGCGGCCTGCACGCACATCATGGAATTGCTGATTCCCATGGGAACGGCTGCGTTCCAGACCATCGCCGAGGTCAGGCTGGCGCGTCCTCCCAGGCTCGATCCATCGGGAAAGCCGCTGAAGGTGGACAGTTGCACAGCCTATGCGGCCGATCGCGGCATTGTTGCGTTGAACTTTCCCGCGTTCTATACGGGTAGCCAAAGCACTGAGGCGCAGCGTGCCGATGCGCTGTTCAACGTACCGGAATCATGATCTCGTTACGCCGGTTCCAGGGCAGCGTGAAGGGATCGTTGTAGCGCGCAATCTGGGGCTCACCCGCGGGTTGCAAACCCTGCGCTGCAATCCAGTCGCGAAGCTTGGCCGTGTGCTCGGCAATGGATGCCTCGGTGGTGAAACCGCCGAACCGAACCGCCGCCATCCGGTGCCGCGGTACCTCGCGAAGATTCACTGAAGGGTCAGCGGGCTTGGGCAGGCCGGTCGAGCGCACGTCGTCGGGCATCACGAAGTGAAGGCGCCACTGATCACCGCCAGCGGGCTCTACCGTGACCGGCGCTGTCATTGCGATCTTGATGGGTTTGCCATCCGGTCCGACGTTGCCACCAAAAATGTAATTGGCGACGCGGCGAAAGCCTGCCCGGCTTGCTTCGTCGAAACCGCCCTCAACACGGGTCTCAGCGACAACAAAGCCCGGATAGTCGCGCAGTTCGAAGTCACCGTCGCGGCGCTCGATGGTGAAGGGGGGTTCAGCAACAGCCATCGCAGGCTCCAGAGTGGACAAGAACGCAACGATCGCGAGCGCTATGGCCATCAGCGAGCGCTTGAGCAGAGTCTTCATCGTGCAGCCTGTGACGGGGTTGAGTGTTAAAGGTCAGATTGTCCCCCAGCGGGCGTCGTTACCGGGCCTTATGTCCAGGCTTGCCTGTCGGGAACCTGTGGCGAATACCGCTGGCGCGCAGCCTGTCTACAATTCGGCTATGCCCACCGCGCCGACCCCTGATTCCACCGTATCCCGCAGCGCGGCGCCACGGTTCCCGATGCCATCGGTCGGTCCCAACCGGACCGGCGGCGTTGTCTGGCATGCCCGGGCGCTGCAGGCCTCGGCGCGCTGGCAGCCTACCCGCGACGCAATTAACCGATGGCTCGCAGGCATCAGTTTTGACTCGCGCCAACTGATCCTGGTGGGCGCGTCGGCGGGCTGGATGATGTCGACCGATTTTCTGGCCCGTTTCGACGCGATTGAGGCGATCGACATCGATCCGCTTGCCGCGCCGCTGTTTGCCTGGCGTCATGGTCTGCGCCTGAAGCGCCGGGGCGTGCAGGTTCGCTGGCATCGGATGGATGCGCTGGCCGAGCTTGACGAGCTTGTCGATCGGTGGCCCGAGGCGGGGTGGCTGTTCGATAACGTGCTGGGCCAGCAGATCTACCGCCACCATGACCTGGATGCGGTAGAAGCGGCGCTCGCGGGCCTGGCCCAGCGCCTCGCGGGGCGCGAGTGGGCAAGCGTCCACGACTGGCTGTCCGGGCCTGCGCGCCCGCCTGCCCCGCAGGCAGTGCTCGACTTGCCGCCCGAGCGGGCGGTGGTTGAGCCGGGCGGGCTGGTTTTGAAAGGCCAGTCGCAACGGTTTGAGATCGCCGGTGAGTCGCTGCTGGCCACCCTGAATGCCCATGGTCAGTGGCAGGATCACCGGACCGCGGGCGTCTTTCCCGCAGGCACCGAAGTCGCTCTGATTCCCTGGGAATTTCGGCCGGGGAAATGGCATTGGTTACAGGCGGGGCACGTGTTTCAGTGCGGTCAGACGGCACGCACACGCTTCGAGGCCCGTGCTGCACGCGGCAACCCGGCCAAGGCGCTCAAGATCCTGGATGAACTCGACCGGTCGGAGCGAACCGCCCGTTCGTGATACGTTTAGCGGTTTGCCGAGCCGCGCTCTGGCGCGTTCGGTCCCTTTCCTTTCGCACCATCCAAATTCATGAGCCAGAACATCCTGCAGTCGCTACCCGTCGGCGAGCGCGTCGGCATAGCCTTTTCCGGCGGTCTTGATACCTCGGCCGCTGTTCACTGGATGCGTGCGCGCGGTGCCATTCCGTGCGCGTACACCGCCAATCTGGGCCAGCCCGATGAGTCTGACTACGAGGACATTCCGCGTAAGGCGCGCGCGTACGGCGCCGACATTGCCCGACTGATCGACTGCCGCAAGCAGTTAGTGGCCGAGGGCATCGCAGCCATTCAGTGCGCGGCTTTCCATGTGTCCACCGCCGGTGCCACCTACTTCAACACCACGCCACTGGGGCGTGCGGTTACCGGCACTGCGCTGGTAGTGGCCATGAAGGATGACGGGGTCAACATCTGGGGCGACGGCAGCACCTTCAAGGGTAACGACATCGAGCGATTTTATCGTTACGGGCTTCTCGCCAACCCGGCTCTGCGTGTCTACAAGCCTTGGCTGGATCAAACCTTCATCGACGAACTCGGCGGCCGCAAGGAAATGAGCGAGTACCTCATTGCCAATGGCTTCGACTACAAGATGAGTGTGGAAAAAGCCTACTCCACCGATTCGAACATGCTGGGTGCCACCCACGAGGCCAAAGACCTAGAGTTCCTCAATAAGGGCATCACCATCGTCAACCCGATCATGGGTGTGGCCTTCTGGCGCGAAGACGTGGACGTGAAGCCGGAAACCGTCACGGTGCGCTTCGAAGAGGGTCAGCCGGTGGCATTGAACGGCGCAAGCTTCTCTGATCAGGTCGCGCTGTTTGAAGAAGCCAATCGCATCGGTGGCCGGCATGGTCTGGGCATGTGTGACCAGATCGAGAACCGCATCATCGAGGCAAAAAGCCGCGGCATTTATGAAGCCCCTGGCATGGCGCTTCTGCACATTGCATACGAGCGACTGGTCACCGGTATCCATAACGAAGACACCATTGAGCAGTACCGCGCCAATGGTCGGCGGCTGGGTAAGCTGCTTTATCACGGCCGCTGGTTTGATCCACAGAGCCTGATGCTTCGCGAAACCGCACAGCGTTGGGTGGCGCGTGCGGTCACGGGCGAGGTCACGCTCGAATTGCGGCGTGGCAACGATTACTCGATCCTGGACACGTCCAGTCCGAATCTCACGTATCACCCCGAGCGGCTCACCATGGAAAAAGGCCAGGGCGCCTTTACCCCCGCTGACCGCATCGGCCAGCTGACCATGCGCGATCTGGACATTGCCGATACGCGGGACAAGCTGGGCATTTACACCCGCACCGGGCTGCTGGGGCAGGGCGGGGATGGCGCGGTGCCGCTGCTGGGTGACTAGGTTTACAAATTACTCAACATATTGAGTAAAATCACTCAATATGTTGCGTAAAAATCCTCAGACTTATCGCCGTCCCCAGTCGCTTGAGTTAGCCCGAAGGCTGGCAGAGCCTCGGCGTTTCATTCAGGTGGTTGCCGGTCCTCGCCAGGCCGGCAAAACCACGCTCGTTCAAAAGTTGATCGGCGAAATGGGCCGCCCGGTCCGGTATGCCAGCGCCGATGAGCCCACGCTTCGTGGACCCGAGTGGATCGAGCAGCAGTGGCAGATTGCCCGCCGGGAGGCGCTGCAGGCAAGCGAGTTGGGCGCCATTTTGGTGCTCGACGAGGTCCAGAAGATCCCGAATTGGTCCGAGACCGCCAAGCGTTTATGGGACGAAGATACCCGGACGCGGCTGCCGCTTCATGTCATCGTGCTCGGGTCGGCGCCGCTCCTGATCGCACGCGGTCTCACCGAGAGTCTCGCAGGGCGCTTTGAAACCCTTCATGTTCCTCACTGGTCATTCGGTGAGATGCACGCCGCATTTGGCTGGTCGATTGATGACTATCTTTTTTACGGCGGTTATCCCGGGGCCGCGCCGCTGATCAGCGAACCGCGTCGCTGGGGGCGCTACATCCGTGAAAGCCTGATCGAGACGTCGATATCGCGGGATGTGCTCCTGCTCTCGCGTGTCGATAAGCCAGCGCTTTTGCGTCGACTGTTTGAAATGGCATGCCGCTATTCCGGGCAGGTTCTGTCTTTCACCAAGATGCTGGGTCAGCTGCAGGATGCGGGAAACGTCACCACCCTCGCGCACTACCTCGACCTGCTCTCCGGGGCCGGAATGGTGTGCGGCCTGCAGAAATACGCGGGTGATGCCGCGCGCTTGCGTGGTTCGATTCCAAAGTTGCAGGTGTTCAATACCGCGCTCATGACGTCGGTTTGCGGGCTCACCCTTGCGCAGGCCCGGATCGACCATGAGCTTTGGGGGCGGCTGGTCGAATCTGCAGTGGGGGCGCATCTTGCCAATGCAGCCGCTGCTGGCGACTGCGAACTTTTTTATTGGCGTGAGCGGTCTCTGGAAGTCGATTTTGTCGTTCGGGTGGGGCGTCAGGTCACCGCGATCGAGGTGAAAAGCGGGCGGTCTCCCACCATGTATCCAGGGACGGCTGCGTTTTGCGCGGCACACCGCGCGCAGCGCAAGCTGCTGATCGGTGGCGACGGGGTGCCAGTGGCTGAATTCCTGTCGCGGCCGGTAGCCGAGTGGGCAAGTGGATAAGGCGGCCGTGCGCTGGATGCGAACCGCAGCAGCGCTCGTCCTGGGCGCACTGGGCGGCGCCACGTTTGCATGGTTGAACGCGCCGCTTCCCTGGATGCTCGGCCCGATCTTTACGATCGCCGTCTGCAATCTGGCGGGGGCTGGCTTCGCGCCGCCCATTGCGGTGCGCCGCAGCGGGCAATGGGTGGTGGGGGCCGTGCTGGGGCTGTATTTCACGCCGGGCGCGGTGGCGCGCATGGCGGCGCTTGGGCCCGCGCTGATCGTTGCCACGCTCGCCATCATCATGATCGGACTGAGTTTTTGCTGGGCGCTGATCCGCTTCGCGCGGGCTGACCCCGCGACAGCATTTTTCGGTGGCGCGATCGGCGGCGCCTCCGAGATGCTGGTGCAGGGCGAGCGCAATGGTGGGTCGGGGCAACTGATCTCTGCGGGACACACGCTTCGCCTGATCATCGTGATCACGCTGATCCCGTTCAGTATGGCGATGCTCGGGGTGCGCGGCGACGACGCCTGGCTCCCGCCTCCCATGGAAATATCAGTGCCCGCATCGCTTGCACTGGCGGCATGCACCGGCGTCGCCGCGGTGCTCGCGCAGCGGCTCCGCGTACCCAATGCCTGGGTGCTCGGGCCCCTGTTCTGCGCGGCGTTCATGGCTTACTCGGAAATTCTGCTTACGGCACTGCCGCGTCCGCTCATCAATATCGGGCAGCTGTTGCTGGGCGTTGCAATCGGATCACGCTTCGCACCCGATTTCTTCCGCGTAGCGCCGCGCTATCTGGCGGTGGTTGCGATCAGTTCCGTCACAGGGGTCGTCATGGCGCTGCTGCTTGCCTGGGGGCTCGCTTCGCTGTCGGGCTTGCGTGTGGCAACGCTTCTCCTGGCGGTGGCACCGGGTGGCGTGGCCGAAATGGCCCTTACCGCCAAGGTGCTGCAGCTCGGTGTGCCAGTGGTGACCGCGTTTCAGCTGGCGCGTGTGGTCGTTTTGCTGTTAAGCGTGGGGGCACTCTATCGCTGGCTTGCCCGGCGATTTGGATGGCGGGTCGCTCCATGCGCCTGATCCGTCCCCCGCTGGTACCCCTCTTTTTGTTGATAGCCATCGCAATGGTGTGGCTGGCGAGCCGAACAGCCGAGCCCGAACCACGCAGCGGGCCCTGGTTCGTGGATGAAGCGGCCGTACATCCGATTCTGGGAGGTGGCCTGGAAGTGCTGCGCGACCCGGGTCGTGCGCTCACGCTGGAGGATGCGCGAAGCGACGCGCAGCGGGATCGGTACACGCCTCTGGCCGGAAACCTGGGCGCCGGCTACGTGTCCGATGCCTTTTGGTTGCGCTTTAGCGTCACCAATTCAAGCGGTATGTGGGCCACGCGTTGGCTCGAGGTAATGCCTGCGTTCATCGACGATGTTCAGGTTCATCACATTGGGCCAGACGGGCGGGTCGACACCCGGCGCGGTGGTGACACCCTGCCGCAGTCTTCCAAAGAGGAGAACTACCGGGGTCATGTTTTCAAATTCTCTTTATCGCCCGGCGCTCATGAGTTTTTTATTCGAATTGAAACCACGAGCACGGTCGCGGCGCTGATCAAGCTTTGGCAGCCCGATGCGTTCACGCGCAATCACCGGCTCGTTTACCTGGGCCTGGGGCTCTACTTCAGCCTGATCTTTACCGTGATGGTGTTCAACCTGGTGAATTGGCTGTTCATACGTCGCGTTGAGATTCTGGTTTATGTGGCCTTCCTGCTCGTCAACTCGCTGCAATGGCTGGGCATTAAGGGATTGTTGGCGGAATTAATGTTTCCCGAGTCACCGGCGCTGGCCAATCTCATGCTGAAGGTCTCCATGCCAACGGTGGGTGCGCTCGCGCTGCTCTTCTACATGCTGGCGCTCGAACTCAAGCAGCATCACCCCTTTGCCTTCCGCTTGAACGTGATCGGTATTGGCGCCTGTTGCGTTGGGGTGCTCGCCACATTGCTGGGTTTTTTCCAGTTCTTCGCCGGGCCTCTGCTCACGCTGGGCTTGCTTTCGCTACTGAGCATTCCCTGGCCCGCCTATCGTCAATGGCAGACGGGCGAGCCCGCAGCGCGATTGACGGCTGCCGCCTACGTGCTGTTTGGCGTTCTGGCCTCACTGAATATTCTTGGAACCCTATCCGCGGTTCCTTACAGCGAATGGACGCTGTGGTCGGGGCTGGCCAGCAACCTATGCCATGTGTTGCTGGTTCACTTCGCGCTGCTGCAGCGCCTGCGTGCGGCTGAAGGGGAGCGTGCGGCTGCGCTCGAGCGCTCGGCGCTGGCCGAAGGACAGGCCGAACTGGAACGCCAGCATCGCGAGGACCAGGAAAAGCTTCTGTCCATGATCACCCATGAGATTCGAACACCGGTTGCTGTCATTGATGCAGCCACGCGCTCACTTGCAATGCTGGACTCAGCGCCAACGCCAGATCGATCCGAGCGCTACGACCGGGTCCGGCGGTCAGTGAACCGACTGATTGCGCTAACCGACCTGGCGATGGCCCAGAGCGGTCTGCAGGTAGGCATGCTGAAGCATCACTTCACCGAGATTGATCCGACACCACTCACTCACGATGTCGTGCTGCTGGTGGGAAAGCCCGCATCATCCAGGGTACAGATCCAGCTGGCCGATGCGTTGCCGAGTTTCCAGGGTGATCTGCGAACGATTCGATTCGCGCTCCTTAACCTGATCGATAACGCCTGCAAGTACTCTCCGGCCCACCTGCCGGTTCAGGTGCGCGTAGCGCTGTCAGCGCACGCAGGTCAGCAGGGCCTCGTTTGGACCGTTGAAGACCAGGGTCGAGGCGTCCCATCGGCCATGGAAGAAAAGATCTTTGAAAAGTATTTTCGCGCTGGTGAATCGCTGGGTGGCGAGGTAAAGCCCGGCCTTGGTCTTGGCCTGTATTTGTGTCGGCACATTGCCCAGGCGCACGGCGGCTGGGTGCGTGTTGAAGCCGGGCGGTCGGTCGGCGCCTGCTTCCGATTCTGGCTACCGCTTGAGAGCGGGGTCAGTCAAAGCCGCTGAGCGGCTCCGCGTGGCACCGAAGAGTCCACTGGCTGTCGCAAGAATTACCGGAAAGTTGGCGGCTCGCGAAGGTCGCACAGGCGGTTGTCGCGTCATACAATTCGGGTCCTCGTTTGCCTGATTCGGAGCCCGCACTCATGTCCACCCCGTCGTCTGGCCGCCCCCCCTTTCGTGCCGATCATGTTGGCAGCCTGCTCAGACCGGCCGCCCTTCGCCAGGCATGGAAGGCGCGCTCGGCGGGACAGCTCAACGAAACGGATTTCGATCGCATCACCAACGAATCGATTCGCGGCGTGGTCACCCTGCAGGAGCGCGCGGGGCTTCAGGTCGTCAACGACGGGGAGTTTCGTCGCGGCTCCTACTGGCTGCGCTTTGTCCAGAAAACCACCGGCATGGGTATCCGGCCTGCCGTGTTCAAGTTTCGCGATGAATCCGACAACGTTGTCGAGTTCACTGCGCCGCATGTCGAGAAAAAAATTCACCGCAGCGGGCCGATCACCGTTGACGAGTTCCGCTTCGTTGCGCCGCTCACGCGCGCAACGGTGAAGGTCACCATGCCGTCGCCATCCACGCTCCATTTCTGGCGCGGTACCTCGTTTGCAGAGCCTGGCACTTACGACACCGACGAGAGCTTCTTCGCTGATCTCGCGAAAGTGTTTCAGGAAGAGCTTGCCGAGCTGTATGCGGCGGGCGGCCGCTATGCGCAGCTCGACGAGGTGCCCCTGGCGATGCTGTGCGATCCCGACATTCGCGACAAGGTTCGCGCCCAGGGCAGCGATCCCGATCGACTGGTTGATCTTTATGTCCAGGCCATCAATCAGGCAGTAGGCGAGCGACCCGCAGACATGAAGATCGGCGTGCACATGTGTCGCGGCAACTTCAAAGGCAAGTATCTGTCGGAGGGCGGCTACGGCGATGTCGCCGAAAAGCTTTTCAAAGGCGCCCAGGTTGATCACTTCCTGCTCGAGTACGACACGCCCCGCGCGGGCGACTTCTCGCCGCTCCGCCACGTACCCGCCGACAAAGGCGTGGTGCTGGGCATTGTTTCGTCAAAGGTGGCAGATTTGGAGTCTGTCGACTTTCTTCGCGCACGGATCGATGATGCGGGCCGCTTCATCAACGTATCGCAGCTGGGCCTTAGCCCGCAGTGCGGGTTTGCCTCAACGGTAGCGGGCAATCCCGTGACGGAAGCCGATCAGCTGGCCAAGCTCGCCCGCTGTGTCGAGGTCGCGCAGCGCGTGTGGGGCGATTGATCGGCGGGGCTCCTGCTTAACAATTCCCCCCTTAGCACGAGGCATAGGTCTAACGGGCGCCATTTTCTGTTCGCTTCCGCTCGCGCTGGCGATGATCTGCAGGGTCAGCCAGTCAATACTGTTCTGTGAAACAGAATCCGTTAAGCGGAAATTTGGTATGATCCGATCATTCGCGTGCTCTGACACCGAGGCCTTGTTTCGAAGTCGTTCGGTTCCCAGGTTTGGCAACATCGAGCGGGTCGCCAGGAGAAAGCTGCTGCAGCGCCATGCTGCCGTCCGACTGTCTGATCTCAGGGTGCCGCCAGGAAACCATCTGGAACCCCTGCGCGCGAATCGAGACGGCCGGTACAGCATCCGGATCAACGGTCAGTGGCGACTCTGTTTCGTCTGGAGTATTGACGGGGTGTATCAAGTTGAAATCGTTGACTACCACTGAGAAAGTAATGATGCCGGCGCAAGTAGATGAAATTCATCCGGGCGAAATCCTGCTCGAAGATTTCATGAAGCCCATGGGGGTCACCGCGCGCCAGTT
Organism: Betaproteobacteria bacterium; assembly: GCA_016868375.1. Lineage (GTDB taxonomy): Bacteria > Pseudomonadota > Gammaproteobacteria > Burkholderiales > Burkholderiaceae_E > SYIM01. The sequence continues at coordinate 5,436 of VGHA01000092.1, read as the reverse complement.
GTCGTCCGATATCGACGTACCGCCCAGCCGAATCAGTGAACTTGTCAACGGTAAGCGGCCCATTACCGCCGATACGGCGTTAAGGCTTGGCCTGTTCTTTGGTGTTGAGCCAATGTTCTGGCTTAACCTGCAGGTGGAATACGATCTACGTGTGGCTAGGCCGGCTTTTGCCCAGTTCATCGCACCCCGGGTACGGGTACTTCGTCAACCTGCCGCGCCCGTAGCCGGCCGCCGTCGCCCCAGGTAAGCCTCCACCACCTCGGGTTGGCTCAGTACCTGCTCGGGCGCGCCCTCGGCAAGCGGCCGGCCGTGGGCCAGCACCACCAACCGGTCGGCCAGATCGCTCACCATCTGCATGTCATGCTCTACCCAGATCATTGGAATGCCCAGTTCAACCCTGACGCGCAGAATGAAGCGCGCAAGGTTCTCGCGTTCATCGCGATTGAGCCCTGATGAGGGTTCATCGAGCAGCAGAAGCTCGGGCTCCATGGCCAGCGCCCGGGCAAAGCCCACCACCTTCTGCAGTCCGAACGGCAGGCCCGCAACATCGGCGTGCCGCCAACGCTCAAGCTCAACAAATTCGATGACACGCTCCACTGCGTGGCGATGGGCGCGCTCCTCATCGCGTACGCCCCGCGTAAACAGCCCCTGAGCGAGCAGACTCGCGCGCATTCTGGCGTGCCGGGCCACCATCAGGTTGTCGACGACGCTCATGTGCGGCACCAGTTCGCCATGCTGAAAGGTGCGGGCAATGCCCAGCTGGGCGATTCGATGTGGCCGCAGTCCAGACAGCGCTTGACCCTTGAACCGGATACTGCCCCGGGTGGGGGGATAGATACCGCAGATGCAATTGAGCACCGATGTTTTTCCGGCGCCATTCGGACCGATCAGGGCGACGAGCTCGGGACCATCCACCGAAAAATGAACGCCAGACAGCACCTCGAGGCCGCCGAAGGCAAGCGACAGCTGCTCAACCTGAAGCACAGGAGACTGCGTCATCCGAACCACCTGCGGCTGCGCCGATACTGTTTGACCTCGCGATAGCTGCGTCGTTCGCCCGTGCCGCCCAGATAAAACTCCTGTACGTCGGCATGCTCACGCAGACGCGCGGGCGTGCCGTCCAGCACAATGCGACCGTTTTCCATGATGTACCCGTGATCGGCCATCGACAGCGCAAGCTCGGCATTCTGCTCAACGAGCAGCACCGACACACCCATTCGCTCACGCACCTGCCGAAGTCGATCGGCGATGTCATCAACAATGCGCGGTGCGAGCCCCTGTGATAACTCATCCACCAGAAGCAGTCGCGGCCCGCACACCAACGCCGAGCCAATTGCCAACATCTGACGTTCGCCGCCCGACAACAGGCCGGCGGTGCGGCGCTTGAGCCGCGTGAGCGCAGGAAAAAGCTCCCACACGGCGTCGATGAGCCCACGCCGGTCGCTGCCAGGCCGGGTGACGGTCGCTTCGAGGTTTTCGGCGACGGTGAGATTGGGGAATACCTTGTCGCGCTCGGGCACGAGCACGATGCCGCGGGTTGTGATGCGATGGGGCGGCTGGTTTTCGATTGCCTCGCCCTCGAAGACGATGCGTCCTGAGGTGACTCGTGCGTCATCAAGCCCGATGAAGCCCGACACCGCACGCAGCGTAGTGGTTTTGCCGGCGCCGTTCGTGCCTAGAATCGCCACGATGGTGCCGGCGTGCACATCAACGCTGACGCCCTGCAGCGCAGTGATCACGCGGTGATACGCGACTTCGATCTGGTCGATTCGCAGCAGTGGTGCCGGCGCGCTCATAGCCTGTGCCTTACTTGAGCGGGCGCTGCCGGAACGGCCACAACAGGAACCAGTTGCGAAGCCGATGCCAGATGCCCACCAGGCCCTGCGGCTCGAACAGCAGGAACAGGATCATGACCAGGCCGAAGGCCGCATAGTTGACGGCGAACACCAGGCTCGACATGGACGCGCCACCCGGCAACTGAGCAAGTGCCATTTCGATCAGGTACGGAAACAGCGTGACGAATGCCGCACCCAGTACCGCACCGAGAATGGAGCCCATACCACCGATGATGATCATCGCCACATACTGAATCGTGAGGAATAAAGAGAAGGCCTCGCTTGAAACAAAGCCGCGGTAATAGGCAAACAGACTGCCCGACATTGCAGTGAGCGTTGAGGCAATGACAAAGGCGCTGACCTTGGCGCCAGCCACGGGGATGCCCAGCGCTTCGGCCACCGGCTCGCGGCCGTGCAATGCCCGCCAGGCGCGGCCGGTGCGGCTTCGAAGCAGATTGAGCGCAAACAGCACGGCGGCTCCCGCGCAGACGAAAAGCGCGGCGTACCAGAGCCTTGGGTCGACGAGTTCTGCGCCGAACAGCGAGGGGGGGTCGATGACCACGCCCGAGGACAACCCACGCCGGGTTTCGTATTCCTGGCCTGCGTGGATCACGATGAAATGCAGCGCCAGCGTCGAGACTGCCAGGTAGAGGCCGCGTAGTCGCAGGCTTGGCAGTCCGAATAAAAAACCGATCAGCGCGCCAACCGCACCCGATGCGGGCAATGCAATCCAGAACGGTGCGCCGGTTTCGCGCGCCAGGATGCCAGTGGTAAATGCGCCAGCGGCCATCAGCCCTGCGTGTCCCAGCGACACCTGCCCTGCATAGCCAGTGAGCAGCATGAGCGCCACTGCACCCACCACGGCGATCAGGACCTGATTGGCCAGATCAAGCAGGAAGGCCGACGCCACCAGCGGGAATACGCAGGCAAGCACGAGCCCCACCGCAGCGGCACCACGTTGGCCACGGGTTTGCAGCAGACGCCAGTCATCGGCGTAATCGGTGCGGAAATATCCGCTTGAGTGACGCTGAGGCATGGCGGGTGATCAGACGCGGTCGAGTTCCTCGCGTGTCCCGAAGAGGCCCCAGGGACGAACGATCAACATCGCGAGCAGCACGATGAAAGGCACTACATCAGCCAGCAGCGGGCTGACAAACTGAATGATTAGCACCTCGGCGGCGGCGATGATGAGTGCGCCCAGGATGGCGCCGGCCAGGCTGTCGAGCCCCCCCACCAGGGCGGCTGGAAACGCCTTGAGCCCGATCACCACCATGGTCTGATCGAGCGCGGTGTTAAGTGCCAGCAGCATGCCGGCCGTGCCGCCGGTGAGCGTGGCAAGACACCAGGCCAGCGCGTAAATGACGTGCAGCGAGATGCCGCGCTGTGCTGCGAGCAGCGGGCTTTGCCCTGCGGCGCGCATCCGAATGCCCCAGGGCGAAAACCTGAGGAAGGCAAACAACCCCGCATAACAGACCACCGCGGCTCCGACCAGTGACGCATCGATCGCCGAGATGCGGGCGCCGGCGGGTAGTTCGAACACCGGGTTGTCCCAGCCCAGCGCCGCGAGCGGATGCCGCTCGGTGGGGCCCCAGATCAGGACCGCAAGCCCCCGCAGCAGAATGCCCAACGCAATGGTGGCCAGCACCGCCGCCAGCACCGCCTCGCCCGTCATCCGGCGCATCAGCGCCGCATAGACCACCACCCCGACCACCGCGGCGAGCAGCAGCGCGGCAAGCGCTGCTGCAAGCGGCATGCCGTCAAACAGTGCGATCGTGACCCACAGCCCGAAGGCGCCGAGCATCATCAACTCGCCATGGGCGAGCGACAACACCCGGCTGGTTCGGTAAACGATCACGTAGCCACAGGCGATCAGCGCATAGATCGACGTGAGCACCGCGATGTTGACGAGCGTTTGCATTGGCTTCGGCTGTGCTTACTGTTTGACGTCGACCGCCACCCAATCCTGCACACGGCGCACAGCGCCAGCCGACGGTTCCCAGCGCCAGACGCGGTAGTACTGCCGCGTGCGGAAATGGTTATCTTTGGTCCACTCAAGCGGGCCGCCGCGCAATCCCTTCAGATCAACCTTAAGGTTGTTCATGGAGGCGGTCACCGCCTGCGCCGTGGGCTGGGCAGCCCCCTTCATGGCGGTTTCAATCACCAGCCCCGCCACGAAGCCTTCGGCGAGAAAGCTCACTGGATGCTTGAGGTTGGCCCGATGCGTGACCGCCCGAATCTCGGCATGAATCGGCAGATCATCGCTGAAGAACGCGTTGCTGCCGATCACGAACAACCCGGGGTCTTTGATTCGCGCCAGGTCTTCCTCGGCGTTCAGATGCGCCCAGGCAAGGTATTGGCCATTCCAGCCCAGGCGACGCATCGCTTCAAACGTGCGGACCTGCGAAATCCAGGGCGACCAGGCCCATACCCAATTCGGATTCGCATCCTTCAGCTTGGTGGCAAACGGCGTGTAGTCAGGTGTGGGGGGCGGGGTGATCTGCTTGTCAACCGGCGTCATGCCGACCTGTCTGGCAAGTCCTTCTGCGAAGTCAATTTCACCACGCGAGAGCGGAATGGCCATTGCAGCCAATCCCAGCCTCACAGGCTCTTTTGTCTGCCCTTTGATGAAGTCAAGCGCCGCGCGCGAATCGAAGGTGGCCCCAAACGCAGTGGAGCAGAACTGCAGCGGATCGGCGGGCGGAAAGGTTTCCTTCGGGCAGGCCGCGCCTGCAAACAACAGAGGCACGCCAGCGCGTTTGCTGTCGGCCACTACCGGCGCGTAGGTGGAGGACAGACTGCTGTTGATAAGCAGCACCACCTTGTCCTGATTGAGCAGTTTCTTGGCATTGGCGGCGGCACGCGAGGGCTCACCCTGGTCGTCGGCGATGATCAGCTGAATCTGCCGACCATTGACACCACCCTTGCCGTTGACATGATCGATGTAGGCCCTGAGTGCATCCATGACGGGCGCATAGGTGCCCGCGGCGGGGCCAGTCATGGCGGCGGTGACGCCCACGACATAGGCATTCTGCGCATTGACGCCGGGCGCGACCGCCGCGGCGAAGGCTGCGGCCGATAAGAGCGATAGGATCCTGCGCTTCATGTGGGATGTCTCCTCGTTGGTTTGAACAGCATTGACCATGATTGTCAGTGGCGCACGCCGCTTGCGGCCTCTGCCAGCAAACGCGCCTCGCCATCACCGTACATCGATTCAATCAGATCGTGAAACCGGGCCTCCATCTGCTTGCGCTTCACCTTACGGGTGGGCGTGACGGGTTCGCCTTCGGTTTCAGGGTCGAGCATTTTCGGCAGGATGCGGAATGCCTTGATAGTTTCAACGCGCGCCAGCTGGCTGTTTGCCTGCGCAATTTCGCGATCGATCAGGGTGACGACCTGAGGATGCTCGACGAGGCTCGCGAAACCGGTGTAGGCGATGTTCTGCTTACGCGCCCAGTCCGAGACCGTGTCGTAATCAATTTCGATAAGGGCGGTGAGGTATTTGCGGGCATGCCCAATCACAACAACCTCGGCCACATAAGGGCTGGCTCGGAGCAGGTTCTCGATGGTGGAGGGCGACAGGGTTTTGCCGCCTGCCGTCACG
>VGHA01000091.1 GCA_016868375.1 Betaproteobacteria bacterium | reverse complement strand
GGATCGCCCTTTTCCATGCGTAGCAGCGTCGGGACCGACACCGCCAGGCGCGTGGCCCATTCGCGAAGCGGTTGCCGCCGCCGCTTGCGAGCGGTCGACAGGTCGTCCCCGAGTGTGCGCAGCGCCGCGCGGGTGGCCTGCGGAATTGATTCGATGGCTGGCGACGATCGTGACATACGTAAAGATTAACAGATAAATCGTTTTGTTAAATTTAATATTAACAGGAACGCGTGCCCGCAGCAGACTCGGACCCAGCATTCCACCGATCGCCCTGCGTGAGTGCGCGTTGCGGGCGCGCAGGGTAGCGTGCGTGATCGCCCGGCGATCGTGCACGGCGCACAAACCCCTCGGAGGAACAGATGCTGGTTCACCAACTTCGTCGACGCACGCTCGCGGCCTGCGCCGGGCTCGCGCTTTCGGTCTTCAGTGCGTTGCCTGCTGTGCCGCAAACCTATCCGTCGCGGCCCCTGCGGCTGATCGTGCCGCTGGGCGCGGGGGGCGCGTCCGATCTGAATGCCCGGGTGCTCGCCGAAAAGCTGGGCGAGCGCCTGGGTCAGCCGGTGGTGGTGGAAAACCGCCCGGGCGCCGAAGGCATCATTGGCGTGGATGCGGCCGCCAAGTCGCCCGCCGATGGCTACACGCTGGTATTGGGCTCAAGCACGACGCTTGCCGCCAACTACAGTCTCAGGGCGAAGCTGCCGTTTGATCCGGTGAACGACTTCACCCCGGTGTCGATGGCCTTCAAGAACGCATTCAACATCCTGGTGGTTCACCCCTCGGTTCCCGCGCAGAACCTTGCCGAATTCATCGCCCATGCGCGCGCGCGCCCCGGGCAGCTGTTCTACGGCACCGCCACCAGCGGCTCCAAGATCTGCGCCGAGATGTTCAAGACCATGGCTGGCGTCAACCTGGCGATGATCAACTACAAAAGTTCGCCGCAGGCACTCGCTGACCTGATCGCTGGGCAGATCCAGTTCATCTGCGAGCCGGTGGGCACCTCGCTTGCGCATATTCGCGCCGGGCGGTTGCGCTCGCTGGGTGTCACCAGCCCGTCACGGCTCGCCGATGCGTCGGAACTCGCCACCGTTGCCGAGTCGGGGCTGCCCGGCTTCGAATACTCGGCCTGGGTGGCGGTATTTGCGCCAGCTGGGGTGCCGCGAGAGATTATTGCAAGGCTTGATCGCGACATTCAGGCCGTGCTTGCGCAACCCGATACCGCGCGTCGCATTCAAGCCAATGGCTTTGACCCGATGGTGGGCGGGCCCGATGCGCTTGCCAAACTGCTGCGCGACGAAATGACGCGCGCCGTCAAGGTGGTGAAGGATGCGGGGATCCGCCCGGAGTGATCCGGGTTCAAAGAGGAGCGCGCGGTGCGGCTATTTCTGGTGAGTGCGGGACAGGTGTCGATGCCACCGGCCGACGAGGCCTTTCGCTCAGGCTGGCCCGATGTGAAGCCAATCCATCTGCTGGATGCGTCGCTATCGACCGATGGTGCAGTGCTCGGCACAACCCATCCCGAGATCCTCGGTCGGTTCGAGCAGATTGGTCGCTATTGCGAGCGCGCGCGAGCCGACGCGGTCCTGTTCACCTGCTCGGCCTTTGCCGAGGCCATCGGTCGAGTCAAGCGTGCCCACCGCTTCCCGGTGCTGACACCTAACGAGGCGATGTTTGACCGATTGCTCGATGCGGGTGGACCGACCGCGGTGCTGGTCACGTTTCCGGCGTCGGTCGAGGCGCTGCGATCGGAGCTGACAGCGCAGGCCGCTGCCCGTGGCATTGCGCCGCAAGTCACGTTTGAATTCGTGCCGCAGGCCTACGGTTCTCCCGACCACGATCGCCTGATCATCGAGCACTGTGAGCGGCTCGCACCCGCCTATCGGGCCTTGGCGCTCGGGCAGTTTTCCATGGCGTCGGCCGCGCCGGCGGCGCGTGCGGCGTGTCCGATCCCCGTCTGGGACACACCTGGCACCTCGGTGGCCAAGCTTCGTACTGTGCTGCAGGACCATTCGGGCACGCGCTAGGCGGTCGCTCTATCATCGGGGGATCAACCCAGGAATCCCCGATGCAATCAACACTCGCCCGCCGCGCCATCGCGGTTGCTCCGCACAGTCTGGCCGCGCAGTCAGCGCTTGAGGTCTTGAGAGAGGGTGGCAACGCGCTCGAGGCGATGATTGCCGCGGCTGCCACCATCGCAGTCGTTTATCCGCACATGAATTCGATCGGCGGCGACGGTTTCTGGGTGATCAGCGGCCCCCGTGGCGTGCCGGGCGGAATCGATGCGAGCGGTTCAAGCGCTGCCGCCGCCACGCGCGACTGGTATGCGAAGCGGGGCTATGGCGGGCCGACCCCTGCTCGCGGTCCTGCGATTCCGTTTCGAGGTGGGCTTGCGGCCCTCACCGTGGCCGGCACGGTCTCGGGTTGGGGCGCGGCGCACCACCTGTCGCGAAGCGCGTTAGGCGGCCGATTGCCGCTGTCAAGACTGCTTGAAGACGCGATCTATTACGCCCGCGAAGGAGTGCCCGTCACGCACAGCCAGCATGCGCTTACCGCGGCCAAACAGGCCGAGATTGGCGCAACGCCCGGCTTTGCTGACACATTTCTGGTCGATGGCAAGTCGCCTGCACGGGGCACGCTGTTTCGGCAGCCACGACTCGCCGACACGCTTGCCAGCATTGCGCGCCACGGCACAAACGCGTTTTATCGCGGCGCACTGGCCCGACAGATGGCGGCTGAGCTCGCGCAGGTGGGTAGCCCACTGGCGTTGTCAGACCTTAATGCGCATCAGGCACGACGGGTCGATCCGCTGTCTCTCAACGCGCATCGGGCCACGCTCCTGAACATGGTGCCGCCGACCCAGGGTGTGGTCTCGCTCATGATTCTCGGTCTGATGGAGCGAATCGGCACCCGCTATCCCTGGATGACGCCCGGGGCCGATGCGCGCTCGGGCCCGGAAGGCGCTGCGTTCATTCATGCGCAGGTGGAGGCCACCAAATTGGCGTTTCGGGTTCGGGACGCACACGTCACCGACCCCGCCTTCATGAAGCTCGACGCCCGGGAGCTGCTGAACGCCGCGAGGCTCGATGCGCTTGCGCAGGCATTTGATCCGGCCCGCGCAGCCCCCTGGGGCCGCCGCACCGATCCAGGCGACACCATCTGGATGGGTGTGATCGACGCAAACGGTATCGCGGTTTCCTTCATTCAGAGCATCTACCATGAGTTCGGAAGCGGGGTGGTGCTTCCCGATTCGGGCGTGAACTGGCAGAACCGCGGGGCAAGCTTTTCACTGGACCCCTCGCATATCAATACGCTCGAGCCGCGCAAGAAGCCGTTCCATACGCTCAATCCCGCGCTGGCGCAGCTCGACTGCGGGCGACTGGTGGTGTATGGCACGATGGGCGGTGATGGCCAGCCGCAGACGCAGGCCACGATCTTTAATCGTATGCGTTACTTTGGCGATACGCCGCAGCAGGCGATTGCCCGGCCGCGCTGGCTGCTGGGTCGTACCTGGGGCAAGGCGAGCGACACACTGAAACTGGAGTCGCGATTCGATCCGCAAGTGGTGGCGCAGCTGCAAGCCTGGGGTCATGAGGTCGAGACGATCGGCGCCTGGGACGAGGCGGTTGGCCACGCCGGCATGCTGATTCGACACCCGAACGGCGTGCTCGAAGGGGGATACGATCCGCGATCGGACGGCGCAGTGGCCGGTTACTGAGTGCCCGACGCCGACCCGCTGTCGGGCAAGCCGGCGCTATTGAGCTGCAGACGACCTCGGGGCGTTACAAGGGTGGCGACAAGCTCAGGTTCGCCAGCCACCACCGAGACCCCCGTCAGGTCTGCGCCTTGCCATGCCGACGCGAGCAGCGCCGCCTCCGGATGTCGGACATGAAAATGCTCGAGCACGACGCCGCTGTCGGCCATGGCCTGTGCGGGGTGTCTGGCACCCCATTCGATCAGGGTTGGCAGGCAGCCGTCAAAGAGCCGCGCGCCATCGTCTCGAACCGTAATTTTCCATTCCAGGAGACCCGTGGGCGTCATGCGACTGGCGGCGATAATCTCGCCCCGGTCAATGCCCAGGGCGTGCCAATCCTGAACGACCTGAGACAGCGACCCGGTGCGGGCAACCCAATGGGCAAGCCGCGGCCCGTTGCGGCGAACCTGATCGGCAAGGCTGGGGTCATCCAGATCAAACCAGCGCCGCTGGTGGGCGCCGCGCTGCGGTTTGACGCCAGGCTCGATCGTGATGATTTCCAGATACGCGTCCGGAAAATCCGCCGATCCGATTCGAAGCAGGCGGTTGTGCGTTCCCATCAGCGGATGACTGCCGCCGGGACCCGGCACAACGCCCAGTGTCTGCTCGCACCAGCGCACGCCCTCGTCCAGCGAGGCAGCCAGAATCACCAGATGATCAAGTCGCGTCTCCATGCCGGCATTATCCGCCAGCATTGGTATCCTCGCGGTCGCGCGACGCCAGATGGGCGTCAGCGCTTGGCATGTCAACCGGGATCGGGCCTGTTCTGACTGTGGCGATTGCACTGAGACGATTGAAACGCCGGGCGGCTGCGCGGTGAGCGCACCGACTGTGCGATCCGATCGCGCCTCACCTCTGAGCGCCGTGGCGGCGCTTGCGCTCATCATCGTACTGGCGGTGTGGTTTGGGTCGCTTGGCCTGCGTGAGTTGATGCCCTCCGATGAGGGCCGCTATGCGCAGATCGCGCGTGAAATGGCGCAGACCGGCGACTGGGTCACCATCCGCTACAACGGCCTGAAGTATTTCTATAAACCGCCCTTTCACCTGTGGATGAGCGCGCTTGCGTTCGACATGTTCGGCGTGGGCGTCTGGCAGGCTCGGGTGTGGGCGGCAGTGAGCGGTTTGCTTGCGGTGGCCATGATGATGATCGCTGCCGCGCGCTGGTGGGGTCGGACCGCTGCGGTGTTCACCGGCTGGGTGCTGCTTGCTATGCCGCTCTGGAACATGGGCGCGCATTTCAACTCGCTCGACATGGCGGTGTCGGCGGCGCTTGCTGTGGCTTTGAGCTGTTTTCTGATTGCGCAGCACCCGCAGGCCTCACGCGCATCGCGTCAGCGCTGGATGCTGGGTGTCTGGGCGGCGATGGGCGTTGCCGTGCTGAGCAAGGGTCTGATCGGGCTGGTCCTGCCCGGGCTGGTGCTGGTTGTCTACACGCTCTGGAGCAGGGACTGGGCGCTTTGGCGGCGGATGCACTTCGGATCCGGCCTGCTGGTGTTCAGCGTCGTGACTGTTCCCTGGTTTTATCTGGTGATTGCCCGCAATCCCGAGTTCGCGCACTTCTTCTTCATCCACGAGCATTTCGAGCGCTATACCTCGACCGTTCATCGGCGCCATGAACCCTGGTGGTTTTTCCTGCCGCTGGTTGTGGCGGGCTTTCTGCCCTGGTCGGGGCTGTGGGCCGGGCTGGTCCGCCGGGTTCGCGAAACGCCGCGCCAGGCCTCGGTGTTTCAGCCCGAACGACTGCTGGCCACATGGGTGCTGTCGATTCTGGTGTTCTTCAGCGCATCGGGTTCGAAGCTGCCCGGCTATATTCTTCCCATCATGCCGGCGCTCGCGCTCCTGGGCGCACTGGCACTGACCCGGGTGCGCGAGCGCGGACTGGTCCGGCAACTGTGGGTCATGCTGGGGGTGGCGGTGGTGTTTGCTGCTGCCACACCGCTGGTCGGACGCCTGGGCTCTGCGATCACGCCACAGCCGCTCTTTGAACGTTATGCGTTATGGCTTGCCGTAGCGGCTGCGATTGCCGTGGCCGGCACCGCGGCCGCACTGGTCTTTGAACGGCGCGCCAGGCGCGTGACCGCGGTGAGCACCTATGCGCTCGCCTGGCTGGTTGCGTCAACGGTTGGAATCGCGGGCCACGGTTCCATCAGTCGAAGCGCCTCGGGCGTGGATCTGGTGCCTGCGGTCAGCGCGGTGCTTGAACCGCAGATGCCGCTTTACGGCGTGCACAGGCTCGATCACACGCTGCCGTTTTATCTGGGTCATCGACTCACCATGGTCGAGTATGCGGATGAGCTCGCCTTTGGCGCGCGGCAGCAGCCCGATGCGTGGCTGCCAACGCTCGCGCAGTTTGTGGATCGCTGGCAGCATGGGCCTCGGGCGCTTGCGGTGATGGCGCCGGCAAGCTTTGATGCGCTTCGCGCGCAGGGCGTGCCGATGTCCGAAGTTGCGCGCGACACACGACGCGTCGTCGTCGCCAATTTTACGGTGCGGGTCTCGCCATGACACTGAATACCTTTATGCTGATTCTCACCGGCGTCATGTTGAACGCGGGCGCGCAGCTGCTGCTGAAGGCGGGCGTGTCGCCATTGGGGCCGCTCAGCCCCGCGTGGAACGAACTTCCTGCGCTGGTCTGGCGGGTGCTTTCGCAGTGGCCCATCGTCGCGGGTCTGGCCTGTTACGTCATCAGCGTGGGTGTCTGGATCATCGGCCTGTCACGGGTTGATGTGTCGCTTGCGTACCCGTTGCTGTCACTGGGGTATGTTGTCAATGCGCTGTTGGCATGGTGGCTGTTCGGTGAAGTGGTCAATGCCACGCGCTGGGGCGGCATCGTGCTGATCCTGGCCGGTGTTTGGCTGATTTCAAGAAGCTGAGTTCGCGTAGCAGAGGGCAAGCCATGGCCGAGATGCCATTCATTCCGTTCACCCGACCCGATATCGATCCCGCCACGATTGCCGCAGTGGGCGAAGTGCTTGCAAGCGGCTGGATCACCACGGGCCCGAAATCGCAGGCATTCGAGGCGCGGCTGTCAGAGTTGTTTGGCGGGCGTCCGGTGCGCGCGTTTGCCAATGGCACCTCAACCATGGAGGTGGCCTTGCGGGTGGCGGGAATCGGTCCGGGCGACGAGGTGATCACCACGGCGCTTACCTGGGTCGCCACCGCCAACGTGGTCTGCGCGGTCGGTGCCCGGCCGGTGTTTGTCGACGTTGACCCGCGTACGCGCAACCTTGATCTGGACGCGGTCGAAGCGGCGATCACGCCCCGAACGCGCGCGTTGATTCCGGTGTATCTGGCAGGCTTGCCGGTGGATATGGACAGGCTTTATTCGATCGCCAGGCAGCACCGCCTTCGCGTGATCGAGGATGCCGCGCAGGCCATCGATTCGCGCTGGCGGGGTGCGCGGATCGGCGCGATCGGGGACCTGGTGAGCTTCAGCTTCCACGCCAACAAAAACCTCACCTCGGTTGAAGGCGGCTGCCTGGTACTCAACTCGCCCGAGGAAGCATTGCGTGCTGAGCGCCTGCGCCTTCAGGGTGTGATTCGCAGTGGCTCGGACGGCATGGATATGGAAGAGCCTGGCGGCAAGTTCAATCTGTCGGATGTGCATGCGGCGGTGGGGCTGGGCCAGCTTGCGAGGCTCGATGCCATCACGAGGCGGCGTGCCGAACTTGCTGCGCGGTACTTTGATGTGGCCGCGCGCGCGGGGCTCGCGGACCTGGGCATTGAGCTGCCACCGGCTGCTGAGCCCGACACCGCGCTTACCAACTGGCATATGTTTCAGGTGGTCCTTCCTGTTGAACGGATCGAGGGCGCACGGGCGGCCGTCATGCAGGCGCTTCGTGCGCAGGGTATCGGCACCGGGGTTCATTACCCGGCGCTCCATCTGTTCAAGTTTTATCGTGACCAGGGCTGGCGCGAGGGCATGCTGCCGCATACCGAGCGGATTGGGCGCGCCATTCTCACGTTGCCGCTGTTCACCACCATGGCTGACACCGACCCCGAGCGGGTGGTCAGTGCATTGGCGCGTGCCGTGATGGAACTGAAACCATGATGGCGGGGCCCGACGTTTCGGTCATTGTTCCGGTCTATAACGAGGAGCGGGTGCTGCCGCGGCTCTTCGAGCGTCTGTACGCAGCGCTTGATTCCCTTGGCGAACGCTACGAGATCATTTTTGTGAACGACGGCAGCCGCGATCGCTCTGCGCAGTTGCTCGCCGCACAGTTTCGCGCGCGCCCCGATGTCACGCGCGTAGTGCTGTTCAACGGCAATTTTGGCCAGCATATGGCGATCATGGCCGGCTTCGAGCATGTGCGGGGGCAGATCGCGATCACGCTCGATGCCGACCTGCAGAATCCCCCTGAGGAAATCCCGCGGCTGGTTGCCGAGATTCGTGCGGGTCACGACTACGTCGGCACCATTCGTCGCCAGCGTGAGGACAGTGCGTTTCGCCGCACTGCCTCAAAGGCGATGAACCGTCTTCGCGAACGCATCACCCGTATCGAAATGACCGACCAGGGATGCATGCTGCGCGCCTACGACCGGGCGCTGGTTGACACGCTGAACGCCTGTCAGGAGGTCAATACGTTTGTGCCGGCGCTTGCCTACACCTTTGCAGCGCGGCCCACCGAGATTATGGTGAGCCATGAAGAGCGGTTTGCGGGCGAGTCGAAGTATTCGCTCTACAAGCTCATCCGGCTCAACTTTGATCTGATGACGGGGTTTTCGATTGTGCCGCTGCAATGGTTTTCGCTGGTGGGCATCGTGCTGTCGCTGGGCGCGGGTGCGCTGTTTGCGCTGCTCCTGGTGCGGCGCTTCATGCTGGGCGCCGAGGTGGAGGGTGTGTTCACGCTGTTTGCGCTCATGTTTTTCTTTATTGGCATCGTGCTGTTTGGCATTGGGCTGATGGGCGAGTATGTCGGTCGCATCCAGCAGGAGGTGCGAAGGCGACCCCGCTATCGCGTGAGCGCTGTGCTGGAGGCGCCACCGCAGGCTTCCCCGGAGGCCCTCGCTGAGGCGTCATCATTTCGCATACCGAGCGCGGTCGCCGCAGAGCCACCGTCGGTTAACGCCGCCAGCGGGAGCAAGGCATGACGCGTGCGGTGGTGTTCGGCTATTCCAATGTGGGTGACCGCTGCCTGCGGGTGTTGCATGCCGGTGGTATCGATGTGTCGCTTGTCATCACGCACCGCGACCATCCTGGCGAAACCCTGTGGTTTGCGCGGGTTGCCGACACGGCGGCTGAACTGGGGCTGCCAGTGCGCTACGCCGAAGACCTCGATGCTGCGGCGCTTGCCTCGCAGGTTGATCGTGCGGCACCCGATCTGATCTTCTCGTTTTATTACCGCGCGATGCTGCCTCAGGCGCTGCTGTCGCGCGCGCGACTCGGTGCCTTTAACATGCACGGGTCGCTGCTGCCAAAGTTTCGCGGCCGCGCGCCCACCAACTGGGCGGTGCTCAAAGGCGCCACCGAAACCGGGGCGACGCTGCATCGGATGGTGGATAAGCCCGACGCGGGCACCATCGTGGATCAGTGCGCGGTGCCGATCCTGCCCGATGACACGGCGCGGCAGGTCTTTGACAAAGTGTGTGTGGCCGCCGAGATCGTGCTGTGGCGAAGCCTGCCGGCGCTGGCGTCAGGGCGTGCGCCTGCGCATCCCAATGATCTGGCGCAGGGCTCGTATTTTGGTGGTCGCCGCCCCGAGGACGGCCGCATCGACTGGTCGCGGCCCGCAGCCGAGGTGTACAACCTGATTCGCGCGGTGGCGCCGCCCTATCCGGGAGCGTTCACTGAGCTTGGCGGTCGACGGTTGATCGTTGCCGAGGCCAGGCGCATGCCACACGGTGCGCTCGCGCAGCCGCAGTTACCGGGCCTTACCGTGGCGGATGGCCGGATCGTGGGCGTGTGCGGCGATGGCGGCCTGATCGATATTCGGTGTTTGCTTGATGATGGGCGCAGTCTCGACAGCGTGACGCTGGCGGGCTGGCTTAACTCCTCTGGACCTCAATGATGAAAAAAATCCTGATCCTGGGCGTCAACGGCTTTATCGGCCATCACCTCACCGACCGAATTCTGTCGAGCACCGACTGGCATGTGTACGGCATGGATATGTCCGACCATCGGCTGGGCGACCTGGTGCGCCATCCCCGAATGCATTTCTTCGAGGGTGACATCACGATCAACCGTGAGTGGATCGAATACCACGTGCGCAAGTGCGACGTGATTCTGCCGCTGGTGGCCATTGCAACGCCCGCCACGTATGTGCGCGAGCCGCTGCGGGTGTTTGAGCTCGATTTCGAGGCGAATCTTCCGATCGTGCGGGCGGCGGTCAAGTACCGGAAGCATCTCGTGTTTCCGTCCACCTCCGAGGTCTACGGCATGAGCACCGATGCCGAGTTTGACCCCGAGCACTCCAACCTGGTCTATGGCCCGATCAACAAGCCGCGCTGGATCTACGCGTGCAGCAAGCAGCTGATGGATCGCGTCATTCATGCCTACGGGCAGGAGCAGGGGCTTACCTACACGCTCTTCAGGCCGTTCAACTGGATCGGTCCGGGGCTGGACTCGCTGTTTGAGAGCAAAGAGGGCAGCTCGCGCGTGGTCACCCAGTTTCTCGGGCAGATCGTTCGCGGCGAGTCGATTCAGCTGGTCGACGGCGGCGCCCAGCGGCGGGCTTTTGCCGATGTGTCCGATGGGGTGGACGCCCTGATGCGGATTATCGAGAACCGGCACGGCGCAGCCAGCGGCCGGATTTTCAATGTGGGCAATCCCGTCAATGACTATTCGGTGCGGGAACTCGCGCAGATGATGCTCGATATCGCGGCGGACTATCCGGAGTATGCGCAGTGGGCGCAGCGCACCACGCTGATCGACACCTCGTCGGGTTCGTTCTACGGGGCCGGCTATCAGGACGTGCAGACCCGCCGACCCAAGATCGATGACACGATGCAGGCGCTGGGCTGGGCACCCCAGGTGGGCATGGAGGCGTCGTTGCGACGCATCTTCGAGTACTACCGCAGCAAGGTCGTGGAGGCGCGCGCGCTTCTCGATGTCGCGGGCTGAGCCGCGAGCATCGCGTGGCCCGAATCGCACTCAAGGTCGATGTCGATACGCTTCGTGGCGCCGTTGAAGGGGTGCCGCGGCTCCTCGACATGCTGGCGCGGCGCGATGTGCGCGCCACCTTCCTGTTTAGCGTGGGCCCTGATCACACCGGCTGGGCGCTTCGCCGCGTGTTCCGGCGCGGTTTCCTGTCGAAGGTGTCGCGCACTTCGGTGGTTCGCCACTATGGGCTTCGCACGCTCGCCTATGGGGTGCTGCTGCCTGGACCCGACATTGGCAGGCGCGGGGCGGATCCCATGCGCGCCTGCCGCGATCTGGGTCACGAATGCGGTTTGCACGCCTGGGACCATGTATACTGGCAGGACCATGTTCGCACCCGCGATGAGCACTGGACGCGCACGCAGATGCAGCGCGGCCATGCGCGGTTTACCGAGGTCTTTGGCCGCCCGCCCGATACCCATGGTGCAGCGGGTTGGCAGGCCAATGCGCATGCGTTTGCGCAGATCGATGACTGGGGCATGACGCATGCCTCCGATGGTCGCGGATCGGCGCCCTACCGGCTTCAGATCAATGGGCGCGTGTGCTCGCATATCCAGCTGCCGACGACCTTGCCCACCTTTGATGAACTGATCGGCGTGGACGGTATTGATGAACACACCGTAGACCGGGCGCTGCTGTCGCACACCACGCAGGACGTTGATCAGGTGTTCACGTTGCACGCCGAGCTCGAGGGGGCGCTGCTGGCCCCCGCGTTTGAGCGACTGATCGATGGCTGGCGCGCCCAAGGCCATCAGCTGACCTCGGTTGCTGCGATCGCGGCAACGCTCGATCCGACGGCGCTTGCCGTGCGGCCGCTTGCCTGGGCGAGCGTTGCCGGTCGCAGCGGCGAGCTGATCGTGGAGCCCCCAACCCAGCGCAGTGCGGGCAGCACTGCCCTTTAGGAACTTTGCGATGGCCAAAGACCTCACCTCGCTTGAGGACAGTAACCGGTCGGCGAACGCCACCATCCATCAGGTGTCGGACCCCTCGCGCCGGCGGGTGCTGATGGCAAGCGCGGTCACCGGACTTTTCTCGCAACTGGCGGGCGGCTGCGCCACGCTGTCTGGCGCGGGTGCCGCGATGGGTGCGCGCGGACGGCCGGGCTTCGCGCCGATTGCCCCGGGCACGGGCGATCGTCTGGTGGTACCGGAGGGGTATGTGGCGCAGGTCATCGCACCCTGGGGCGAGCCGGTTGGCGTGGCAGGCCGCATGCCGGCATTTCGTCTTGATGCCGGCAACAGCGCTGAGGATCAGTCGGTGCAGATGGGCATGCATCATGACGGACTGCATTTTTTCCCGTTTGGTGATCGGTCCGATCGGGGCGTTCTCGCGATGAACCATGAGTACACCGACGACGGGCTGTTGCATCCCGACGGCACGGCCAGCTGGTCCGCTGAAAAGGTAAGAAAGAGCCAGGCCGCGCATGGCCTGTCGGTCATCGAGGTGGCGCGTGTGGCCGATGGCAGCTGGAACGTTGTCCGGCCCTCGCGTCATGCCAGGCGCGTCACGATGAGCACGCCGCACGCGCTGGGCGGTCCGGCTGCAGGCCATCGCCTGATGCGCACCGCCGCCGACCCGGAAGGGCGTCAGGTTCTGGGCACGCTCAACAACTGCGCGGCCGGCATGACGCCGTGGGGGTCGTATCTGTCGGGTGAAGAAAACTTCGCAGGCTACTTTGATGCGGGCCGGGAGATTCCCGAGCACCACCGGCGCTGGGGCCTGCGCGAGAAAAGCGGCTATCGCTGGGCAGAGTTTGATGAGCGGTTCAATGCGCAGAAGCATCCGAACGAACCGAATCGATTCGGATGGATTGTTGAGCTTGATCCCATGGACCCCACAGCGATGCCCATCAAGCGCACCGCACTTGGCCGTGCCGCGCATGAGGGCGCCTGGGTGGCTGTGACGCGCGATCAGCGCGCGGTGGTGTATTCGGGCGAGGATGCGCGCTTCGAGTACCTGTACCGGTTTGTCAGTCGCGACCCGATCCGGCCGGCCCGGCCTGGCCAAACCGCCGCACAGGCCAATCGCGATCTGCTCGATCACGGCACGCTGTATGTGGCGCGCTTTGATGCCGATGGCACGGGCCGCTGGATTGCTCTCGTCCACGGCAGCGGCCCGCTGACCGCATCGCAGGGGTTTGCCGACCAGGCCGAAGTGCTGATCAAGGCGCGACAGGCCTCGGATGCGGTGGGTGGCACGCGCATGGACCGGCCGGAGTGGATCGCCATTGATCCGATCGAGCGCTGGGTATGCTGCACGCTCACCAACAACAGTGCGCGGGGTACGCCAGGCCAGCCTGCTGCCGATGCCGCCAACCCACGCGAACGCAACGTGATGGGTCAGATCATTCGCTGGCGCGAGGCGGGCGACTTCGACGGCGAGCGGTTTGAATGGGAGCATCTGGTGCTGGCCGGTGACCCCGCCAATGAACGCGAGGATGCGCGCGGCAATATCCGGGGAGACCTGTTTGCCTGTCCCGACGGCATCGCGTTTGGACCGATGGGAATCCTGTGGGTGCAGACCGATGTGTCGGCCACCCAGATGCACCGCGGCGAGTTCGCGCGTATCGGCAGCAATCAGATGCTTGCGTTCGATGCGCACGATGGCCGGTTTCTGCGCTTTCTGACGGGGCCCGTCAACTGCGAGGTGACCGGTGCCGCATTTACGCCCGATGGCCGCACGCTGTTTGTCAACATTCAGCATCCGGGCGAGTCGCCGGGCGAGCGAAGCGATCCCCGCGCGCCGCGGCGCTTTTCAAACTGGCCAGATTTTTTGCCTGATGGCCGGCCGCGGTCAGCCACGGTGGTGATCACCCGGCGCGACGGCGGCGTGATCGGAACCTGATCGAGCGCGCGCAGAGGCCGCGCTCAAGAGCGGTGCTCAGAGACGGGTGCGCAGCGACCAGATTTCTGGAAACAGTACCGTATCGAGCATGCGCCGCAGATAGCCCACGCCCGCTGTGCCGCCAGTGCCGCGCTTGAAGCCGATCACGCGCTCAACCGTCGTCAGATGCCGAAATCGCCAGAGCCGAAACGCGTCTTCGAGGTCAGCGAGTTCTTCACCGAGCTGGTAGAGATCCCAATACGCTTCGGGATCGCGGTACACCACCAGCCAGGCGGCCTCCACCTCGGGGCTTGCGCGATAGGGCTCGCGCCAGTCGCGTTCGCAATGCGAGGCGGGCACGGCAAGCGCGCGCCGTCCCAGGAGTCGCAGGCTTTCATCGTAGAGCGATGGCGCGCGTTGCGCAGCCAGCACGGTGTCGTGCAGATCGGGCCGGTGTTCATGCACCCGAACCATCGCTGCACTCTTGTTGCCCATTGCGAATTCAATGCAGCGGTACTGCCAGCTCTGAAAGCCGCTTGATTGCGCAAGGTAGGGCCGAACTGCGGAGTACTCGGGTGGCGTCATCGTGGCGAGCACATCCCACGCATGCACCATCTGCTCCATGATCCGAGAGACCCGCGCGAGTATCTTGAAGGCAGGCGGCAGGCGATCATTACGAAGATGGCCGATGGCGGCATGCAGTTCATGCAGCATCAGCTTCATCCAGAGCTCGCTGGTCTGGTGCTGGATGATGAACAGCATCTCGTTGTGATCGGGCGACAACGGCGACTGAGCGGTCAGGATCGCATCGAGCTTCAGATAGTCGGTATAGGTCATGCCCGGCGGCGCGCCGGGAACGGTCTCCTCGTGACCGGTACGGTGGTCGTGGTTGTCAGGCGGCGAGGTTGAGGGCTGCGGCTCCGCGCCGTGGCCGAAAGGGCAACCGCTCATTGACGGGCTCCTGATTGTACGCAATCAGAATACGATACCAAGCCTTGCGCCCAGTACGCGAGAGGCGCCGGTGCTGCGCAGGCCTCCCGGTTGACTGATCCACTGGGCAAGCTGCATCAGTGACAGTGCAGGCAGCAGCTCGATCCGATGATTGAGCTCAAACACGCGTTCGGTCGTGGCTGCGATCGCGCCCTGCGCCGCGATGGCCTCCCGGCGCGGGTTGCCCAGCCGATGGACGGCCACCATCACAGCGCTCGTGTCGGTGGCGCGTCCCGGCACCCAGCCTGCCAGCCGAAATCCGGCATTCAGCGATTCACGGATCGGCGACGCGCGCGCGTCGGAGCCCGATAGCCGGGCAAAGCCCGCGAGCATGCCCGAGCCATCGGGCCGCGCGAGCAGCGTCTGCTCACGCAGCAGATACCAGCCCGCATTGCGGGCGCGCACGGGCTCGCCTGCGGCGTCGCGCTGGCTTAGATGCGGATCGCGGCGTGAATAGGTCCAAAGACCCACCGCGGTCTTGTCAAAGCGCTCGCGCGCATCGCGCAGCGGCGTGGCTTCGAGCGGCGTGTACCCCGCCTCGATCATCAGATGAAGGCCCGGCGCTCGCGGAAATGACAGACCGCTCGTGCGCACGAAGTTCGTATCTTCCAGCGGGCGGTCGAGGAGGGCGGCCATCAGATAACGCGCGCGATCGGCGGACTGCTCGCGAAGGCGCGCGCCAAAGCCCGCATGGTTGTAGATGGCTGCGCCCAGCGTGGTGGCGTAATCGCCTTGCGGACCATTGGTCGGATGGATGAAGCTGGCCGCGGATTCGAGGAGAAAGAACTCGTGTTCCAATGGAAACAGGCCAACCCGCAGCGCGCGCCCTGCCTCGGCCGCCTCGCGTTCAATCCACAGTCGATAGAGTTTGGTGCCGCTGTGCACCGTCTCGATGTTGGTGACGCCGGTGGTGGCACCGACCCGGTCGGCGTTGATGCGGTCAAGCGCATGGTTGATCAGATGGGCTTCGGCTGTCCAGCCCGGCAGGTCTGCGAGCCGCGTCAGATCGAACCCTGCGCGGATCTCGGTCAGTAAGGCAGGCGCCGCGCCCCGCGCACGCCCGCCGCGCGTGTTGGTGAGCGCATCAAGCGTGGTGGATGCCTGAAGCGCAACACCGTGCCGGGCAAGCTCACGGAACAGCGACCCCGTAAGCAGCCCCGGTGTGAGCTCGTCGGGGCTCAGGCGGTCAGCCGCGTTTGCCGGCGAGCCCAGGAGCGCGATGGCGAGCCCGCAGGCTGCAAGTTGTGCGCGCCGCCGGGGCGCGGTCACGACGTTCAGGAGGCTGTGCATGATGAGAGCGGGTAGTGATCGAACTGTAGCCCAGGATCGGCTGCCCAGGTGACAGGATGATGAGGATGTGGCCCAGGGCTGTGACAGCGCGTGTCGCGACGGGTACAGTGCACGCCGTCTGTGACCAGGGCTACCCATGATCTCCAACCGCCGTCCGTTGTCGCGCATGGCCATCGTCATGCTGTTTGGGCTTACGATTTTTGTGAGCGCGTTTCTGCTGTTTCAGGTTCAGCCGATGGTGAGCAAGGC
>VGHA01000090.1 GCA_016868375.1 Betaproteobacteria bacterium | reverse complement strand
GCCGGGCCTGTGCTCACGGGATGGTTGGCGGATCGATTAGGTTCATTAACGCCAGGGCTCGCCTTATCGGTTTTCACACTGATGGCTGGCGCCCTGCTCGCACTCACACAACGCGACGTTGTTGCCACGGAAGAGGTCCACGATGCTTGATCACCCCGCAATCCAACAGGCGGCTGCGATGCTGCTTGACTGCTGGAGAAGCCGGCAGACACTGCCGCAACTTCCCGTTGGATGCAGACCGGTCTCCCGTGCTGAAGGCTATGCGATCCAGCGCGAAATGCTGCAACTGTCGGGTAACAGCCGGTATGGGTGGAAGATCGCAGCAACCAGCACCGCCGGCCAGTCACACATCGGCGTTGACGGGCCCCTTGCCGGAATGATTCACAGCACTCAGGTTCTCGTCGAAGGCTCAGATGTGCCAATTGCCACCAGCCTGATGAAAGTCGCTGAGGTTGAGTTTGCGTTTCGAATGGGCGCGACGCTGGCGCCCAGGGCGCAGCCCTATTCCAACGGTGAGGTGATGAGCGCGGTCGCATCGCTTCATCCCGCCATTGAAATTCCGGATTCACGCTACCGCGACTTTTCAAACGCCGGTGCCGCCCAACTGATCGCCGAAAACGCCTGCGCAGACCGCTTCATGCTCGGCAAGCCCTGCCCTGACTCATGGCGCTCGCTGAACCTTGCAGAACACACCGTCAGCATCCGCATCAGCGGCCGTGAACCATTCACAGGCATTGGACGCAATGTTCTCGGTGACCCGCGGATCGCACTGACCTGGCTCGTCAACGAGCTGTCGGCAAACGGCTTCGCACTTGAGGCGGGTCAGGTCATTACTACAGGCACCTGCTCGAACCCGATTCCAGTCGAACCCGGTGTGCGGATCGAGGCGGACTACGGGGTGCTGGGCCAGATCACGGCGTCGTTTACGGACTGAGCGCTGCGCGACCGCGCGCGCCGTGCGAAGATTCCGCCAACTTTGGAAACGACGCGACCGGAGCAACAGCATGACCTTCGAGGCGGCGGGCCCCCACTTTGCGCCTGACTGGGACCAACCGGTTCGCTACATCGAGCGCACCCACCGCTGGTATCAGGCGCTGGGCTACCCGGCCACCTATCGCTATGCGCATTACCTGGATGCGCCGTTTACCCCGCTGCCAGGCCCGCTGGCACAGCTTCGAATCGCACTGCTCACCACCGCAGCCCCCTATCGCAGCGACTGCGGCGACCAAAGCGTCCGAGCCCCTTACAACGCGGCAGCGAAGTTTTTCGAGGTCTATTCCAGATCAATCGATCTCGACCATGACCTCCGAATTTCCCACGTTGGCGTCGATCGCGACCAACTGGTTGATGACCCCAATCTCTGGTTTCCTCTGCCAGCGTTACGCCGCGCTCGGGACCGAGGGCGAGTCGCATCGCTCGCGCCCCGGTTTCACGGCGTGCCGACCAACCGCAGTCAGCGCCACACGATCGAAGTCGACCTTCCTGAGGTACTCAGACGCCTGCAGGCCGATCAGGCTCAGGCGGTTCTGCTGGTTCCCAATTGTCCGATCTGCCATCAGACCTTGTCGCTGGCGGCGCGCCACCTGGAGGCAAACGGCCTACCCACCGTCATCATGGGGTGCGCGCGCGATATCGTTGAACATGTCGGCGTGCCGCGCCTGCTCTTCAGCGACTTTCCACTGGGCGCGGCCTGCGGGCGGCCGTTCGACGTCGACTCGCAGGACTTCACGCTGGAATTGGCGCTGCGGGTGCTCGAGTCGGCGCCTGTCGCGCGAACCACGATTCAAAACCCGCTGAGATGGCCCGGGCCCGCAGACTGGCGCCTCAGTTACATGAACCCGGACCGGCTGTCCGCTGACGAGCTCGAAGCGCGTCGCCGAGCGCATGAACAGTCGCGCGCCGTCGCAGCCGCCCTCCGAAACGAACCGCAATAAAACTGAACCCGCCCACCACCATGTCCAATCTCGCCCGGTACCTCTTGAACCGCGTCCGCAGCCATCCCGACTCGCTGGCGGTCACCGGCAACGGACAAACGCTTCGCTTCGGCGACCTTGGCGAGCGCGTGCTGCGGCTTGCTGGCGCCATGCGGTCACAGCTTCGCCTGTCAGAGGGTGAGCGGGTGTTGATCTGCATGGACAATCAACCCGAGTTCTTTGAACTGCTGTTTGCCTGCTGGGCCGCCGGGCTGTGCACGGTTCCGGTCAACTCAAAGCTGCATCCCCGCGAAGTCAGCCATATTGTCGGAGACAGCGGAGTGCGGGCAGTATTTACGTCGGAGCGCCTGGTGGGTGACCTGACCCCGGAACTCGCGCAGTTGACACCGCCCCCCTCAATCACCGTCGTGGGCGGCGCTGCCTATCGGAAGATGCTGGAATCACCGGCCGCACAGTGCGTTGATCGCGCCCCCACCGATATCGCCTGGCTTTTTTACACGAGCGGTACCACGGGCCGGCCGAAGGGCGCGATGCTGTCGCACCGTAATCTGCTGGCGATGTCATGGATCTATTTCGCTGATGTCGAACATGTCGAGCCGGGTGACACCAAGCTGCACGCCGCACCGCTATCGCACGCATCCGGACTCTATGGCCTGCCTCACCTGCTGGCGGGTGGGCATCAGGTGGTTCTGCCAAGCTTTGAGCCCGACCTGGTGTTCGAAGCCTTTGAGCATCATCACCGCGTCACGATGTTCGCAGCGCCCACCATGGTCATCCGACTGCTGCAGTCGCCGTCGGTGCGGGCGCCGCATCGCGGTCTTCGTACGCTTTATTACGGCGGCGCGCCCATGTATGTCAGCGATCTGCAACGCGCGCTCGAGGCATTTGGGCCGCGACTGTGGCAGTTGTATGGGCAGGGCGAGAGCCCGATGACGCTGACCGGTCTGGCCAAGCGCGACCATCTGGGTGACGGCGGCCCTGGGCATCTGGCGCGGCTCGGTTCGGTTGGAATCACCCGGACCGGCGTTGAAATTCGCGTGGTCGACGAAGCGGGGCGCGACCTTCCAACAGGCGAGATCGGCGAGGTCGTCACTCGAAGCGACTGCGTGATGGCCGGCTATTGGAATAATCCCGAGGCAACCCGACAGGCGCTGCGCGACGGCTGGTTATGGACTGGCGACGTTGGCTCATTTGATGAGCGCGGCTATCTGACCCTGCGCGACCGCTCAAAAGATTTGATCATCAGCGGTGGCAGCAATATTTACCCGCGCGAAATCGAAGAGGTCTTGCTGCGGCACCCTGGCGTACTTGAGTGTTCAGTGGTGGGGGCCCCGCACGCCGAGTGGGGCGAAGAGGTGGTTGCCTTTGTCGTGGCTCGCCCGGATACCGACATAAGCGATGAAGCGCTTGATTCACTCTGCCTTAAGCACATCGCCCGGTTCAAGCGTCCAAAGCGCTATCTGTTCATCGATTCATTGCCCAAGAACAACTACGGCAAGGTGTTGAAGACCGCCCTGCGCGAGCGCCTGAAAAACCCAGCATGATGGGTCCGCCCGATCGTTCTTCCGCGCTCGGGTTTTCCTGCAGAAAGCAGGCGGCGCGTGGGTCGCAGGGCATGATCGTCACCAACCATCCGATCGCCTCGGGTGTGGCGGCGCAAATCATGCTGGAAGGCGGCAACGCTGCCGATGCATCCGTCGCAGCCCTCTTTGCACTCAGCGTGGTCGAGCCCATGATGGTGGGGCTGCTTGGAGGCGGTGTCACACACCTTCGCACCGCCACGGGCGAGCATGTGATTCTTGATGGACTCGGCTGCGCGCCCGCCGCCGCCCATCCCACCCTGTACACGCCGCTTGTTTCCAATCGAATCGAGGATCGGCGTCTGACGGTTGCCCGAACCAACGAACTTGGCGCGCTGGCGGTGGCGGTACCGGGCGCGCTGGCTGGCTGGTGCCAGCTGCTGAACCATTACGGGAGACTCACGCTTTCCGATGTCCTACAACCGGCGATCCGGCTCGCACGACGCGGTTTTCAGGTCACGCCCTATCTGGCCACCAACATCGCTGAACAGGCGGCTGCACTGGCCCGCAGCCCAGAGCTTGCCGCCCTGTTCCTGCCCCAGGGCCAACCGCTTCGGGCCGGAAGCATGCTTCGGCAGCCGAATTGCGCAGAAACGCTGAGCCTGATTGCGCGCGAAGGGCCGGATACGCTGTATCGGGGGTCGCTGGGACAGCAGCTGGTGCACACACTGGGGCGCGCCGGAGGCTTGATGACCGCCACCGACCTTGAGCGCTATTCGGTTTGCGAACGGAGTCCCGTGCGCGGGCACTACCGCGACCATGAAGTGGTCGGCCCGCCGCCCCCGGCCTCATCGGGCGTGCATATCGTGCAGATGCTCAATGTGCTCGAGCACTTCGATCTTCATGAAGCAGGATTCGGATCGGCTGACGCAACGCATTGGTTGGCCGAGGCCATGGCGATTGCATTCGCTGATCGTTCCGCCGCGACCGCCGATCCAGCGTTCGTGAAGGTGCCGGTGGCGCACCTCACGTCCAAACGCTACGCGAGTGCGCGCGCATCGCTGATCAAGCCGCAGCAAAGAAGCACCTGGCAGAGCGGCGTGGCAGGCACTACCGAATCGTCGGACACCACCCATCTCACGATTGCCGACGCCGACGGCATGGTGATCGCAAGCACGCAAACACTCAACGGCGCATTCGGCGCGGCAATGATGATCGAAGGTACGGGTCTTCTTGCCAACAACTACATGTACAACTTTGATCCACACCCGGGCAACGCGTTATCGGTAGCCCCGGGAAAACGCGTCTTCACCTCGATGGCGCCCATGATGCTGCTTCGCGAGGGCCGGCTTCGCGTCGCCCTGGGCCTGCCCGGTGGACTGCGGATTTTCCCCTCTGCGATGCAGACCATCGTCAATCTGATCGATCACCGCATGACGCTGCAGGAAGCTGTTGAGGCGCCGCGCGTTTTCACTGAAGGTGGCGACCTTGAGCTCGAAGACATGCTCCACGAAGCGCTTGGCGAACAGCTCGCGCAGCGGGGGCATCCTGTTCGCCGCGTGCCCCGGGTGGCGGGAGGCATGAACGCGATCGGGTTTGACGAAGACGGCATGATGACGGGTGCCGCCTGCTGGCGGGCCGACGGTACGCCAGTGGCTATTTCTGGCGGACTCGCTCGTGCCGGCACCCGATTTTCGCTCTCCTGACTCACCCAAGATCGCAAGCACCATGCCTCCTTTGATCCGCCGCCGCATCGTTATCCTCGACACACTCACCGAAGTCAGCCATCGACGGTTCGCAGAACTCGTTGACCCCGGATTCGATCTGGTCGTGGCGAGCAGCGCCGATCATGAACACCTTGAACAGCTGATCGCTGAGGCGGACTACGCCATCAGCGGGCAGACCGCGGTGCCAGACACCCTGTTCAGGGCGGCAAAACGGTTGCGGCTGCTGCACAAATGGGGCGTGGGAGTCGACAACATCGACCTGGCCGCTGCAAGGTCCCTGGGAATCCCGGTGGCGCGGGTCACCGGCGGCAACGCGACGCCCGTTGCCGAATACACCATTGGGTTGATGATCGCCGCACTTCGACATCTCGCCTGGGGCCACACCGAGCTCAAGAAAGGACGTTGGGGCACGCGTCACCTTCCCTACGATTCGATGATGCTCCATGGTCGAATCGTGGGGCTGGTTGGATTTGGTGCGATCGGGCGCCGCGTTGCCGCGCTGTTGCAGGCCTTTGGCTGCACGGTCCTCTACACGCGCCCCTCAGGGCCCGATGCCTCGGCCAACGCCGTGGCAACCTTCATGCCGCTCGATCAACTTCTGGCTGAATCCGATGTTGTATCGCTGCATTGTCCGCTCAGCGCAGACACCGCAGGCATGATTAACCGTGAGGCACTCACGCGAATGAAGCGCCATGCGGTGCTTATCAACGTTGCCCGAGGCGGGGTGGTCAGCGACGCCGATCTGTATTGGGCGCTGAAAGAGCAGGTCATTCGTGGGGCCGCTGTGGATGTATTCGACATCGAACCCCTGCCACCCGACTCGCCGCTGCTCGCACTCGACAATCTGGTGATGACGCCTCACCTGGCGGGCATCGCCGCTGACAACTTTGCACCGACTGTTATCCGCATGCTTGACAACATCGCCCGAATCGAGCGCGGCGAGGCAATCCCCGAGCATGAGCGGGTGGTGCCCTAAAGCCCGCCATTGCCATGACTTTGCCTGATGATCGGCAGGCCCGCGAGATTCTGCGGGGTATCGGCCTGGTGGGCGTTGCGGTGTTTCTGTTTGCACTGACCGATGCCATCTCCAAGTACATGACGCAGTTCTACCCGATCGGCTTCATCCTGTGGATCCGGTTTTTCTTCCACACCCTGGTGCTCCTGGCAGTGGTCGGCGGCCGGCAGGGCCTGGGGTTTGTACGAACCCGACGCCCAGGCATTCAACTGACCCGAGGACTGCTGCTGCCGCTTGCAGCCCTGATGTTCGTCAGCGCGATCAGCCAGATGCCACTGGCAGAGACCGTCGCAATCACCTTTGTATCGCCGTTGATCGTCACGCTGCTGGCGGTTGTCGTTCTGAAGGAGCACGTCAGCGTCGGTCACTGGATTGCAATCAGTTGCAGCTTTGCCGGCGTGCTGGTCATCATCCGGCCCGGCGGCGATGCGCTTGGCTGGGCGGCGCTGTTGCCGCTTGGCACCGCGTTTTCGATGGCGATCTATCAGGTGTTGACGCGTCGAATCGCCGGACTGGAAAGCACCTATACCTCCATCTTCTACCCAGGGCTGGTGGGCGTTCTGCTGTTCAGCCTTGCACTGCCTTTCACTTGGACGACGCCGCTTGCCTGGTGGCATCTGGCGCTGATGATTGGGGGCGGTCTGGTCAACGCGGCCAGTCATCTCACGCTGATTCGCGCGTTTGAACATGCGCCCGCGTCCAAGCTTGCGCCATTTAGTTACACCCAGATCGTCTGGTCGACGCTGGTGGCGTATGTGGTGTTTGGCGATTTCCCAGACAGCTGGTCGATCACCGGCATTGCCGTGATCGTTGCCTCTGGAATTTACGTTGCGGTGAAAGTGCGCAGGCATTAGTAGATGGCGTCATCCACCATGCGCAAAAAAACGCCAACTGAAGTGGCGTCCCGTAGGGGATTCGAACCCCTGTTACAACCGTGAAAGGGTCGTGTCCTAGGCCTCTAGACGAACGGGACCTGCAAACATCTTTTCGTGGTGGAGGTAAGCGGGATCGAACCGCTGACCTCTTGCATGCCATGCAAGCGCTCTCCCAGCTGAGCTATACCCCCAACGAAGCCCTCGATTCTATCGTGGGCTGAACGCGCGCGCAAGTTGGGCTGCAACGCGTGCTAAATTGGGGCTGGTCAATCTCTCGGTGCACTCATGACAGCCACATTGATCGATGGCGCAGCGCTGGCAAAGCGCCTGCGCGTGCAGGTTGCCGAGCGCGCGCATGCGCTCTCCGCAAAAGGACGCCCGCCGGGGCTCGCGGTGATCCTGGTGGGAGACGATGCAGCCTCCGCGGTTTACGTTCGCAATAAGGTGAAAGATTGCGAAGAGTCAGGTATCCGATCTGTCCTGCAGAGACTGCCCGCCGACACATCCGAGCATGACCTGCTCGCGCGCATCGACGCGCTCAATGCCGACCCCGCCATCCATGGCATTCTGGTTCAGCTGCCTCTACCGCCGCACATCGATGCGCGCCGGGTCATCGAAACCATCTCGCCCGACAAAGATGTTGATGGGTTCCATGTCGCAAGTGCCGGCGCGCTGATGACGGGTCAACCTGGGTTTTTGCCCTGCACACCCTACGGCGTGATGAAGCTGCTCGAACACGCGGGTGCAAAGCTGGCTGGCGCCGAGGCAGTGGTCATCGGACGCAGTAATATCGTGGGTAAGCCCCAGGCACTGCTGCTGTTGCAGGCCGATGCAACGGTTACCATTTGCCATAGCCGCACACGCGATATCGCTTTCCACACCCGACGCGCCGACATTCTGATCGCGGCAGTCGGTCGCGCGAGAATAATTACCGGCGACATGATCAAACCTGGTGCCATCGTGATCGATGTCGGAATGAACCGGGACGCTGATGGCAAACTCTGCGGCGATGTTGATTTCGAGTCCGCCGCCCGGGTAGCGGGCGCGATCACACCCGTCCCCGGTGGCGTAGGCCCCATGACGCGCGCAATGCTGCTCGTCAATACCCTGGAAGCCGCTGAGCGACGGCCCTAGTCGCCGCCCACTGCTGATTCAATACCCTCTCCACTTCTTTGCAGCACACCACGATGACCGAACCGATCCGCGACAACCCCCTTCTCGACTTCTCCGGCCTGCCCCGGTTTGCTGATTTCAAGCCCGATTGGGTCGAGCCCGCCCTTGACGCCCTGCTCGCCGAGGCCCGCGCGGCGCTGGAGGCCGTCTGCCAACCGGCGACGCCGGTCCGCTGGGACACCATCGTCGTGCCGCTCGAGGCCGCCACCGAGCGGCTGTCGCGTGCCTGGGGCATCGTCGGCCATTTGAATGCCGTTGACGATTCACCCGCTCTGCGCGAGGTCTACAACGCGCAACTCCCGCGCATCACCCAGTTCTGGACCGAGCTGGGGCAGGACACGCGCCTTCACGGGCGTTACAAGGCGCTTCGAGCAAGCGCCGAGTTCGCTGCGCTCTCGTCTGAGCGTCAACGAATCATCGATAACGCGCTGCGCGATTTTCGACTTGGTGGAGCCGAACTCGTGTCGCCCGCGCGCGAGCGGTATGCCGAGATCCAGGAGCGGCAGGCTGCCTTGTCGCAGAAGTTCTCCGAGAATCTGCTCGATGCCACCAATGGTTTCTCGTTGTTCATTGAAGACGAGTCGCGGCTCGCCGGTCTTCCGCAGGACGTG
This sequence comes from Betaproteobacteria bacterium, assembly GCA_016868375.1. GTDB lineage: Bacteria > Pseudomonadota > Gammaproteobacteria > Burkholderiales > Burkholderiaceae_E > SYIM01. The sequence goes on along the minus strand of VGHA01000090.1, from coordinate 7,381 downwards.
CGCGAGGCGGCGCGCGCTGAAGCGCAGGCTGATGGACGCAGCGGCTGGAAATTTACGCTGCGCATGCCGTCCTATCTGCCCGTCATGCAATACGCGGAAGACCGCGCATTCCGAGAGCAGATGTATCGCGCCTATGTCACGCGTGCTTCCGACCTCAGCAATTCAGCCCTCGACAACGCGCCCCTCATCACCGAAACACTCGGCTTCAGGCACGAGGAGGCCGGGCTGCTGGGTTACTCGAATTTTGCGCAGGTGTCGCTTGAGCCCAAGATGGCCCGGACCCCTGACGAAGTCATCGGTTTCCTTCGCGATCTCGCACGGCGCGCCCGAAAGTTCGCCGAGCGTGACCTGTCTGAGCTGCGCAGTTTCGCAGCCGACAAGCTTGGGCTGGCAACGCTCCAGGCCTGGGACACCGCGTGGGCAAGTGAACTGCTCAAGGAAGCGCGCTATTCATTTTCAGAGCAGCAGGTCAAGCAGTACTTCCAGGCGCCGCGCGTTCTCGCCGGCATGTTCGCACTGGTTGAGCGGCTGTTCTCGCTTCGAATCTCCGAAGAGGCCGCCCAGACCTGGCACCCTGATGTTCGCTTCTACCGGGTCGAGCGCGGCGGCCAGCTGGTCGGTCAGTTCTATGTCGATCTCTACGCTCGCGCCAGCAAACGCGGCGGCGCATGGATGGATGACGCGCGCGGTCGCAAGCGTGCCGGCAACCGCCTGCAAACACCTGTGGCCTATCTCAACTGCAATTTTCAGCCGCCGGTTGGCGACCGCCCGGCCACGCTTGCACATGACGATGTCATCACGCTCTTCCACGAGTTCGGCCATGGACTTCACCACGTTCTCACGCGTATTGACGAACTGGGTGTGTCGGGCATAAACGGGGTCGAATGGGATGCCGTCGAACTGCCCAGCCAGTTCATGGAAAATTTCTGCTGGGAGTGGGAGGTGGTTCGCGACATGAGTGCTCATGTCGATACGGGCGAACCGCTTCTGCGCGATTTGTTCAACCGGATGCTGGCGGCGCGAAACTTTCAGGCAGGCATGCAAACGCTGCGACAGGTCGAGTTCGCGCTGTTCGACATGCTGCTGCACGCGCAGAACCAGGCCGTGCCAGACGCTGCCGCGGTTCAAACCTTGCTTGACGCAGTACGCCAAGAGGTTGCCGTGCTGATTCCGCCCGCCTGGAATCGGTTCCAGAACAGCTTCTCGCACATCTTCGCAGGCGGCTATGCCGCGGGCTATTACAGCTACAAGTGGGCTGAGGTGCTGTCAGCCGACTGCTATGGCGCCTTCGAGGAAGCGGCCACCGATCCTGAGGCCCTGGATCGCGTCGGTCAGCGTTTCCTCGAAGAAATCCTGTCGGTGGGTGGCAGCCGCCCGGCACTTGAATCATTCAAGGCTTTTCGGGGTCGCGAGCCCAGCCCTGAAGCGCTGCTTCGTCACAGCGGCATGGTCGAAACGGTCTGACACGCGGATGTCGTGATGCACATTGCAACCTGGAACGTGAACTCGCTGAAGGTCCGACTGCCGCAGGTGCTGACCTGGCTGGCGGCCCACCCTATTGACGTGTTGTGTCTGCAGGAAACCAAGCTGATCGACGAGCGGTTTCCTGAGGCCGAACTGTCTGCAGCAGGCTATGTCTCTGCGTTCAGTGGCCAGCCCACTTACAATGGTGTGGCAATCCTGTGTCGCCGCGATACCGTCGGCATCCCAACCGAGGTCGTTCACGGAAACCCGCTGTTTGCCGACGAGCAGAAGCGCCTGATCAGTGCCACGGTGGCCGGCATACGCGTGGTCTGCGCCTACTTTCCGAACGGACAGGCAGTCGGTAGTGACAAGTACGACTACAAGCTTCGCTGGATCGATGCGCTCATCGACTGGGTCAGCCCGCAGGTTGCCACGCAGCCGATCGCACTACTGGGCGATTTCAACATCGCTCCAGCGGCTGAAGACGTTCATGATCCAGCCGCCTGGGAGGGCCAGGTGCTGTGTTCGGAACCCGAGCGCGAACGCTTTAGAAAGCTCGCAGCAGCTGGGTTGATTGACGCGTTCCGCCAGTTTCCGCAAGCCGAGCGCAGTTTCAGCTGGTGGGATTATCGTCAGCTTGGATTTCGACGAAATGCAGGTCTCAGAATCGACCACATCATGGTTGACCAGACCACCGCTACGCGGCTGGTCGGCTGTCGCATAGACCGCGAGCCGCGCAAGCTCCCACAACCCTCGGACCATGCGCCGGTACTGGCCGAGCTGAGGTCTGCATAGGGCAGAAGCATGCTCCTCGAAGGCGCGCCTTCAGAGCAGATCAGATCCTTCTTCGAGCTTCAGTTCCTGCACCTTGCGCGTAATGGTGTTGCGGCCTATGCCGAGCCTCAGTGCTGCATCGATACGCCGCCCACGCGTGTGTCGAAGCGCGGTGCGAATGACGACTGCCTCAAACTGCCGCGTCAGATAATCCATCAGCTCGCTATCGCCCTGCATTCGTTCCTCGACGGACTGCGTGCTCAACCGCAGTGAAACTTCCTTCTCGAGCAGCGCCACCCAGGCCGGGGCGGTATCAGCGCTGGTGCGCTCAACAGGCGCGGCATCGCTGTCAGGCGGCAGCGCCGGCAACCGGGCAGAGGGCGACGGGCCAGGCCCTGTTGCCGCAGGAAAGCCGTAGGCAGCATCGGTTCGGCTGCCTGCCTGCGTAAACGGCATCGCTTCGGAGAGGAACGCGGAAACGCTTGAGTCTTGAATCGTTCCGGCGGCAGGCTGCGCGGCCCCCGCCATCGCCTGGCCCGCGCCTGCCGACGCCGCCATTGCAGAAAAGGCCGCGGCCATTGCCGTGGAACCTGCGCCCTCAGATGCGACGCTACCCCGAACTTCGGGCGGCAGATCCTTCATCTCGATCACCTGCGCGGGAGCCATCACAGTCAGCCAACGACAGACATTTTCGAGTTGGCGGACATTACCTGGCCACGGGAACCCGCTCATGACACGCATCGCATCGTCACTGGCTCGCTTCGGCTCACCGCCCAGTTCCTGCGCACTGCGCGACAGGAAGTGCCGTATTAACAGCGGGATATCTTCTGAGCGCTCTCGAAGTGCCGGCAGGCGAAGCCGGATGACGTTGAGCCGATGGAACAGGTCTTCGCGAAACAACCCCTGCCGGACGCGGTCCTCAAGATGCTGGTGGGTGGCCGCAATCACTCGCACATTCGCCTTCAAAGGCTGGTGCCCGCCCACCCGATAGAAGTGACCGTCCGACAAGACGCGAAGCAGACGCGTCTGCAATTCGGCAGGCATGTCGCCGATCTCATCCAGAAAGAGTGTGCCGCCCTCAGCCTGTTCAAAGCGACCCCGACGCATCTGCTGGGCGCCGGTGAACGCACCGCGTTCATGACCGAAAAGCTCCGACTCGAGCAGGTCGCGGGGAATCGCCGCCGTGTTGAGCGCGACAAAAATACGATCTGCACGAGGACTGTGCCGGTGCAAAGCGCGGGCGACCAATTCCTTCCCGGTTCCCGACTCTCCCGTGATCAGCACCGTGACATTCGACTGAGACAGGCGGCCAATCGCTCGAAACACTTCCTGCATTGCCGGCGCCTGACCGAGGATATCGACGCCAGGTTCCACCGGATCAGCGCCGGATTGGTCGCGCTGCGATTCCTCAACCGCGCGACGAATCAAGTCAACAGCCTTCGGCACATCAAACGGCTTGGGCAGATACTCGAAGGCTCCCCCCTGAAAAGCAGACACCGCACTTTCAAGATCGGAGAACGCGGTCATGATGATGACTGGTACGCCCGGGTGATCCACCTTCACCTGCTGCAGCAGCTCGATGCCCGACTCTCCGGGCATGCGGATGTCGGAGACCAGCACATCGGGCTCATCGACTGCCAGCGCTCTCAGGCACTCCCGCGCGCTTGAAAAAGCACGCACCTCGAACCCATCACGCCCAAGCGCTTTCTCAAGCACCCAGCGAATCGACTGATCATCGTCCACCACCCAGACTGCGCTCATCTTTGGACACTCACTGCAAAGGCAGAAGGATGCAGAAATCGGTTCGGCCGGGCCGACTGTCGCACTCAATCAGGCCCCCGTGCTGCTGCACGAAGGTTTGCGCAAGTGTCAGTCCCAGACCTGTACCCCCTTCACGGCCCGATACCAACGGGAAGAAGATTCTGTCGCGAATATCTTCCGGGATGCCCGGACCATCATCGACAACATGCAATTCGAGTGCCAGCTTCCAGCGCTGCTTGGCGATGACAACCTGGCGTACCACACGGGTTCGCAGTTCGATTCGACCCCGCCCATGAAGCGCCTGCGCTGCATTTCGCACCAGATTGAGCAGCACCTGCACCAGTTGCTCGCGATCGCCGGTCAGCGCCGGAATGCTGACGTCGTAATCGCGGACGATCCGAAGTCCGCGCGGGTACTCCGCCAGCAGCAGTGAGCGAACATGTTCGCAGACTTCATGAATATTGAGTTCGGCCAGCATCCTCGCCTTGCGATGCGGCGCCAGCAGACGATCGACCAGATCCTGAAGGCGATCGGCCTCTTTGATGATCACTTCGGTGTATTCGCGCAGATCCGCTGAATCGAGCTCGGACTGAAGCAGTTGCGCAGCGCCACGGATTCCGCCCAGCGGATTCTTGATCTCATGAGCCAGATTTCTCACCAGTTCCCGGTTCGCCTGGGCCGAGTCAATCAGCCGTTCTTCGCGATCCACGCGCCAACGCTTGTCCTGCTCCCGAAATTCAAGCAGCAGCGCACCCGGGAAACCGTCCAGACGGCTGGCCATGGTCCAGAGCGCAAGCGGCTCCCGTGCCGCGCGTTCAAGCAGCAGATCGACCCGCTTCTGCTCGTAGCCCCCATCCAGTGCGTCGCGAAGCAGCGCTTCGACCACATGGCCGTTCGCAAACAGTTTGGGAAATGACTGCCCGATCACCATCCGGCTCGAAATGTCGAACAGGGCTTCAGCCGATGCGTTGACCCGCACAACGCGCGCCTGCGGATCGAGCACCACCACCGAAGTCGCCAGTAGATCGAGCGAGTCCTGCGCCGAAGCCGAGACCATCCCGTTCACGCCTATGCCGGTTGGCCTCTCAGTCTGATCATTCGAAACAACATTCATTGGCGCATTCCGAACGACGGGCGCGCGAGAGGTAACAGGCGATCTCCCGCGCAAAAGCGACGGGGCGGATAACCGCCCCGATTCCATGTCTAGATCGTGCTGCATGCGCTGCGCTCCCGACCCGGCGAACCGCAGCGCTTTGCTCGATCAGAGCGAGTAGTACATATCGAACTCGACCGGATGCGTGGTCATCCGGAACCGGGTCACCTCTTCCATCTTGAGCGCAATGTACGCATCGAGCATGTCGTTACTGAACACGCCGCCGCGGGTCAGGAACTCGCGATCCTTATCGAGGTAGTCCAGTGCCTGATCAAGCGACGAGCACACGGTCGGGATCTTCGCGTCTTCTTCGGGCGGCAGGTCATAGAGATTCTTGTCGGCGGCTTCACCGGGATGAATCTTGTTCTGCACACCATCAAGACCCGCCATCAGCATGGCTGCGAACGCGAAGTACGAGTTTGCAGTGGGGTCCGGGAAGCGAACCTCGATGCGGCGCCCTTTCGGATTGGCCACATACGGGATGCGGATCGACGCCGAGCGGTTACGGGCAGAGTAAGCCAGTTTGACCGGAGCCTCGAAGCCGGGAACCAGTCGCTTGTACGAATTGGTGCCGGGGTTGGTGATTGCGTTCAACGCGCGCGCATGCTTGATGATGCCGCCGATGTAGTAGAGCGCAAAGTCGGACAGGCCGGCGTACTTGTCGCCTGCGAACAGGTTCACGCCGTCTTTCCAGACCGACTGGTGCACGTGCATGCCTGAGCCGTTGTCACCCACCACAGGCTTTGGCATGAAGGTAGCTGTCTTGCCGTAGCTGTGTGCCACGTTCAGCACCACGTACTTCAGAACTTGGGTCCAGTCAGCTCGCCTGACAAGCGTGGAGAACTTGGTGCCGATTTCGCACTGACCCGCGCCGGCAACCTCGTGATGATGAACCTCAACCGGTACGCCCATCTGCTCGAGAATCAGACACATTTCCGAGCGCATGTCCTGTAACGAATCAACCGGGGGCACCGGGAAGTAGCCGCCCTTGACTGCCGGACGGTGCGCCAGATTGCCTCCTTCATATTCGCGACCAGACGACCATGCCGCTTCCTCGGAGTTAACCTTGGCGAAGCACCCGGACATGTCAACGTTCCAGGTTACCGAGTCGAAAATGAAGAATTCGGGCTCAGGACCAAAGAAGGCCGTGTCGCCGATGCCGGTGGACTTCAGATAGGCCTCAGCGCGCTTGGCAATCGAGCGGGGATCGCGCGAATAGCCTTTTCCGTCTGACGGCTCGATCACGTCACACGTCAGGATCAGGGTCGGCTCCTCGCGAAACGGATCCATCTGGGCGGTTTCGGCATCCGGCATCAGCAGCATGTCTGACGCCTCAATTCCTTTCCAGCCCGCAATCGATGAGCCGTCAAACGCGTGGCCTGACGTGAACTTGTCTTCATCAAACGCAGACTTGGGCACTGAGACGTGCTGCTCCTTGCCGCGGGTGTCCGTGAAGCGGAAATCAACGAATTTGACCTCGTTGTCCGCAATCATCTTCATCACGTCTTTGGCCGATGCCATGCTGAATCGCTCCTGTCTGCAGGTTGGAATGACCGCCCGGATCAAGTCAGATCGGGCGGAAAACGGTGACGTCTACGGTTAGCAGCATCTATGCCACATGTTGGACCATCGCGACGCACATTTTTGGGGCGTTTTTATGCGCTCCGACCTTGATTATGATTGATTTCGGTGCGCACCGCGCCCGCAGCACCACTCTAGGGCAGAAACAGCTGCTGACAGTCGTTCAAGTAGCGCAGGCCCATCGGGGTGGGCCGAATCCAGCCAGAGTCGGCTGCAAGCAGCCTACGGGATACGGCGCGGTCGATCGCGCCCGCAATGGCCGCAAACGGAAGCCCGGTGCGTTCCAAAAACAACGGAACAGGTACGCCCTCGGTCAGACGCAGGGCATTCAGCATGAACTCGAACGGCAGTTCGGCTGCACTTACCTCGCGGACCTCATCCAGCCATGCCGCTGTCTCTGTCGCCGCATCGGCCGGGTCGGCTGGCAGGCACTGCATAGCCTGCGTCGCATCACCAGACAGGGCAGCAAGGTAGCGTGCCGGCTGGCGTACCCGCGACTGGCGAACAATACGGGTTGCAAACGACAGCTTGCTGTGCGCGCCGGCGCCGAGCCCCAGATAATCGCCAAACTGCCAGTAGTTGAGGTTGTGGCGGCAGCGGTGGCCCGAGCGGGCGAAGGCCGATACTTCGTACCGCTCCAGGCCCGCC
>VGHA01000089.1 GCA_016868375.1 Betaproteobacteria bacterium | reverse complement strand
CTCATCTGAAACGGACGCACCAGCCCCAGCAGTGCGCCGATCCCAAGAAGCAGCGGCACGCTTACGGCATTCATAAGCGAGGCTACCCACAGGGCGGCAGCCATGCCACTCATTGCCACCATCACCCAAATCAGGATCGATCGTCGATCAACGCGATCGGCAAGATCGCCGGCAAACAGGAACGACAGCAACGACGGCACGAACTGGACCAGGCCGGAGACACCCAGCCACCAGGCGCTTCCCGTCAGTTCATACAGTTCCCAACCGATCACCAATGCGAAGATCTGATTCGCGGCAGTCGAGGCAAGGCGGCCAAACCAAAAGTTACGAAAGGCCGGCTGCGCCAGAAGCTGGTCGTTGTCCATGCGAGGCCGCATTATCGCTGCTGTCGCGGTGAACGCCCCTGTTGCTGCGCCGACTATCTATTGCCAGGCGGTAAAATAAACGCTTGTTTTAAACAGTTACCCTTTTATTCCTTTTTAGAATCAACCGATGAATTTGCAGCAGCTTCGCTACGTGCGGGAAACGGTTCGAAGAAACCTGAACCTGACTGACGCCGCCCGCGCCCTGCACACCTCTCAGCCGGGCGTATCCAAGCAGATCCGCGAGTTTGAGGAAGAACTCGGCGTGGATATCTTTGAGCGACATGGCAGGCGATTCGTGGCGCTGACCCCGCCCGGGCGCGAGCTGATCGGGATCATCGACCGGATACTGCTCGAGGTTGATAACCTGAGGCGTGTCGGCGAAAACTACGCGGCGGGCGACTCGGGGCGATTGACGATCGCGACAACCCACACCCAGGCCCGCTATGTCCTGCCACGGGTCATTGCGTCTTTCCGTGAACGCTATCCCAAGGTGCGATTGTCGCTTCAGCAGGGGAACCCGTCGGCGGTCGCACGCTGGGTGCTAAGCGGCGAAGCAGATATTGGTATTGCCACCGAATCTCTGGATCACCTTGAAGACTTAATAGCGCTGCCTGCCTACACCTGGACACATTCAGTGGTTGTCCGACCCGACCATGCACTGGCCAATTCGGGCGCACTGACGCTGCAGGCAATCGCCGAATATCCCATCATTACCTACAGCAAGGAATTTACCGGTCGCAGTCATATCGATGAAGCCTTCGCGGCGCAGGGCCTGGCGCCCGACATCGTCCTGACCGCCATCGACAGCGACGTGATCAAGACCTATGTGGAGCTGGGCCTTGGAATCGGAATCATTGCCTCGGTGGCATTCGACCCGGAGCGCGATCGGCAGCTGAAATGCTTCGAGGCGGAGCAGCTGTTTCCAATCAATACCACCCGCGTTGCGATTCGTCGCGGCGCCTATTTGCGCGACTTCACGATCGCGTTCATCGAGTCGTTTGCGCCCGACCTGACCCGGGAACGCGTGATCGAAGCAATTGGGTCGAATCGAACGGCCGACGCCGAATAGCCTGATGAGCGGAGCACTTGCTCTCTGCTGAGGCGACGGTAACATTCAATCATGATTGATTCTGCGTTCGAAGCTCTGGTTCACCAGCGACTGCATCTCGTGCTGTCGAGTGATCGGCCGCTCGCCTTGCAGCACAGCGCCTTGCTGCTTCTGCGTCGACTGCATCAGGAACCGTCGGTTCGCGTTGCCGATGAGGCCCCAACCGATCCCACCGAGCTGATCTCGCACGTCAATCAGATCGTTGCCAGGCTTTCGCTCAGGCAGGCCACTGACAACGCGGATAGTGTGTCGCAACTGGCGATCCTGCCGGTACGCGTCGGGGCAGACCGACCCGCTGACTCGGTTACGCTGCTGATCCGCCTGTGTCGGGCACTCCCCGGCACCGGCTTGCGACTGCTGCTGATCATTGAGCACGAGCCTGCCGTAGACGCCTGCATGCGCGCCCTGTCTGGCGCCGGTTACCATTGGGACATTCGCCAGTCGCCCGCCGCCGGCGTTGACCAGGTCGCAGCCGCCGCCGACTCGTCGCCGCACATTCCGCCGCCAGACAAGGCAGCGCCACCGCCCCCTCCCGATTCCCCGCCCCAGTCTCTTACAGAGCAAAGCGCCAGCCCAGTGCCCCCCGTTACCAGGCAGGCCGGATGGTTCTCCAAGCTGGCTGATTCGGCATCGCGCAGACCGCTTCGGTTTGCGATGCTTGTGGCTGGCATTCCAGGACTGCTGATCGCGGGAGTGCTCGCCGTGGGATCAGCCTTGCAGCCCTCGCGGTCGGGCTCCCCGTCATCGGCCCCCGGCCCCACGGCTGCCGCCCCGGCGCCGTCACCCGCACGTTCCACCGCCGCCCCGGCGCCGTCACCTGCTCCCTCACCCGCGCCCTCACCTGCGCCCTCACCTGCTCCCGTACCGGCGCCTCCGCCGCCAGCGCCCGAGCCAGCGGCGGCCGCGAAGCCCCCAGCCACGCCACCCGCATCGACGCCAGCATCAACGTCAACCCCTGGCCAGGCAGCGCCGCCCGCGACCGCCAAACCCGCGCCGGCTCCCCCCGCACCCGTCACCGCGCAGGCTCCTGCCCCCCCGCCCGCTAAGGCTCCCCCGTCACCCGCGGTTCAGCCGCCCGTCCCGCCGCCGGCGCAAGCTGTTGCGGCTGCACCCGTTGCGTCGAACACGCCCTCTGCGCCGTCCTCAGCGGCAACAGCACCCGCCAGTAATACCGCGCCGACTGAACGCCGCACCGCGGCTGAGCCAGCAACGGCAGCAGGCAACCCACCGGCTTCTGCCTTTGAATGCACGCCGGCAACGACGCCACCGCCTCAGGTGCAGCCGCGCAACCCATCGAAAGATGGCAGCATGGTCTACCTGACCGCGACAAGGCCCGTCATGGTGTGTGTGACCGATGGCAGTGGAACGGTGACACGCCAACAGATCAACCCCGACCAGGGTCAGAGCTTCTTTGGAAAGGCCCCATGGCAGGTGCAGGCTGCGTCGCTGCGCGACCTGCAGTTCTTTTTCCAGGGTGCACGCATTACCGTGCCGCGAAACGCCACCGATCGCATCGAACTGATCGAGCGAAGCAACTGACAGCGCCGCAACGCCTCAAGGCGATACCAATCGGCATTGCGAGCGAATTTTGTTTTCGGTGCGAAACGCTTCGCAGGCGGCGAGCGCCCGACGTTCAGCCTCAGTGCCCATTCGCATGTAAATTGAACATTTCAAAGCCTGCTTTTCGGGATCTCCGCCACCGTCCCATACCGCTGCGCATCGACTGTTTTCGTTGAAGGACGGACGCAGGTCATTCCACTTCTGCCGCAGCGGCTCAGGCAAAACGCTGGGCGATATCCGGGGTACCTCCGCGTTCGCGACGATGGAGGCGACAGCCAAATAAAACACGAGGAGCATGCGCATCCGACGGGTTCTCATCACTCAGCCCCAAAACAGAAACGTCAGAATAACGCGTTCGAGAAAGTTTGGCGCAGAACAGTGGGTTGCCGATCAAGACAGCGCACTGCGACAATACCGTCCCTGATCGATTGCAGGAATCGCGATGAAAATCATTCCGGGAAGCCACTCGCTCGGTGCCACGGTCACCGAACTCGACCTGTCGCAGCCCCTGACTGACACGGATCACCGGTTGCTGGTTGAAGCCCTGGCTAATCGCGGTGTGCTTCGTTTCCCGAATCAAACGCTCACTGCGCGGCAGCAGTTCGACTTCAGCGCCCGCTTTGGCACGCTTGAAGAAAACGTTGCGGGCATGTTCCAGGAGCCAGGCCTGCCGCAGGTGATGGTGTTGTCGAACATTGTGCGAGATGGCAAGCCGATTGGCATTGCCGATGCAGGGCAAAGCTGGCATACGGACATGTCCTACAGCGCAACGGTCGCCTATGCCAACGTACTGTACGCAATCGAGATTCCGCAACGCGCGGGCAGACCGCTTGGAAGCACCCAGTTTGCCGACATGGTGGCCGCCTACGAGACGCTTCCCAACGAGATCAAGCGGCGAATCGCCGGCCGCACCGCCACCCACGACTTTGCCAAATTTTGGGACATGATGCGGCGTGAGCGTGGCAGCGCGCGGCCTGCTCTGACCGACGCGCAGCGAAACACCAAGCCGCCGGTCTCTCATCCGCTGGTGCTCGTGCATCCCGTGTCGGGACAGCGCGCCCTGTACGCAAATCCGGGCTATGCGATGTGGATCGATGGAATGGACCGCTCAGAGTCTGACGAATTGCTTGCCTTTCTGTTCCAACATCAGACCGAGAGCCGGTTTGTGTTCACCTTTGAGTGGACACGTGGTGACGTTCTGATGTGGGACAACCTGCGCACGATTCATCAGGCGCTTGCCGACTACCGCGCCGACGAGCCCCGGCTCATCAAGCGTTGCCAGGTGATGGCCGACCGTGTACTCAATCAGGGACGTACCGATCGACACGCGCTGGCCGCGGTGTAACGCGCAACCCGCGGGCTACAGCCAGGGCTCGGTTGCGGCGCGTGCGGCCTCAAACGCCTTGACTTTGGCATCCAGCGCAAGCGTGTAGCCCAATTCATCCTGCCCGGTGAGCAGCAAGAGCTTCTGGAAGGGACAGATCTCAAAGCGGTCCGCCGCGTCGTCACCGAGGGCCACGGTCTGGTGCTCCAGGTCAACACGAACACGAAGCCCTGGCTCTGCCAGCAGGCGCTGCAGCCATTGGTCGACGCGGGCGGAATCAAGTACCACCGGCAGCAATCCGTTCTTCAGCGAATTGGAGTAAAAGATATCGCCGAAGCTGGGTGCAATCACGACCCGAATGCCGCCATCCCAGAGCGCGTAAACCGCCGCTTCGCGAGAGGACCCTGAGCCAAAATTTTCACGCGCCACCAGAACCGATGCGTGCTGGTAAATCGGCGCATTGAATACAAATTCGGGCCTGGCATCCCCGTCCGCGTCGAGCCTCAGATCATGAAACAGATAGGCCGCCATACCGGCAGCGCGCGGCTTTCTCAGGAACCGCGCGGGAATGATCTGATCGGTATCGACGTTGCGCCGGTCCAGCGGAATCGCAATCGAATAAAGGTTGCTGAATACAGGCTTGCTCATCAATCGCTCCGATTCAGGCCAGCGACCGCGGATCAATCAGTCGCCCGGTAAGTGCTGCGGCCGCAGCCGTGACGGGGCTGACGAGGTGAGTACGGGCCCCCACACCCTGTCTGCCAACAAAGTTCCGGTTGGAGGTGGATGCGCAATGCTCACCTGCTGGGACAAGGTCTCCGTTCATTCCCGCGCACATCGAACACCCCGAATACCCCCACTGCATCCCCGCCTCGCGGAAAATCCGGTCAAGGCCCAATGCCTCAGCCTCGCGACGGACGGCATCAGAGCCTGGCGCCACCAGCGCGCGCACCCCGTTGGCGATGCGTCGCCCGTTCAGTAATGCAGCCGCAGCCTTCAGGTCCGACAGCCGGGCGTTGGTGCAGGAGCCGATAAACACATGTTTGATTGGTACTTCGGACAGGGACATGCCGGGCCGCAACCCCATGTAGGCCAGTGCCGCAGTCATGGATTGGGCTGCCGCAGCGCTGGGCGCTGCGGCGGGGTCGGGAACCTGCGCCGACAGGGCAATGACATGCTCGGGGCTGGTGCCCCAGGTGGCCATGGGGCTCAGCGAGTCGGCGTCGATGTCGACGACCGTGTCGAAGCGCGCCGCCGAATCGCTGAAGAGCGACCGCCAGGACACGACCGCACCATCGAACTGTTCGCCCTTCGGCGCATGCTCGCGACCAGCAATCCATTCAAATGTTGTGTCGTCGGGCGCGACGATGCCCGACCTGGCGCCGGCCTCAATCGACATGTTGCAGACCGTCATCCGCCCTTCCATCGACAGCGCCCGGATGGCTGAGCCGGCATATTCGATCGTGTGTCCCGTAGCGCCCGCTGCACCGATCCGGCCGATGACGGCCAGAATGATGTCTTTCGCCGTAACCGCCTCTCGCAGGCGCCCCTCAACGCGAACCAACATTGCGCGGCTCTTGCGCTGCCAAAGCGTTTGGGTGGCCAATACCTGGCTGACTTCCGAAGCACCAATACCGAAGGCCAGCGCGCCCATCGCACCGTGGGTGGCGGTATGACTGTCGCCACACACGATCGTCATGCCGGGCAGAGATAGCCCCTGCTCGGGTCCGATCACATGAACGATGCCTTGCCGCCGATGCCCCAGTCCGAACGCCTGAATTCCGTGCAGCGCGGCATTTGACTCGAATCGGCGAATCAGTGATTGCGCTTCCGCATCCGGCTGATCGGTTATCGACGGCCCCCGCGTTGGCGCGTAATGATCGGCCACGCCGAACGTACGGTCCGGGCTCCTGACCTTCAAGCCACGCTCGGCCAGAATTTCGAATGCTCTGGCCGACCCCTCATGAAACAGATGCCGGTCGATGAACAGCAGCGTCTGTCCGTCGTCGGTGCGCTCATGCACCGCGTGCGACGACCAGAGCTTGTCATACAGGGTAGTGGCAGCGGCAGTCATGGGGTGGCTCGCTCTCAGGAAACCTTGTAGCGTCGGGAGATCTCGTCCCACTCGGCTGCGCCCACCCGGTTGAAGCTCTGCTGCGGCGTCAGTTCGAGCCCCGGCGAAGCATGACGACCCAACCGGCGCGTTTCCTCCAACACCCGGTCGCAGGTGGCCATCACAGCCTTGAACAACATCCCGGGCAATATTGCGATGCGATAGCCCATTGCCTCGGCATCCGCGAAAGGCACATCAGGCGTTTTGCCACGCCACACCAGATTCAGAAGACAGGGGCCGTTGACCCGCCTTGGAATTTCCGCCACTTCATCCATCGACTGCGCGGCTTCGACGAAGGCCATATCGGCACCTGCCTCGAGTGCGGCGTTCACCCGAGCGATCGCCTCATCGAGCCCGAGCGAGGCGCGGCAATCGGTTCGGGCGATGATCAGGAAGTCAGAGGATTCGCGGGCACCGGCAGCTGCGCGGATCTTGTTCACGTACGCATCCCGATCGATGACTGTCTTGTTCTCGAGATGACCGCATTTCTTGGGGAAGGCCTGATCCTCAATATGCATGCCCGCCACGCCGCGACGCTCGTACTCGCGAACGGCGCGCGTCATGTTCAACTCGTTGCCGAACCCCGTGTCGGCATCGGCAATCACCGGAACATTGACGGCGTCAGCCAAGCGGCCCGCATTGCCCGCCATCTCGGTCATGGTGGTCAGGCCGTAGTCGGGAAACCCCAGCGTGGCAGCAGTGCCCGCGCCAGTCATGTACACCGCATCAAACCCCGCCTGCTCGATCATTCTTGCGGTAATGCAGTCGTAAGCACCCGGGGCAACCAGCATCTGCGGGCGCGCGAGCAGTTCGCGCAACTTTTGCGCGGGACGTTGTTGTGTCATCTCATCATCCGATAGGTTGGTCGAGATCTATCAGCGTGGAGTATGCCACCAGGCGGCAATTCCCCTGACCGAGCGACCCGCGGCTGGCGATCGCCATCGGGTTTGCATTCCATGAAATCGCAGGCGGCGTTTGTGCTTGTGTCCCCCGATCAACTGCTGTCAAATCCAGCGTTATATTTCACTGGAGACGCCCGGATGCCAACAAGACACACCTTCGATTTGGTTGTCGTCGGATGCGGAATCGCCGGCCTGTCGGCTTCGGTATCAGCCGCGGAGCGCGGCGCCCGAGTCGCAGTACTCGAACGCGCACCGTTTGAGGACCGCGGAGGTCAGAGCCGCTATACCGAGGCCTACCTCAGGATGAAGAGCCACAGCGAGGTGTCCGACGATTTTGAGACACATTTTGCTGAGAATGGCTGCGGCAGCCTTGATCCCGATCTGATTGAGCGCAGCGCGGAGACCACCGATCGCGGCATGGTGCGCGCCCTCAGCCTTGCAGACCCGCATTTCATTGAAGCGTTGGCGAACAACGCCGGACCTGCAGTGGCGTGGCTCACCGGGCTGGGCGCACGCTTTGACTTCCTTCCGACGCAATTTCTGACTAAATCGCAGCCTCGACTGTTGCCCGTCGGCGGAGGACAGGCGCTGGTCGACGTTCTGGCGGCAGCGGCCGAGCGGCTCGGGGTCTCGTTCTTTTACGAGACCACCGCACAGGCGTTGATCGAGTCGGACACCGGCGCCGTGGCGGGGCTTAAAGCCCGCGGCCGCGACGGCTCAGCCATTGAGTTTTCAGGGCCGGTGGTACTCGCCTGCGGCGGCTTTCAGGGTAACGCGGAAATGATGACCCGCTATGTCGGGCCACGATCGGTGCACCTGCGTCCGATTTGCAAAGGCGGCTACTACAACCGGGGCGAAGGCATTCGCATGGCACTCGAACTTGGCGCGGCCACCTGCGGCGACTTCGGCAGCTACCACGCTGAGCCCATTGATCCAAGATCCGGGCTGTCCGAGCCTTCGGTATTCATTTTTCCGTACGGGATCCTGGTCAACCGCGAAGGCAGGCGCTTTACCGACGAGGCGCCAGGCACGGTCGATGCCCACTACGAATCCATCACCCGCCGCATCTATGAGCAATCGCAGGGCCGCGCCTGGGTCATTCTGGATGCCCGACATCAGACCATCCCCAACTATCGACTGGCGATACGAACCGATCAGCCGCCAGTGGTGGCGAGCTCGCTTGAGGCGCTGGCGCAGGCCATCGGTGTGCCGGGCGACACGCTCTGCGACACGGTCACGGCCTACAACGCCGCCTGCAGCGGCCACGACTGGCGCCCGCTTGAACTGGACAGGGTGGCTACCTCAGGGCTCCATCCCGCCAAGTCAAACTGGGCATGCCCGATCGATCGCGCGCCGTTTCACGCCTATCCGATCATGTCGGCCAATGTGTTCACGTTTGGCGGCCTGAAGGTCGACCCAAGCGCGCGCGTACTGTCCTCGGATGGTCTGCCCATCCCCGGACTGTATGCCGCGGGCGAGATCGTGGGCAGCTATTACGGCGTCTACACTGGCGCCACCTCGGTGATGAAGGGCATGGTGTTTGGCCGCCAGGCGGGCCTGCACACCACCAGCTCGCACGCGAAGGCGCTGGCATGAGCTCGGTACCCGAGTCATTTGACGGCCGCGTTGCACTGGTCACTGGCGCGGAAGGCGCGATCGGCTCAGCAATCTGCACAGCCTTTACTGCCGTGGGAGGCCGCGTGATCCGTGCCGACCAGCGAGGCGCGGTTCCACCAGACCAGGCAGGGCCGAGCGAACACGGCGTCATTTCACTGGACGTACGTGATTCAGCACAAATTCGTGCGATGTTCGATTCGCTCACCGCCGCAGGAATCACGGTCGACACGCTGGTCAATGTCGCCGGCATCGTTTCATTCGGTTCAGCAGAAGCGCTTGCCGAGGCCGAATGGGACCGCGTGATCGACATCAACCTGAAGGGCACGTTTCTGTGCTGCCAGGCGGCCATCGCCGGCATGCGGCGCCTGCAATTCGGACGCATCATCAATCTGGGTTCAGTGGTGGGCAAGAACTCCGGTAACGCCCGCCCCTGGATCAGTCCCGACGAGCAGTCGGTTGCAAGCAATATCGCGTACGGTGCGTCGAAAGCGGGCGTTCACAGCCTGACCGGCTTCCTGGCGCGCGAACTCGCCGCGCATGGCATCACGGTCAATGCGCTTGCCCCCGGTCCTGTCGCCACGGCGATGACCACTGCATTCCCCCCAGCCCTTCGCGCTCTGATTCCCCGCGGGCGCATGGGCCGACCCGATGATGTCGCGCGCGCTGCCATGTTTCTTGCGTCCCGGCAGGCGGATTTCATCACCGGTGAAATCCTTGATATCAACGGCGGAATGTGGAGCGACTGAATCCACCGTTCAATGAAAGACCCCACCCATCTTTCGAGGAGACACTGATGCGTTTATCGATTCGCCAAGGTCTGGGCGCCGTGCTGCTCGGGCTCGCCTGTCTGCCGCTTGCCGCGCAGGAACGCTATCCCAGCCGTGCGGTTCGCGTGGTCGTGCCTTTCGCCGCCGGCGGTGCCACCGACCTGCTCACCCGGATCGCTGCCGGTGAACTCTCGAAGCGACTCGGTCAAAATTTCGTGGTTGAAAACGTCACCGGCGCAGGCGGCTTGATCGGCGCGCAGCAGGCTGTCAGCGCCAAGCCGGATGGCTATACGCTGCTTGCGGGTTCGCCGGGTCCGATCACGATCATGCCGGTCATCGCCAGAAAGCCGGTCAGCTACGACGTCGAGAAAGACCTGATACCCATCACCCTGATTGCGGACAGCCCTGGCGCGATGGTGGTTGGCAAGGGCTCCAGATATCGGTCTGTTCAGGAACTTCTGGCTGCCGGAAAAGCGGGCAACCGCATCACCTGCGGGTCATCCGGGGTGGGGGCCTTCAGCCACCTGAACTGCGAATTGTTCAAGTCCCTTACAGGCCTTGACGTGGTTCATGTTCCCTATCGCGGCGCCGCCCCTGCCCTGGTCGATCTGGTCGGCGGGCAATTTGATTTCATCATCGAAAACTATCCGTCGCCCGCCAAGCTGATTGAGTCTGGTGAAGTACGTTTGCTTGGTGTTACCTCGGCGGCTCGGTTTGGCCTCAAACCTGACGCCGCAACGCTGGTCGAGTCGGGCGTTCCCGGGCATGTCATGAGCGCATGGATCGGACTGATGGCCCCCGCCGGAACCCCCGCAGCCATCGTTGAACTGGTGCAACGCGAGACCGCAGAGGGTCTGAAGGATCCCGCTGTGCAGAAGCGCCTCGCCGATATGGGGGTTGTTGCTGGTGGCAGCGCGCCTGCTGAGTTTGCGCGCTATCTTGCCGCTGAGCGGGACACCTACCGTTCACTGTCGGCGCGAACAGGGCTAAAGGTTGACTGACCGCCCGGAGAGCTCACATCTTTCCGGCGGTTGCGCCGCAATCGACCATCACAATCTGACCCGTCATCGACCGGGTGGCCGGTGACGACAAAAACAGTATGGTTGCTGCAACATCTTCCAACGTGGGAATGCGGCGCAGCGGTAGCCCCTGTGCGGCCTGCGCCAAACCCTGCTCCACAGGAATTCCGGCGCGCTCGTAAGCCTGGTGAAGAAACGGGGTATCAAGCACCGTTGGAGCGACAGCGTTGACACGGATGCCCTGGGGCCCGAGTTCCAGCGCCAGGGACTTTACCAGCCCCGCAATGGCATGTTTGCTTGCCGTGTAGACGCTACGTTCCGCACGACCCGTGACGCTCTGGAGCGAGCCCATGAACACCAGACAGGGGTCAACGCCGTTTGCCAGGCTGCCAATCGCGGCGCGCGCCGACAGAATGCTGCCGATAACGTTGACAGCGATGACACGGGTAATGTCATCCACCGAAGCTCGCTGCAGCGGCCCAGCGAACGGTATCCCAGCGTTGGCGACGAACACGTCGATCGGCGCCTGAAAATACGTCTCGGCACTCTGGATCAGTCGCGAGCAGTCCTGGTCTGAGCTGATATCGCACTCGCACAAGCCAACCTCGCCGTTGAGCGCAGATGCGACCCGCAGCAGCGCGGCGCGATCGCAATCGGCGAGCACAACCATTGCGCCCAGAGCAAGAAGACGCCGCGCGAGGGTCTCACCAATTCCGCCCGCCCCGCCGGTGATGACGACGCGTCTGGAGGAAAAGTCCTGGTTCATTCGGATCATCCAATGACATGCTGCCTGTAGCATTAACCGTTCATAGCGCGCTGTCTTTGCCAACACGCCTGAAAACGGAAGGATCGCTGCTGCCTGACCCATTGGCGCGGCATATCCCTGTTGCTACACTCGTCCGCGGCTTTTCAGCCGGATCTCGCACGGTGCCTGGCGAAGACCGATCACGATCCGGCAATCGATGTTTCAACAACGACAACACACGGAGACACTCATGCCAACGCGTCGTTTGTTCGCGGTATCGGCTGCGCTTGCCGCGCTGCTCAGTACCGGCGTAGCCACGATGGCACACGCTGCTTTTCCTGACCGACCCATCAGACTGGTCGTCGGCTACCCGCCTGGCGGCGGCACCGACGTGATCGCCCGTCTGTTCGCAACCCAACTTACCGAAAAGCTCAAGCAGCCCGTCGTGATCGAGAACCGCGCTGGCGCGGCGGGCATGATCGGCTCTGAGTTCGTCGCGAACGCGCCGGCTGATGGCTACACCATGATCTTCACTGCCAGCGACACTCACACGATCAACCCGCACGTGTATCCGAAAATCCGTTACGACGCCCGGCGCGACTTCACACCGGTTGGGCTCGCAGGTTTTCTCACGATGGCGCTGGTTACCAACAACAGCCAGCCCGGTAATCTCAAAGATTTCATTGCCGCAGCGCGCGCAAAGCCGGGCAGCTTCAATTTCGCATCCTGGGGAATCGGAAGCTCATCGCAGGTCGCCATGGAGGCCTTCCTTGCAGCGTCCGGAATGAAGATGACGCACGTTCCCTTCCAGGGCGCCGCCCCCGCGCTCACTGCCGTGCTCGCTTCGCAGGTTGAAGCATTCATGGTGCCCATGACCCTCGCTGAGCCGAATTTCCGCGCCGGTAAGCTCAAGCTGATCGGCGTGGCTGCACCGCAGCGGGTACCCTGGGCCAAAGACATCCCAACGCTCGCGGAACAGGGTATCGACTCCGACGGCAGCATCTGGCTTGGCGTGCTCGCGCCGGCCAAGGCCCCGGCCGAGGCCATCAACGCTGTCAACAAAGCGCTTAACGACGTGATCGCCGATCCCGCGGTGAGCGCCAATCTCTACAAGAACGGCTTCATTGCCAGGGGCGGCAGCGTTCAGGACTTCAACACCTACCTGCAGCGCGAGTTCGAGCGTATGGGTAAGGTGATCCGCGACGCCGGCATCAAGGCTGACTGACCACAGGACCCTGCGCGATGATCCGAATCTGGCACCAGAGCTTTACCGAACTTCAGCAATTGCCCGCCTACCAGCAGGCAATGGACGCCCATGTTCGCCGTGTGGTTCGCCCCGACACCGAGGTGGTTCTTCATGGCGTGAAGCCTGGTACCTATCCGGGCAACTATCCCGGCACGGACATCGCGCACTCCGCTTTGTACACCCTGCACGCGTCGCAGTGGATCACTCAGGCGCTCAAAGCCAGTGACGAGGGCTTTGACGCGTATGCCATGTGCACGCTGCCCAATCCGTTCATCCGCGAGATCCGCAGCATTGTCGACATGCCGGTGGTGGGCTACGGCGAGGCAAGCTTTCACCTGGCCTGCATGCTGGGGCATCGCTTTGGCCTGATGGTGTTCATCGCACCCATGGCGCAGCTTTATCGCGAACAGATCGACGACTACGGGTTATCCGGTCGGTGCACCGGCGTGAAGCCCGTAGGGTTCACGTTTCATGACGTCCTGAAAAACTGGCATGACCCCGCCCCGCTCATTGAACGCTTCAAGCAAAGCGCTGCCGAACTGATTGCTGCCGGCGCTGACGTGATCATCCCTGGCGAAATGCCGCTGAACATCCTGCTCGCCTCCAATGGCATCACCCACATTGATGGGGTGCAGGTGCTTGACGGCCTGGCGGTCACACTCAAACTCACCGAAAGCATGGTCGATCTCAAGCGCAGCGTGGGGCTGTCGCACAGTCATCATGGCTGGTTCAGCGCCAGGCCTTCACGCGAGCGAATCAATCAGGTGCTCGATTTCTACGGTCTGAAGATCTGAGTCTTATTGAGTCGGAGCATAGCCATGGCACTGCCCAAGCGAATCGTCATCCATGAACTTGGCCCCCGCGAGGGCATGCAAATCGAAAAAAATCCTGTCGACACCTCTGAAAAGATCCGGCTGGTCGACATGCTTTCCGAATGCCATTTTCACGAGATCGAGGTCACCTCATTCGTCAGCCCGAAGTGGGTGCCGCAAATGGCTGATGCGGAACAGGTGGTGGCCGGCATTCGTCGAGCCGAAGGCACTCGCTATACCGCCATTTATCTGAACACGCAGGGGCTGCAACGCGCAGTCATGACCGCAAAGCTCGATGTTGAGGGCAGCCTGAGCATTACCGCCAGCGAGGCGTTCTCAAAAAAGAACACCAATCGCAGCATCGCTGAAACGCTGGCAGAAACCGAAAAGCGCATCGAAGGTTTTCAGCGGTTCGGAATTCGGCCCCATGAGGTCAGCGTCATGGCGGCGTTCGGCTGCAACTACGAAGGCGATATTTCACCCGATCATGTGGTGGGACTCATTTCGCAGTTGATGGACATGGCCGAGCAGAATCAGTACGACATTTCAATGATTCAACTGGCCGACACCATGGGCTGGGCGAATCCCGAGGCCATCCGCAGGCTGGTCGGCAAAGTGCAGGACCGCTGGCCAACGCGCCGCATCAACCTTCACCTGCATGACACGCGTGGCATGGGCCTGATGAACGCCTTCGCCGCACTGGAAATGGGTGTCGATGATTTCGATTCGGCGGTGGCGGGATTGGGCGGCTGTCCCTATGCAGGATTCAAAGACGCCCCTGGCAACATTGCCACCGAAGACCTGGTTCACATGTGCCATGAAATGGGCATTGAAACCGGTGTCGATCTGGAGCGCCTTCTTGACGTGGCGCGCGAGGCAGAGCGCATCGTCGGGCATCCGCTGCCTGGCAAGGTCATGCGCGGCGGACATCTCAACAGCTATCGGCGCGCAGCCGCCGCAGCGCGGGCCGCGCAGTGAGCGAGCCCGCCCAGGCCAAAGCCGACCCGGCAGCGCTCGCTGCCTGGGTGGGTCGTGAAGGTGAGCCCAAGCGCTCAACCGCCACGCTTGATCGCGAAACAATCCGACGCTTTGTCCAGGCCATCATGGACCGGGACCCGGTCTACTTTGACGACACCCATGCGGCAACCAGCCGGTATCAGACGCTGGTCGCCCCGCCGCTATTTCCGGTTCATGCTTTCCGCACCGCTGCCGACGCACCGGACCCGCTGGTATCTGTTCAACTGGATCCCAACGCTGACGCCACCGCCGGTAACGACGGCGTTTATTTCGGCCTTCCGCCCATCGAGCACCCTTTCATACGGCTTCTTAACGGCGGCAACGAAATCGAGTTCTATCGGTGTCTGGCGCTTGGAGAGCGTTGCGTCGCCCGCGCCCGCTACGCCAATGTTCAGCTGAAGGAAGGTCGCAGCGGCACCATGCTGATGGTCGATATCGAAACCGAGTTTCGGACCGAGGCCGGCGACCTGCTGCTGATCAACCGACAGACACTGATCTGGAGATAGCGGCCATGAATTTCGAGTCGCTTCAAGTCGGCCAGCGTCTTCACCAGATCGATAAAGGCGTCATCACCACCGCCCACATCATGCGCTGGTCGGCTGCAGTCGAAAATTTTCACCGCATTCATTACGATGCGCCGTTCGCAATTCAGCACGATGGCCTGCCTGGCGTATTGATCAACGGCTCATGGAAGCAGCATGTGCTGGTGCAACTGGTGAAAGACGCGCTGGCGCCCTCGGGCTGGCTCTGGCGACTCAAGTTTCGCTATCGTAAGATGGATGTGGCGGGCGATGCCTTGCGAGCGATAGCCGATATGGTTGAAAAGCGCGAGGCGGGCGGCTTCGGTTTCGTCACGCTCAAGATCGCGCTCATCGACCAGCTTGACCGCGTCTCAACAGAAGGTCATGCGATCGGGGTGCTGCCGCTGGCGGGTGGGCCGCCGGTGCCTTATCCCTTCCGGGCTGATCCAGCCTGGTCGACGCAGATCGGATTCCCGCAGGACGCCTGAGATGTCAGCAAGCATTCGGGTCGTCGATCTGCTGAAGCATCATGCACAGCAGACGCCGAACCGGATAGCGTTGCGGATTGATGGCGAGCCCAGAACCTTCCTGCAGTTATCGAAGGGCGTTGACCGTGCGGCCGCACGCCTGAGCCTGGTCGCCCAACCTGGGCACCGGGTCGGGCTGTGGTTTCACAATTGTTTCGCCTGGGTCGAATGTTTTCTTGCCCTGGACGCCATGGGTGCGGTGTCGGTGCCGATCAATACGCGCCTCACCGGACCCGAACTGCGCGTCATCATGGAGGCGGCGCAACTTACTGCGCTGGTAACAACGCCCAGCTACCGCAACCGTCGCTACACCGATGAGGCCATCGCCACGCTCCAGTCAGCGGGGCGGTCGATTTCCATCATCGAGGCCTCAGATGCAATGGCCTCGACCGATTGGCCGGCCCGACAGCTCGCCGGCGATGCCGGTTCTGTGGATGCCAGTCCCTCAGGCGTGTTCTGCATTCAATACACTTCGGGCACCACCTCGGTTCCAAAAGGCGTCATGCTCACCGACGCTGCTTATGTTCAGACGGCGGCCTACGTGGCGCGCTGTCAGAGCCTCACACCCGCCAGTCGATTCATCAGCGCTGCGCCGTTC
>VGHA01000088.1 GCA_016868375.1 Betaproteobacteria bacterium | reverse complement strand
AGGCGCCGGCGGGCTCGCTGTCTGGCGGCAATCTCCAACGCTTCATCGTCGGGCGTGAAATTCTCCAGAACCCGCGGGTGCTGGTGGTTGCCCAACCCACCTGGGGCGTCGATGTGGGGGCAGCTGCTTTCATTCGCCAGTCACTGGTCAATCTACGCGACGCAGGCTGTGCAATTCTGGTTGTATCGGAAGACCTCGATGAGCTCTTCGAGGTATCTGACCGGATCGCCGTGCTGGCTGGCGGGCGCCTCTCCAAAGCATTCCCTGCAGCCGACCTCGACGCAGCGGCAATCGGCGTCATGATGGGCGCGACTCACCACCGCACGGGAAATCAACCCATCCCCCAGGCAGACACCCATGCGACTTCGGCTTGAGCGGCGCGCCGAGTCCTCGACGGCGCTGCAGATTGGTGCGCCGCTGATCGCTTCAGCGCTTACGCTGCTCGCGGGCTTTCTGATCTTTGCCGCGCTTGGCAAGGATCCTGTCCATGCGATGCGGGTGTTTTTTCTGTTTCCCCTGAAGGATCTGTACGGCCTGTCTGAGCTGCTCCTGAAGGCGGCGCCGCTCATGCTGATTGCGATCGGGCTCGCAATCGGTTTTCGCGCCAACGTGTGGAACATCGGCGCAGAGGGCCAGTACATTGCCGGGGCAATCGCCGCAAGCGGGGCAGCGCTCGCCCTCGACCGCTCGCTCGATTCAATGGTGCTGCTGCCACTGCTCGCGCTCGCCGGCATGGCGGGCGGCATGGCATGGGCGGCCATCCCGGCCGTGCTGCGCACCCGTTTCAACGCCAACGAAATTCTGGTGTCGCTCATGCTGGTGTATGTCGCTGAGTTGCTGGTCTCGTGGCTGGTCCACGGGCCCTGGCGCGATCCGGACGGCTTCAATTTCCCGCAGACCCGCATGTTTGATGACGCGGCACTGCTGCCTGCCATGATCGAAGGTACCCGACTCACCCATGTGATCGCGATCGCACTCGTTGCGCTCGCCGCGGGCCATCTGCTGATGCAGCGAAGCTTCATCGGCTTTCAGCTGCGCGTGGCAGGACAGGCGCCCGCGGCGGCGCGCTACGCCGGGTTTTCGGCCTTGCGCACGGTCTGGGTCGGCATGCTCTGTGGGGGTGCCATGGCGGGGCTTGCCGGCATGGCCGAGGTGGCCGGCGCCATGGGCCAGCTCACACCCAAGGTTGGCGTGGGCTACGGATTTGCGGCGATCATCGTCGCGTTCGTGGGAAGGCTGCACGCGTTTGGCATTTTTCTCGCAAGCCTGCTGATGGCGCTGATGGTGCTGGGGGGCGAGCAGGCTCAGCAGTATCTGGCGCTGCCGTCATCGGTCGCAAGCGTATTCCAGGGCATGCTTTTGTTCTTCCTGCTGGGCACCGATCTGTTTACGCAGTATCGGCTGGTTCAGGCAGCGCCTGGTACACCGAAAGGGGGCGTCTGATGGAACCCACCGCGCTTGCGGCGGCAATAATCTCGGCGTCCATCATCGCCGGCACGCCCATGCTCATTGCCGCGCTCGGGCTGCTGATCAACGAACGTTCAGGCGTACTCAATCTCGGGGCCGAAGGACTGATGGCGCTTGGGGCGCTGGCGGGCTTTGCCGCAGCCCACCATTCAGGCAGCGCCGTGGCCGCGGTAGCGGCCGGGGCGGCAGCAGGCGCGATCGCAGCGCTGCTCTTTGCAGTCCTCGCGCTCACGCTGCTTGCCAATCAGGTGGCCTCAGGGCTGGCACTGTCTCTGTTCGGTATCGGGCTCTCCGCGTTCGCGGGCAAATCCTACGAGTCCCTGTCGCTCGCGCCTGTCCCGGTCTGGGCTATTCCGCTGCTGTCCGACATCCCGCTGCTCGGGCCGGCGCTCTTTCGTCATCAGCCGATGGTGTATCTGTCGTGGGTGCTGCTCGCAGTCGTCGCCTGGTTCCTGCATCGTTCGCGTGCCGGGCTGGTGCTGCGCGCAGTGGGCGAATCGCCCGCCGTAGCGCATCAGGCGGGCTATCCCGTCATCGGCATTCGCTACGGTGCAGTGCTAGCGGGCGGCGCACTCTGCGGCATGGGTGGCAGCTTCCTCTCCGTGTTCCACACACCGCTGTGGGCGGAAGGAATGATCGCGGGCCGAGGCTGGATTGCGCTCGCGCTGGTGGTCTTTGCCACCTGGCGGCCGCTGCGCGTGGCGCTTGGCGCGTGGCTATTCGGCGGCATGCTGATCGCGCAGATGTTTGTGCAGGGCTCAGGGCTGCAATGGAACATCCCCGCACAGTGGCTATCGGCCCTGCCCTATCTTGCAACCATCCTCGTACTGGTGCTGATATCGCGACGGCCGGAACTGATCCGGCTAAACTCTCCGGTTTCTCTTGGGCAGCCTTGGCGGCCCGACCACTGACTCATCCCCCTTACCCTTACCTTTCCCCGTGACAAGGAGCCCGAACATGACTCAACGCCGCGCCTTCCTCACCGCAACCGCAGGCACCGGCCTGCTGGCCGCATCAGGTCTTGCCATCGGACAAGCGCCGATCAAGGCGGGTTTCGTCTACGTGAGCCCCATCGGTGACGCAGGCTGGACCTTTCAACACGACACCGGCCGCAAGCAGATGGAGCAGGCCCTGAAGGGCAAGGTTGAAACCCGCTTCATCGAAAGCGTCAAGGAAGGTGCCGACGCGGAGCGCGTGATTCGCGAACTCGCGCAAAGCGGCCACCAGATCATCTTCGCCACCAGCTTCGGCTACATGAACTACATGGAGCGTGTTTCGAAGCAGTTTCCGAAGACTGCGTTTGTCCACGCAACCGGCTACAAGATGGGCCCGAACATGGGCATCTACAACGGTCGGTTCTACGAGGCCCGGTATCTCACCGGCATCGTCGCTGGCCACATGTCGCGCTCCAATGTGCTGGGTTATGTCGCCGCATTCCCAATCCCGGAAGTGTTGCAGGGCATCAACGCCTTCACGCGCGGGGCTCGCAGCGTCAATCCCAAGATCGAAGTGCGCGTCATCTGGGTCAACTCCTGGTACGACCCGGGCAAGGAAGGCGACGCCGCCAATACGCTGCTGTCTCAGGGCGCTGACGTTGTCACCCACCACACTGACTCCACCGCAGTCGTTCAGGCTGCCGAGAAGGCCGGCAAGTACGCGATCGGCTATCACTCCGACATGTCGAAATACGGCGCGAAAGCGCATCTCACCGCAGCCACCCACCACTGGGGCGACTACTACACCCGCACCATGAACGAAGTGATCGCGGGCACCTGGAAGCCGGGCAGCGTGTGGGGCGGCCACAAAGAGGGCATGATCAAGCTCGCGCCCATCAATCCGGCCGTGCCAGCTAATGTTCGCAGCACCATCACCAAGCTTGAGGCCGATCTCACTGCCGGCAGCTTCCACCCGTTCACGGGACCGGTCATCGACCAGGACGGCAAAGAGCGCGTTGCAGCCGGCAAGGTCATGAGCGACGAAGAACTCGGCAAGATGGACTACTACGTCGAAGGCGTAGCCAGCCGTCTGCCGAAAAAATAAATGGGTCTTCGACTCACTGCCATCGCTACGCGCACCGGTGACGATGGCAGCACCGGCCTGGGTGACGGCAGTCGCACGTCAAAGAGCAGCCTTCGCATCGCCGCAATCGGGGATGTGGATGAGCTGAACTCGACGCTGGGACTGCTGCTCACCGAACCGATGCCTGCGGAACTGCGCGAGGCACTGCTGGGTGTGCAGCATGATCTGTTCGACCTTGGTGGCGAGCTCGCGATTCCCGGTTACGACAACCTCGCCGACACGCAGGTTACCCGGCTCGATTCACTACTCGAGCACTACAACGCGCAGCTGCCGCGCCTTGCCGAGTTCATTCTGCCCGGGGGTTCACGCGCAGCCGCACTGGCGCATGTCACGCGCACCGTCTGCAGACGGGCCGAGCGTGCGCTTGTCGCACTGGGTCAGAGCGAAACGGTGCGCCCTGCGCTTCGCCAATATCTGAATCGGCTGTCTGACCTGATGTTCGTGCTCGCGCGCGTGCTCAATCGCTATGCGGGCGGCACAGACGTTCTGTGGCAGCAGGGTCGCAACAAGTAAGCCGCGCACCGACCAAAGCCCATCACGAACGTCGGTCGCCGAGCGGGCCGCACCCTTACAGCTGACTGACTAGTCGCCGTTCGCAATCCGACGGGCACGCACACCCTCGGCCAGGGACTCGAGCAGGCCAATACTTTCCTCCCAGCCGATACAGCCGTCGGTGATGCTCTGTCCATAGACCAGCGGCTGACCTGGACGAAGGTCCTGCCTGCCTGCCACCAGGTGGCTCTCCACCATCACGCCAAATACCCGCGAATCGCCGATTGAAATCTGCGCTGCGATACTGGCTGCAACGCCCACCTGGTTCTCCGGCTTTTTCTGGCTGTTGCCGTGGCTGCAGTCGATCATCAGACGACACGCGAGCGCCGCTGCAGCGGCTTCCTTGCACGCGGCATCCAGACTCGCGGCGTCGTAGTTGGGCTGTTTGCCACCACGCAGAATCATATGGCAGTCTTCATTGCCGTTGGTGGCGACGATGGCCGAATAACCGCCCTTGGTGACCGACAGGAAGTGATGCGGCTGCGACGCAGCCTTGATTGCATCGAGCGCGATCCGAAGATTGCCGTCTGTGCCGTTTTTAAAGCCCACCGGACACGACAGCCCCGAGGCCAGTTCCCGATGCACCTGAGACTCGGTGGTGCGTGCACCGATCGCACCCCAGGCGATCAGGTCGGCAAAATATTGCGGCGAAATCATGTCGAGAAACTCGGAGCCTGCCGGCAGTCCGATGCGATTGATGTCGAGCAGAAGCTCACGTGCAAGCCGTAGACCCTGATTGATATCGAAGCTGTTATCAAGCTTCGGGTCATTGATCAGGCCCTTCCAGCCCACCGTTGTGCGCGGCTTCTCGAAATACACGCGCATCACGATCTCGAGATCGGCTGCCAGTCGTGAACGCTCGGCCACCAGCCGGCTCGCGTATTCGCGCGCGGCTTGGGTGTCGTGGATTGAGCAGGGCCCGATGATCACCAGCAGTCGGTCGTCCATGCCATGCAGGATCCGGTGAATCGCCTGGCGCGCGCCTGCCACCACCTGCGTGGTCGGCTCATCCAGCGGATATTCGCGCAGCAGATGAGCAGGCGGGGACAGCTCGCGGTAACCGCGGATCCGGGTGTCATCGGTGGTGACGCTCATGATGCTCGACTCCAGTCAACAGAGAAAAGGCGCGGCGCGATACAGACGCCAGAAAAACAAAACCGCCGGGTTTTGAGGCCGGCGGTCTTTGTCGGATTTGGAACGTGTCAGCTGCGAACGCTCTCCCGACTCAGTCCGCCGGCGGGCGGAAAGCCGAAAAAGGAATAAAACTCGAAGTAACGAAGCGCGACAGGCATTTCCGCAGTGTAGCCCCAGGCTGTTGTCGGCTGCAAGCCACGCCGATGCTTCGCGGTCTGCTACCATCCGTCGCCTTTTCCTGCTTGAAGCAGATCACGGAGCGGACATGCCCAGCCCCGATGACACCGAGACCCTGCTCTCGCTTTATCGCACGATGTCGCGAATCCGCGCCTTTGAAGACGCGGCCGAGCTGGCCAGCCGCGGCGGCCTTGCCGCGTGGGGCCCACAGACCGATCAGGCCACTGGCGGTGTGCCGGCTCAGGTGCGGGGCCCGCTTCACCTGTCCACGGGCCAGGAAGCGGTGCCTGCGGGCGTCTGCGCGCATCTGAATCCGGACGATCCGATCACGTCGACCCACCGCGGTCACGGCCACACGCTTGCCAAAGGCGCCGACCTCACGCGGATGATGATGGAGCTGTTCGGCAAAGCCGGCGGCTTCTGCGGCGGTCGCGGTGGCTCGATGCACATCGCCGACTTCTCGGTGGGCATGCTGGGCGCCAACGGCGTGGTGGCGGCAAGCATTCCAATCGCAGTCGGCGCCGCCCACGCGATTCGGCTGCAGGGGCGTCCTGCGATGGCCACTGCGTTTTTCGGCGATGGCGCAATCAACCGCGGACCCTTCGCGGAAAGCCTCAACTGGGCCGCCGCCTACCGACTGCCGCTACTCTTTGTGTGTGAAGACAACCAATGGTCGGCCACTACCCGAACCGACACGCTGTCAGCCGGCGCAGGAGCCGCCGCACGGGCCCGCGCGTACGGAATCGAGGCGGTGGAGGTTGACGGCAACGATGTCGAGGCCGTCTACAGCGCCGCACAGCAGCTGGTAGCCAGGGTACGCGAGCATGGTCAGCCGGCACTGCTCCACGCCCGCACGTATCGCTTCAAGGGTCATGTGTCGGTGGATCCTGCCGCCTACCGCGACCCCGCCGAACTCGCCCGCGCACTCGAGCGTGACCCGCTCCTGATCGCCCGCCAGCGCCTGACCGATCGCGGCACCCGCGCAGCAGCCACAGACGCGATCGAGGCTGAGGCGCGCGCCGAGGTGCAGGCCGCACTCGCCGCCGCGGCGGCGGCCCCCTGGCCGTCAGTCACGACAGCCTTTGAAGAGATTCAATCGACGGGAGCCGGGCAATGGCTGTAAGCACCTACTCTCAAGCAGCGGTCAGCGCGCTCGCGGCCGCGATGCAGGACGATCCGGCCATCATCGCTCTGGGCGAGGACATCGGACGCGGCGGCATCTTTGGCCAGTACCGGGGGCTGCTCGAGCGATTCGGCGCCTCACGCGTCATCGACACACCCATCTCAGAGGCGACCATCGTGGGGGCTGCGGTGGGCATGGCGCTCACCGGCATGCGGCCGGTCGTGGAGCTGCGCGTGGTTGATTTTGCCTTGTGCGCCATGGACGAGATCGTCAACCAGGCGGCCAAGAACCGCTACATGTTCGGCGGCCAGGGACGGGTACCCGTGGTGTTACGGATGCCGATCGGCATCTGGTCATCGTCGGCTGCCCAGCACTCACAATCGCTTGAGAGCTGGTTTGCGCATATTCCCGGGCTGGTGGTCATCACGCCTTCTACGCCGCAGGATAACCACGATCTGCTCCGGGCAGCGATTGCCTGCGGCGATCCGGTCGCCTACCTGGAGCACAAAGAGCTCTGGCCGATCGAAGGCGAGATCCTCGACACCGAGGCATTGCCCATCGGTCGCGCGCGCACGATGCGCCACGGTCGCGATCTGACCATCGTCAGCTGGAGCCGCTCGGTGCACGACTGTGCTCAAGCCTGCGCCGAGCTGGCCTCCCAGGGCATTGACGCCGAACTGATCGATCTGCGCACCCTCTGGCCCTGGGACCGCGAGACCGTCCTTGCGTCAGCGGCCCGCACCGGACGGCTGCTGATCGTGCATGAGGCCGTACAGGTTGCCGGTTTCGGCGCAGAGATTGCAGCGACCATTGCCGAGCTTGCACCCGAGGTACGGCTTGCCCGACTGGGCGCAATGCGAATTCCGGTGGGATACTCGCCCGGGCTCGAGTCGCAGGCGCGACTCAGCGTTGCTGCAATCGTGGCGCGCGCGCTGGCGCTGGCGGCCTGAGGGCTCAGGCGCACACCCCGCCTGCACTAGAATGCTAGTAGCAGCATGCGCGCAGCGATAGGCTGCGCCAGCGCCTTCAATTCAATCTTATCGAGGAGACCCGCAATGAACCGTCGCTCACTTCTTAAGGCCGGCACTGCTGGCGCCACCGCGCTCACCGCGCCGTTTATCATCCGTCACTCCCATGCGCAGCAATACCGCGCCGAGTACCGACTGTCCACGGTCGTGGGGCCGGCATTTCCCTGGGGCAAGGGCGGCGAGATCTGGTCGAACCTGGTTCGCGAGCGCACTCAGGGACGGATCAACATCAAAATGTATCCGGGCGTGTCACTGATCAACGGTGACCAGACGCGCGAGTTCTCCGCCATTCGGCAAGGCGTGATCGACATGGCCATCGGCTCAACCATCAACTGGTCGCCGCAGGTCCGAGAGCTGAATCTGTTCTCCTTGCCCTTCCTCTCGCAGGACCACGCCGGGCTGGATGCGATCACCGGCAACGAAGCGGGCAAGCGCATCATGCAGATCGTCGACAAGGCTGGCGTGATGCCGCTTGCCTGGGGCGAAAACGGGTTCCGTGAGCTCACCAACTCGCGTCGCGAAATCCGTACGCCCGCCGACATGAAGGGCCTGAAATTCCGGATCGTTGGCTCGCCAATCTTCACCGACGTGTTCACCGCGTTGGGCGCAAACCCCACCCAGATGAGCTGGGCCGATGCGCAGCCCGCCCTTGCCTCGGGTGCCGTGGAGGGTCAGGAAAACCCGATGCACATCTTCACCGCGGCAAAGCTTCACACGCTCGCGCAGAAGTTCGTCACCCGCTGGGGCTATGTGGCCGATCCACTCATCTTCGTGGTGAACCGCGAGGTCTGGCAGTCATGGTCGCCCGCCGACCAGGAAATCGTTCGGGCCAGTGCGGTTGACGCCGGCAAGCAGGAAATCGCCATCGCTCGCAAAGGCCTCACCAAGGCCGACACCTCAATGATTCGCGAGGTGGAAGCGCTCGGTGTCAAGGTCACCGAACTCACTCCCGCCGAGAAGGGCGAGTTTCAGCGTGTGCTCAAGCCCGTGTATGACAAGTGGGCCAAAACGATCGGCGCTGATCTGGTCAAGATCGCCGAAGACGCGGTCGCGCGCCGCGGCTGATCGCACCTGTTCGCGATACCGTAAATGGCTGCTGAGTCCCCGTCACCCTTGGCTGCTTCGCCCAGCGAGCAGCCGGGGGCGGGGTCCTCTGAGCCCGCCCCTAAACGTCGTCTGCTGCCCGAAGACCGAATCGGTGCGGTACTGATGGCGCTGCTTGCGCTCATCACGTTTGCGAACGTCGTTGTCCGATACCTCACCGACCAGTCGTTCGCCTGGACCGAAGAGTTGTCGGTCATGTTGATGGTGCTGCTCACGATGGTGGCGGCCAGCGCGGCCGTGGTGCGCAATTCGCACGTGCGAATCGAGGTTCTGATTGACAGCGCTTCGCCCGCGCGACTGCGTGCGCTGGAATCGCTGGCGGCTGTCGCGTCGGTCATCGCCTGGCTGCTGCTGGCGGGGCTTGGATCGAGGCTGGCCTGGGACGACTTCCGGTTTGATGTCACAACGCCTGGCATTGGTCTCCCACAGTGGTGGTACACGATCTGGTTGCCGCTGCTTGCGCTGGTGCTGGCTGCGCGCTCCATGCAGCGTCTGGTCAAACTCTGGACGCCTAAGCCTTGACCGGCTTTCTTATTTTTGTCGTGTTCATCGCGCTGATGGTCGCGGGCGTTCCCATTGGCATTTCGCTGATGCTGGGCGGCGCGGTGGGCATCGGACTGGGCGGCCTGGGCTGGCTCGCGATCCCGAATAATTTCTATTCGGGAATCGCCAAGTATCCCCTGCTCGCGCTACCGATGTTCGTGCTGGTCGGTGCAATCTTCGACCGATCGGGCGTTGCCAAAAGGCTGGTTGACTTCGCGATTGCCATCGTCGGCCGCGGCCCCGGCATGCTGCCCCTGGTTGCGATTGCGGTGGCCATGTTCCTGGGTGGTATTTCGGGCTCGGGTCCAGCCAACGCTGCGGCGGTGGGCGGCGTCATGCTTGCGGCGATGGCGCGTGCCGGCTATCCCCCTGCGTACTCGGCAAGTGTGATCGGTGCTGCTGCTGCCACCGATATTCTCATTCCGCCATCGATTGCGTTCATTGTGTATTCGGTGATGGTGCCCGGCGCCTCCGTGCCCGCGCTCTTTGCCGCAGGCATGGTGCCTGGCATCCTCGCCGGCCTTGCGCTCATTGTTCCGGCGGTATGGCTGGCAAGGCGCAACGGTTTCGGCACTGCCGAGGGCAATGAACCCCGGCCGCCCTTCTGGCGCGCGCTGCGCGAAGCGACATGGGGCCTGTTCGCGCCCGTGCTGATTCTGGGCGGCATGCGCGCCGGCTGGTTTACCCCGACCGAGGCGGCGGTGGTGGCCGTGTTCTACGGCCTGTTCGTGGGCATGTTCATTCACCGCACGATCAGGCTGCGCGACCTGACCGACATTCTGGTTGAAGCCGCCGAAGTATCCGGCATCATCATGGTCGTGATCGCGCTCGCAAGCATCTTCGCCTACGCGGTCAGTACGCTGGGTATCGTTGACCCACTGGCCCGCGCAGTGCTCGATAGCGGCATTGGATCGTTTGGCGCGCTGCTGGCCATCATCGTCGTGCTGCTTTTCGTCGGCATGGTGCTCGACGGCGTCTCGATCTTTCTGATCTTCGTGCCGCTCCTGATGCCGCTCATGAAAGCCTATGGCTGGCACCCGGTGTGGTTTGGGGTGCTGCTCACGTACATGGTGGCCATCGGGCAATTTACCCCGCCCGTTGCAGTCAACCTGATGGTGTCGGCAAGGCTTGCCGGCGTTCGCATTGAACAAACCGTGCCCTGGGTAATGTGGCTGGTTTTCGCAATGCTGGTCGTGCTGGTGGCACTGGTGGCCGTGCCCGATCTTGCGCTCTGGCTGCCTCGCGTGCTGGGCTACTGAGCCACCCACCGCGCGGGCCAACCTGGGCGGGCGGCACTTCTGTCAACCAGTACCACCTACCGTCAGGCCTTCGATCCTGAGCGTGGGCTGACCGACACCAACGGGCACGCTCTGGCCATCTTTCCCGCAGACCCCCACCCCCGAGTCGAGACGCATATCGTTGCCGATCAGGGTGATCTGCTTGAGCGCTTCGGGCCCGTTTCCGATCAGCGTCGCGCCTTTAACCGGGTACTGCAGCTTGCCTTTCTCGACCCACCAGGCCTCGGATGCCGAGAACACGAATTTTCCGTTGGTGATATCAACCTGGCCGCCACCAAAATTGGCGGCGTAGATGCCGCGATCGACCGAGGCGATGATCTCAGCCGGGTCGCGCGTGCCAGACAGCATGAACGTAT
Source organism: Betaproteobacteria bacterium (assembly GCA_016868375.1). Lineage (GTDB taxonomy): Bacteria > Pseudomonadota > Gammaproteobacteria > Burkholderiales > Burkholderiaceae_E > SYIM01. The sequence goes on along the minus strand of VGHA01000088.1, from coordinate 5,460 downwards.
TGGTCATGCGAGGCATGGGCAAATGCGCGAATGATTCACGCCGACCGTTTCCGGTAATGACCGAGCGCGACAGCCGCGCGTTGAGCATGTCCTGCATGTAGCCACGCAGGATGCCGTCTTCGATCAGTACGTTGCGGCGCGTGGGATTGCCTTCATCGTCGATGTTGAGCGAACCGCGCCGGCCGGAGATGGTGCCGTCATCAATCACCGTCACGCCGGGCGCGGCCACACGCTCGCCGATCCGGCCCGAGAACACCGACGAGCCCTTGCGATTGAAATCGCCTTCAAGACCATGGCCAACCGCCTCATGCAGCAACACGCCCGGCCAGCCCGGACCCAGCACAACCGTCATCGTGCCGGCAGGAGCGGGTCTTGCCTCGAGGTTGGTGAGCGCCGCCTTCACTGCTTCGTCCACGTATCGAGCGATGGTGGCGTCATCGAAAAAATCAAAGCCGGACCGGCCACCGCCGCCGCTATGGCCCTGCTCGCGGCGCCCCGACTGCTCGGCAATCACCGTAACCGACAAACGCACCAGCGGACGAACATCCGCAGCGATCAGACCATCGGCACGGGCCACCATCACCACGTCGTACTCGCCAGCAAGCCCTGCCATCACCTGAACGATCCGGGGATCCCGCGCGCGGGCCATCTTCTCGACCCGCTCGAGGAGCGCCACCTTGGCGGCAGCCTCCATGCCAATGATTGGGTCATCGCGGCCGTAGAGCGCATGGCCTGAGGCGCTCTTCATCGAGGCAGCTACCTTCACCCGGCCGCTGCCGCGACGCGCAATCGTGCGTGTGGCCGCCGCAGCAGACTGCAGGGCCGCCATGCTGATGTCGTCGGAATAGGCGAAGGCGGTTTTGTCGCCGCTTACCGCGCGCACGCCAACGCCACGATCAATGGAGAAGCTACCCGACTTGACGATGCCTTCCTCAAGGCTCCAACCCTCGCTTCGCGTGAATTGGAAGTACAGGTCGGCGTGGTCGACCCGGTGCTGGAAAATTTCCGAGAGCACCTGCTGCAGCTTCGACTCATCGAGGCCGTAGGGTTCAAGAAGCAGCGATCGTGCGACCGCCAGATGCTGAAGGGGGGGATTTGACGGATTCATAGCGGGATCGTAACTCAGGCTGCCAACCGCGCACAGCACTGACCCGACGGTCAGCGGGGTGCCTGCGGCGGCGGGGACTCAAAGCGGGGGCGCGCACGCTCCGTCACATTCGGATCGGCCCACGGGCCCACCACCTCGTATTCGTACGAGAACATCTCCTGCAGGGGCTTTCGAAGCGCCCACTGCGCAAGGAAAGTACCCAACCCGATCGCGGGATTGGCGACCGCCGCATAGGCAAGCGAGGCAAGCCCCGCATTAAGCTCGGGGCGAACCTCAACCCGCAGTTGCTGCGTTTCATCCACCAAATTGACCGATCCCCGAATCGCAACCTGGGCCTGCACGCCGCGCATTCGGAAATCAGACGTTGTTGCAAGGCCTGAGGCGATCGACGCCCGTCCGCGGATTTCATCAAAAGAAAACCCTTCAGCAAACACATCGCGAAAATCGAGCGACAGCCTGCGCGGCAGCGACTGAAGGCTGAGAACGCCGATCAGTTTTCCGAACCCGGGCTCGGTTTTCAGGAACTGTCCTTTGCCGAGTTGCAGATCGAGTTCACCGCCCAGCGATGGATAGTCGATTGCGAGCGGCGAACCCTGCCACCGCACCTTGCCTGCCAGGCGGCCCGGCCCACCCCCGCTGATCGCGCCGGTAATCCCAAAGGTCTCGAGGATGCGCGCGGGCTCGCGCAGTGACAGCTCGAAGTCGAGTGCGGTTGAGCGCGGCGCACCACGGTTCGGCTCCCACGCGCCGCGCGCGTCCAGCGTTCCCCCCGGGTGATCGATGCGCAATCGATCAAGGCGCCAGGTTGGATGCTCCCCGTCGGCGGCGTTGGAGGCGAGCAGGCTGAGTCGGCCCAGGTCTCGCCCTGCGAGCACCAGCTTCTGCGCCTCAATATCCAACGTGGGCAGGCGACTGGGGGCGGTATCAAGAATCTGCTCGATTGCGCTCTCGCGATTCCGCGGCACGCTCAAAAGCGCAAACCGCGCGCGCAGCGCACCTGCCGGAAGGCTTGCCTGCGAAGGCTGCCACTCAAGCTGCCCGTTGACCTCGCGCGAAGCGAGATTTGCGCGCCAAAGCCCATCAGTGCGGGTGGCGCCCAACACCACGGCGGTCAGGTCCTTGCCGCCGATGAGCAGTGAATCGGTCGTGAGCGAGATCTGCTCGATAGGACCCGTTGCGAGCGAGAATTGCCCGGCTCCCGGTGACGCATTGGCTGGCGACTCAAGCGCCTGCTCCCAGGCACCGATATCCAGGTTGGGAACGCGTACAGCCAGGGCAACGCCCGAGGCCGGAAGCGGCGCATCGAGCCCGACCGAGATGATCGCGCGACCAGGCGCTTGCCCCGCAGGGCGCTCGAACACAGCCCGAACATCATCGCGTAGCGCGACACGCACGGTTTCGGCGCGGGCGGAAACCCGGGGTTTGCTCCAGTCAATTCGAAGAGGCCATCGACTGCCAGGCTGTTTGGCGAAAGGCTCGGGAAGCGTGCTGCCGATGGACTCGAGCGATGAACGCAAGACCCCTGCGACCCCCTGCGGCCCGATCTCAAGTCCCGCCTGCCAGTCTGCGCTGCCCGCGATGAATCGTGAGTCGGCGCGACCGATCAGACCCAGCAGCTCGGACCCCGCGGCCGAGCCCTTCGCATCAAGCCGCATGGCCGCTCCGTCGGCCGCGGTGAGGCTTGCCTGCACGGCGCCGCCCAGCAGGCGCGCGCTCAACGAGGGCGCTCGAATTCCCCGTGGATCAAAGCTCACGTCGCCTGCGATGTCACTGAGCACCGGAAGGTGGGGCGCCACTCGCAGTTGATTCCCGGCCAACACCAGCCTCCCCTGATAATCGGTTGAGCCCCCGGCACCCAGCCCGACATCGAGCCGAAGTGAAAGCTCGGCGTTGCCCTCAGGCTGCCAGCTTCGAATGAGTGGATCGACGCTGCGTCGTAGCGGGCTTGCATCGACAAATCCGATCATCGACCCCAGCGAGCCCTGGGCGCGGCCATCGATCACCAGTGTCGGACGCGCGAGTTCTTCAATGCGCGCATGGATATCGCGCAGCGCAACGCCCTGAATCTCGGCGGTGTCGGCCCTCAATTCCATACCGGCGCGCTCGAAGACCAGTCGGCCTCGAACACGGTTCACCGGCGGCCAGTCTGGTGAAAACGCGAGTGCCGCCTGTTCAAGCCGGGTTTCGATTCTGAATTCGCCCGGCGCTTCGCCGCGAAACGGGAACTCTGCGAGATCGCCTCGCAATCGCACCCGGGTCTCTGAGGCACCCGTTGCACTGACTGCCCGACTCACCCAGCCTCGCACCCTGGCGTCGACAGCGAGCGGCAGGTAGGCCCCGACACGCGCCGCGTTCACGCGGGACAGGCTGCCAGCCAGATCGATTTCGCCCAGTGCAGACCGACCGGCACCCCGCCATCGGCCGCTAAACGATCCCGCCATGTCCGCATTGGCGAAGCTGAGCCCTGCCGCACGAAGCTCAACGATCTCACCGCCGCCGGCTTCATCCTTGGGCTCAACCCGCCAGCCAATAACACCGGCGAGCGACGCAAGCGGAATGACGGGCTCTGCGAGAAGACCTGGCAGACGAATGGCCGCCCCGGCAGCATCGAGCCTGATCTGGCCGCTGCGATCGCTGAATTCAGCTTCACCGCTCAGATTGGCAAAGGACGGCCATCGGCTCGGTGGTGCCCCGCGACGCTCGACCCTCTGCAGGCTGAGTCGCTCAAAGCCAAACGTGACTGAGTAACGCTGCCCGGCAGCATCCCAGGACAGGGCGGCACCGTTGATTCGCCCACCGGCGGTGACTTGCGCCAGGCGTCCCGTCCAGGGGTCGGGAAGCGGAAGTCGCCGCAGGGCCTCCAGAAGTCGACCCGCGTCGAACCCCCGCCACGTCAATCGACCGGCAACCGGCATCAACGAGTCGAGCTGAACGACGATACGTTGCTCGGCCTGTTCATCCAGCGCGAATGAAAATCCGGCGGAATCGACCGCTGCGAGCCGGCGCGGAATGATGGTGAGCGTCTTTTGGTCCTCGAGCTTGGCGCTCGCCTCCAGAGAAAGCGATCGCAGACCGATACGGTTCGCGCCCACGCGAAGATCAATGGCCTCAGTGAAGGCCTTCACCAGCACATCACCGAGCTGGCCGTTGTCAAAGCGCGCCCACGCCTTTACCGGACCACTGCCCCCCAGTACAAACGGTTGTCCCGCTTGGGTGGGCAACAGCCAGCCCCGTAGCATTCGTACCAGCGGCACAAACTGAACATGCATCGCCGACGCGTACGCTTCACCCCGCCATTTTCGCCAGTCGGCCAAATCGCCCACTGCAGCGGTGGTGAAGTCAGCGGCTAACTCCAAACCCTGCAGCCCGGCACCGACAGCGGGTGCCCGCAACGAAAAATGGTGGCGCCCACTGTCGTTGGTGCTGAGCAGATCGATCCCTGCGGAAACAACCGGCTCTGAACCCATCCGGTCGCGCCAGTCGATCCGCGCGTTTCTGACTGAGATTGATCGGCTCCCGAGCAACCACGAAAACTCTGACGAGGCGCCGGTCCGGTCAAGGTCGATGAGCGCGCCCGCCACAGAAAAGCGTCGGTTCTCGATCCGCTCAACGCGGATCACCGGTCGAACGAGCTCCAGCGAAGAAAGCCCGGGCTCGCCACGGACCAACGCACGAAGCGACAACACCGCGAAAACCTCTTCGACGGTCAGTGGCGCGTCCTGGGGCCCTCCTACTCGGACCGAGCGCGCCCGCAATGACGGTCTTAGCCCGTCAAACCCGGAGGCGAGTTCGCCGATTGCAACCGGCGCATCCAGGGCACGCGACAGCGTTTGTTCAATCTGCGGCCGCCACTGGTCGATGCTCGGCCAGATCCAGTGCCGAAACAGCAACCAGAGCGCAGCCACCAGAATCAAAACACCAAGCAGCAGCCACCCCAGCCAGCCGGCCAGCCTGCGCAATGCGGTTGGGGTGGGGCGCAAGCCGGGCGGGTGCGTCCCCGGCGATCGGGCGGGTTCAGCGGCGATTGACACAAACACGCTCTTGGAAATCGAAACCGGGGTGTAGCATCGGACTTCCAAGAATACCTTTTTCGTGCGGCTGCCGATGCATTTCGCTTCCGAAGAACACTCCGGTTATTTCCGCCGGTCGCTGGCAGCGCTCGAGGCGCGCAGCGCCGAGCCCGAGCAGGTGCGATCTCGCCTTGCACAGCTGACTGCTTCGCCACTCGATGCCGCCGCCATCGACGCGCTGTTCGCGTGGCAGACAAACGGTCGGCCGCTCGAGCCCGATGGCGAGCACGCCGCCTCAGTCCTGCGGCGGCTGCGGCAATGGGTGATGCTGGTGTTGATCGA
>VGHA01000087.1 GCA_016868375.1 Betaproteobacteria bacterium | reverse complement strand
GCGCGCCACGTGGTGGAGATTGCTCTGACTGAAGAGGGAAAGCCCGACGGCGCAAGCGTGTTTCATTCTCAAAAACGCGCAACGCGAGTTGGTGCAGCGTTTGCCAACTCTGAGTGGATCCATGCTTCCAGCATGTTCGATTCTTATCGCATGCTGAATCACCCGGGTCCAGTCATCATTCCTGCGGCGCTTGCCTGCGCTGAAATGGAACAGCGCTCAGGAAAAGACCTGCTGGTGGCTATCGTTGCCGGCTACGAATTTATTTGTCGCCTGACCGACGACTTCATTCCCAGCACTGCCGCCCGTGGCTTCAGACCCAGCCCGATCTTTGCAACATTGGGCGCCGCGCTCTCATGCGGTCTATTGCTCGGGCTCGATGAGGACGGCCTGGTATCGGCCATTGCCGTGGCCGCCAACTTTGCGAGTGGGCTCAATGAAGGCCCGCGAACAGGCGGCAACGAGCTCATGATTCATGAGCCTCAGGCTGCGCGAAACGGCGTGTTCGCCGCCGTGATGGCGCGAGCGGGTCACGTGAAAGGGTCCGAGACGTCGCTGGAAGGCCCGGCTGGGTTCTACAACGCTTTCATCGGCAACGCGGAGGGCAAGTTAAGCTTCAGCTTCAAGGGCCAGTTGCAAAGCGACCCGCGAAACATCACGCAAGGCTTGGGGCACGAGTTCAAATTGCTCAGTTTCATTTTCCGCATGTACCCCTGCGCCGGCTACAACCAGCCGGTCATCGAACTGATGCGCGAAATGCGCGAAGCACACGCGCTGAGCCCCGAGCAAGTCGCTCGGATTCGGGTGGCGATGAACACAATCGAAACCCTTTATCCCAGCCCCGCTTTTCCGCGCTTCGCTGACTGGCAGGCACCCGTCGCCGGAGAAACAACACATTACTTCGCGGCGTATACAGCGGTTCACGGTGCGTATCCCGTGGCCGGAGGCCGCGCACCCGCAGGCGCTACTGCGAAAGGCATCGACCCAGCCGCGGCAGCGTTCATGTCGCGCGTTGCGCTGGTACCCGAGCCCCTTCGCCCGATGTTCTCGCCGTCGATCACGGTCGAGCTGCGAGACGGCACGGTATTACGAGGGGACTATCCCTATGAGCGAATGGTGTGGAATGTCGATCAGCTGGCGGTTCGCCTTCAGGATTGCCTGCCCGGAATCCATGGCGGCAGCGAGGCATTTCAGGCACTCGCATCAGCAGTCCGCGAAATCGAGCATGAACCGCTCGCCGCAAGCATTTTTTCGAAATTGACCGCCCTTCGGTTCAACGAATCAACCCATCACTGAGAGCTCGATCACCATGACACGTCGCGCAATATTGATCGGCCTCCTGGCAACCGTTGGCGCTCTCGTGGCGGGGCCCCTGGCGGCGCAGCCCTACCCCAACAAACCGGTGAAGATCATCGTCCCCTACGCCGCTGGTGGCACGGGCGATATTCTCGCGCGTCTTTTTGCGCAGGAAATCACGCGCACCAGCGGCCAGAGTTTTGTCGTTGAAAATCGAACTGGCGCCGGCGGCCTCATCGGCTATGGCGCCGCAGCCAAGTCTGTCGGCGACGGTTACACCCTGATCGCGATGGACTCCACCCTGACGATGTACCCAGGTCTGCACGGCGAAAAGCTTGATTGGAACGTCGAGACTGATCTGGTGCCGATCAGCATGTACGCGCGCTCCGCTTTTGCGCTGATCACGAACCCTGTACGTCACTACAGCAACGCGGGCGACCTGGTCCGGGCGGCACGCGAGCGACCGGATTCAGTCACCTATGGCACCCCCGGTACCGCGACCTTGCACCACGTGTTTACCTCGCTGCTGCTCGCCACTACGAACGTGAAGATGACGCATGTTCCCTACCGGGGTGCTAGCGAAGCGCTTACGGGCGTGCTTAGCAACAGCGTTGACTGGACATTTGTTGCGCTTCCCACCATCACTGGGCAACTGGGCAACGACCGCATGCGTGTTCTCGCGGTCACATCCGAAGCACGCTCGGCGCTGCTGCCGCAGATTCCAACTCTGAAAGAGTCGGGCATTCCCATGACGGTCGCCAACTGGTTCGGGCTTGGTGCGCCCAAAGGCGTATCGGCCGAGACCGTCGACTGGCTTGCCAGAAAGGTCAACGATTCGGTTCGTGCACCTGAGGTCAACAACCGGATCCGCGCCATGGGCGCAGAACCGGTCGGTAACTCACCTGCCGAGTTTGCGGCGAACGTACAGGCTGACCTCAAAATGTGGACGAAAGTGATCCGGGAGGCTGGAATAAAGCAGTAGCATTCGCCAATCGAATGACAGGATTTTTAGAGGACTTTCCCAGCATGGAACTGACCGCAGAACAGATCGCACGCTTTCACGAAACCGGATACCTCACGTTCCCGTCGCTCTTTACACGCGAAGAGATCGCACCGATCCAGCAGGCCGCAGTGCGAAGCGTGAACGCCAAGGGGCCCAACGTCACGCCAGAGTTCAACACTGAGAGCGTACGCATGGTTCATGGCGCCCACGTTCAGGAGCCCGCCATCAACAAGCTCTGCAGGCACCCGCGGGTGATTCGACCAGCCGAGCAGCTGGTGGGATCAGGTGTTTACATCCACCAGTCGCGGCTCAATTACAACGCGGGCCTGGGCAGCGGCGGCTTTGACTGGCATCAGGACTATGCAACCTGGCGCAAGGTGGATGGGTTGCCAGAGCCTCGCGCGCTGATGATTACCGTGTTTCTTGATGATGTCACGGCCGCCCAGGGGCCATTGCTGTTCATTCCTGGCTCGCATCGCGACGGCGTCATTGACGACTTCGAGCCGGTTCGCGATGCCATGGGCAACGTCCTGATGCGCCTGGCCGAGCGCCGCCTGATTGAGCTGGTTGAGCGCGGCGGCGGCGTTGAGGCGGGTGTCGGCCCGGCCGGCACCGTTATTTTCATGCACTGCAATCTGGTGCATGGTTCAACGCCGAACATCACGCCGCTGCGGCGCGCGCTCTTCTACATCAACGTCAACTCTGTCGAAAACACGCAAACGTCGTTTACAAGAGCTGAGTTTCATGCCGGCACTGACTTCAGCGCAATTGTGCCTGTCGAAGACGACGCGCTGGTTCAGTGAATCATCGTCATGGCCTGAGCGCTGACACTCAAGCCTGACCTGATCGGCACGGATCACCCGCACACCCCGGCAGGGGCGCAGCTTGACGATATCAGGGCTGGGCGCCGTTCGTGCTCGACACCCACGGCAACGGCAGGCTCGACGAGTGGAATGAGCCGGGCAAGCCCGCCGATCAGGCGCGAGACACACGGTTCAATCTCGGCTCCGGACCCTATGCCGTGATGCCCCATCCGCGCGATGGCTCGATCTGGTATACAAGCGGCACGTTTGGCGGACGCGCCGGCTTTCTGCGCTTCGACCCAGCCACGCGCCTCAGCGAGTTCTATGCGATACCCAAGGAGGCCTTGGGTATCCGCGGCGGCGACATCGATCTTGACGGCGTGCTCTGGGCCTCGATGTCGAGCGGTCATCTGGGCCGATTTGACCGTCGCCTCTGCAAGGGTCCGCTTAATGGACCCTCGGCCACCGGCGACCACTGCCCAGAGGGCTGGTCGCTGCATCGCTATCCCGGTCCGGGCTTTATCGACGACCCGGCTGCTGGCTGGAAAGGGCGCGGTCTGTGGAGCACGAGCGGTGATCGGACACCGTGGCTGATGGAGGGAGGCAAGGGATCGCGTCCGCGCGCAGTACAGATTCAGGTCAGACCAGATCCGTTGGCGCGGTAGGCCGTTACCTGGCAAAGGCCGCGCTTTCACTAGCCGACACAACCGGCGCCGCCTATCATCGGCAAACACCCGATGGGTAACGTCGACGGAGGGTTAGATGTGCCGCTGGATTGCCTACGCAGGACCAGAGATATTCCTGGAAGATCTACTTTTTCACCAAGAGAATTCCATCGTGCGTCAGAGCCTATCTGCGCGCGAATCGGTCTTCACGACGAACGGTGATGGTTTCGGCGTGGCCTGGTACGGAAAACGAACCGCTCCCGGCCTGTTCAAGGACACCCTGCCAGCTTGGAATGACAGCAATCTGCGTTCCCTTGCTGCGCAGGTACAAACCCGCTGCTTCTTCGCCCATGTTCGCGCCTCCACCGGGACAGCGGTAAGCCGCACCAATTGCCATCCGTTTACCTGGAGGAACTGGTCATTCATGCATAACGGTAAGGTTGGCGATTGGTCGCGTTGCCGAAAGGATCTTGAAGCGCATATCGCCCACGAGTACTACGCGCATCGCCAGGGGACGACTGATAGCGAAGCCTTGTTTCTGCTGGCACTTTCGTACGGGCTCGCCGACCATCCGGTTGAGGCGCTTCAGAAGGCGCTTCGAACCACGCTTGAAGTGATGGAGAAGAACGCTGCAGTCGAGCCCCTTAGGGTCTCCCTGGCTGTAACAGACGGTAAGGCCATCTGGGCGTTTCGATATTCGAGCGATCACGCCTCGCCCAGTCTGTACTTTGGACTTCCCAGTACACGGGCACGCGAGCACGGCGTCAACCCGGTCAACACAATTGCCTCGGAGCCGCTGGATTCGAACTCAGACCATTGGTATGGGGTCGCAGAGGGAACGGTTCTGCACTGGACCGAGCAGAGCTTGGAACAGTACCGCTTGTCGGTTTGATTTCGCGTCCCCAGTTGACCCAATTTACCCCGACAATGCCGTTCGCCTTGCTTGCCGATCTCGTGCTGATTGTCCACTTTGCCGTGGTGATCATGGTTGTCGGCGGGCTAGGTGCCATCGTTATCGGCAATACGGTCGCTACCTGGCCCTGGGTCAACCGATGGTGGTTTCGCGGGTCGCACGGCCTGGCGATCCTGACTATCGTTGCGCAGGCATGGCTTGATAAGCTCTGCCCACTTACGGTGTTTGAATACTGGCTTCGCGCTCAAGCCAGGGTTCAGGGGGAAGCTCCTGCAAGCTTCATCGCTTACTGGCTCCATCGCCTGCTCTACGTCGAGGCACCGCTTTGGGCGCTGGCAATGATTTACTCAGGATTCGCCGCTTTGGTGGCACTTGCGTGGTGGCGGTTTCCACCCGATCGTCCCTCGCAGAGGTAAACCAGTTTCGCTTAGTGCGGGGAAGAGCCTGTGTGGGACCCGTTGCCCGCAATCACCGACTCGCGATAGACAGCTTCATCGCTCTGTCGGATGATGAGACTCATAGGTGGGTTCAAGATCAGTTGACGAGGATGCGATGAACCACACGCTCTTGAGTGGGAAAGTTGAAATCGAAGTGATTGACGCGGCGTCCAATTCGGTGGTCCCCATCCCCAAAATCGACCTGAGGGACGCGCACGCGATTCGCAGGGAACTCGGATCGGTCTATCGCGATATGAGATCGGGCAGGATCACAAGCCAGGACGAGGTGAATTTCGCAACCGGGGAAGCGCGCAATCTCACCAGGCAGGTGCTTGGCCACCCGATCGCGATCCGACTCCCGCCGATGGCTCCTGTGCTGCAGGCAATCATCGCGCAGGGGGGGCCGATGGCCAGCTCGCGGCTTGGCACGCCGATCATCCCGACCAGAGCGCGTCCGCGGGCGCACCCAGTGCGCTCCTCGGCGAGGCCCCGGTAACCCTGGTACCGCGTCGCGGGGCGTCGCCGGGTTGAGCCGGGCGACACCGATCTGACCAGAATGCCCGCCTGGCCGGGTCATCGGTGGGCGGTCGTGGGCCGCCGTCGCCCAGCCCCTGCTTGCCTTCCCTGCCCGATCCCCCTACGATGCGCAGGGGTGTTCATCAGATGACCGGAAACCGGCAAACCCTGCGCCGTCCAGGCGCCAGCCTGAGGGGAGACACGTGCAAGCAACCGATATCCGTCACCCGGACTATTTTCATCGGGTGGTCGACTGCCAATGGGCCTGTCCTGCGCACACGCCCGTTCCTGAGTACATCCGGCTGATCGGTCAAGGGCGTTATTCCGACGCCTACATGATCAACTGGGTCTCCAACGTCTTTCCGGGGGTGCTGGGCCGCACCTGCGACCGACCGTGCGAGCCGGCGTGCCGACGCGGCCGGGTCGAGGAAAGCAATGGCGAGAAGCCTGAGCCGGTGGCCATCTGCCGACTGAAGCGGGTCGCCGCCGATCACAAGGACGATGTCCGGTCCCGCATGCCCGCGATCGCCAGGTCGAACGGGCGACGTATCGCCTGCATCGGCGCGGGACCTGCCTCGCTCACTGTCGCTCGTGACCTTGCGCCGCTGGGCTATCAGGTCACGATTTATGACGGTGAGGCCAAGGCGGGCGGCTTCATCCGCTCGCAGATTCCGCGTTTTCGCCTGCCCGAGGAAGTGATCGACGAGGAATGTGGCTACATCCTCGATCTGGGCGTTGAATTCCGATCCGGCGAGCGTATCGAATCGATGCGTGACATGCTCGGACGCGGCTATGACGCGGTCTTTGTGGGCACGGGCGCGCCGCGCGGCCGTGATCTCGATATCCCCGGCCGTCAGGAAGCCAGCGCCCAGATCCACATCGGTATCGACTGGCTCGCCTCGGTCGCATTCGGACACGTCACGAGCGTCGGCGAAAAGGTGATCGTCCTGGGCGGTGGAAATACCGCGATGGACTGCTGCCGTTCCGCGCTTCGCCTGGGTGGCAAGGAGGTGAAGGTCATCGTGCGCAGTGGCTTCGAGGAGATGAAGGCCTCGCCCTGGGAAAAGGAGGATGCGATGCATGAGGGCATCCCCATCATCAACTATCACGTTCCCAAGACCTTCGAACTCAAGGATGGAAAACTGGTCGGCATGACCTTCGAAGTGGTGAAGGCGGTCTATGACGATCAGGGGCGTCGCTCGCTGGTGCCGACCGGAGAACCCGATGCGTTCTTCCCCTGCGATACGGTGCTGATGGCGGTCGGCCAGGAAAACGCTTTTCCCTGGATCGAGCGCGACTGCGGCATCGAATTCGATCGCTGGGGGTTGCCCAAACTCCATGAAGCCAGCCTGCAGTCCACGCTGCCGCGCGTGTTCTTCGGAGGTGATGCGGCCTTTGGCCCCAAGAACATCATCACCGCCGTCGCGCATGGCCATGATGCGGCGGTGTCGATCGACCGCTTTCTCAACGATGAGGATGTGCGTCGCCGGCCCCCGCCCCAGACCAATCTGCTGTCGCAGAAGATGGGTATCCACGAATGGAGCTACAGCAACGACGTGTCCGAGGACCGGCGCTTCAAGGTGCCCTGGGCGAAGGCGGAGAAGGCGCTCGCCAGCATCAGGGTGGAGGTCGAACTGGGCTTCGATGCGGCCACCGCCTATCGTGAGGCCGAGCGCTGTCTCAACTGCGATGTGCAAACGGTGTTCACGCGCGAGACCTGTATCGAGTGCGATGCCTGCGTCGACATCTGTCCCACCGACTGCCTCACGATCACCCCCAATGGTGACGAGGATGAACTGCGACGGCGATTGAAGGCGCCCGCCCTCAACGAGGAGCAGCCGGTTTATGTTTCCGAGGCCCTCAAGTCGGGTCGCGTGATGGTGAAGGACGAGGACGTTTGTCTGCACTGCGGACTCTGTGCCGAGCGCTGCCCGACGGGTGCCTGGGACATGGTGAAGGTGCTTCTCAATACCACCAAGGCCGGCGCCTCCTGTCGCGATCAGGCCATCAACGAACTCGCGCTGGAGCAGGCATGAAGCGCATTGAATCGATCAACGAATTCGTCATCAAATTTGCCAACGTCAACGGGTCGGGGTCGGCCTCGGCCAACGAGCTGTTTGCCAAGGCGGTCCTGCGCATGGGGGTGCCGGTGAGCCCCCGAAACATTTTCCCCAGCAATATCCAGGGGCTGCCGACCTGGTATGAGGTCCGGGTGAGCGAACAAGGGTGGCTCGGACGTCGTGGCGGCATTGACATGATGGTCGCGATGAATCCGCAAACCTGGGATGCGGATATTGCCGAGATCGAGCCGGGTGGCTACCTGTTCTATGACTCCACCAGGCCGATCCCTGAATCGAAATTTCGCCCGGACGTTCATGTAATCGGCGTGCCGCTCACCGAGATCAGCAACGCCAATTACCGTGACGCCCGCCAGCGGCAGCTGTTCAAGAACATCATCTACGTGGGGGCTCTGTCCGTGCTGCTGGGGGTGGAGCCGGAAGTGTTCCAGAAGCTTTTCGCCGAGCAGTACAAGGGCAAGGAGCTGCTGCTCGAATCGAACATGAAGGCGCTCCATATGGGGCGCCACTGGATCGAACAGAATCTGCCCGACCGGAGCATCGGACTCAGGGTGCGCCGCGCGAATAACGTCGGCGATCGCATCTTCACCGATGGCAACAGTGCGGCCGCGCTCGGCTGTGTCTATGGCGGGGCGACGGTGGCCGCCTGGTATCCGATCACACCCTCCTCATCACTTCCCGAAGCGTTTCAGAGCTATTGCGAGAAATTGCGCATTGACCCGGCAACTGGCCAGCGCCGCTTTGCCATCATCCAGGCGGAAGACGAGATCGCCTCGATCGGGATCGTGGTGGGGGCAGGCTGGAATGGCGCGCGAGCGTTTACCGCCACCTCGGGGCCGGGTGTGTCGCTCATGACCGAATTCATCGGACTCGCCTACTTCGCCGAAATCCCGGTGGTGATCATCGATGTGCAGCGGGGCGGTCCCTCCACCGGCATGCCCACCCGTACCCAGCAGTCCGATCTGCTTGCCTGCGCGTACGCCTCGCACGGCGATACCAAGCATGTGCTGCTCATTCCCGAAGACCCGCATGAATGTTTCGATCATGCCGCGGCTGCGCTCGATCTGGCGGAGCGACTGCAGACGGTGGTGTTCGTGATGACCGATCTCGATATTGGAATGAATCAGCGGTTGACGCAGCCCTTCGAATGGGACGAGTCGCGTGCCTACGATCGTGGCAAGGTGATGAGTGCGGCCGAACTCGATGAGGGCCGCGACTTTGGCCGCTACAAGGATGTCGACGGCGATGGGATTCCCTGGCGCACGCTGCCCGGCACCCACCCCACCAAGGGAGCGTACTTCACTCGCGGCACCACCCGGGATCCGTATGCGCGCTACTCGGAAAAGGGGCCCGACTACATGTACAACATGGAGCGGCTGATCAAAAAGTTCAGGACCGCCGCCGACCTGGTGCCGGCACCGGTCGAACGCAGGGCCCGTGCCGCAACCCGGCTGGGCGTGATCTATTTTGGCTCGACCAGCCCGGCCATGGCCGAGGCCTTCCATCTGCTCGAGGAAGACGGCGTCCATCTCGATGGTTTGAGGCTTCGCGCGTTTCCGTTCAGCGATGCGGTGAGAGCCTTCATCGATTCGCATGAGCAGGTGTTTGTGGTCGAACAGAACCGCGACGCGCAGATGCACACCATGCTGGTGACCGAGTTGGAGATCGATCCCGCACGGCTCACCAAGGTGCTTCATTACGACGGCACGCCGATCACCGCGCGCTTCATCTCCAAAGCGATTCGGGAGCGACTCCCTGAGCGGCTGCGCAGGCCGTCGGAGCACAAGGACAGGGAGGCAGCATGACCTACATTGCCAAACCCCGGCTGCATCATCCGAGCCTCACCCGCAACAAGGTTGGCTATACCCGGCGTGACTATGAAGGCAGGATTTCCACGCTCTGCGCAGGTTGCGGGCACGACTCAATTTCGGCGGCCATCGTGCAGGCCTGCTGGGAACTCGATATCGAACCGCATCGCGTGGCCAAACTCTCCGGGATCGGCTGCAGTTCGAAGACCCCGGACTATTTTCTTGGGGCCTCACATGGTTTCAACACCGTGCATGGACGTATGCCGTCGGTGCTCACAGGCGCCAATCTGGCCAATCGCGAGCTGATCTATCTCGGCGTCTCGGGTGATGGCGACTCGGCCTCGATTGGACTGGGCCAATTCGCCAATGCCATGCGACGCGGGGTGCGCATGGCCTATATCGTCGAGAACAATGGCGTATACGGCCTTACCAAAGGACAGTTTTCCGCCACCGCCGACCGTGGATCGAAGAGCAAGAAGGGCGCGGTCAATCACGATAGCCCGATCGATCTGGTTGGACTCGCGCTGCAGCTCGGTGCGACCTACGTGGCGCGGGGCTTTTCCGGCGACAAGGATCAGCTGGTTCCACTGATCAAGGGAGCGCTGGGCCACGGCGGGGCCGCCTTTGTCGACGTGATCAGCCCGTGCGTCGCCTTCAACAACCATAGCGGCAGTACCAAGAGCTACGACTACGTCCGTCAGCACAATGAGGCGGTGAGCCGGATCGATTTCATGCCGACCCGCGAGGAAATCACCGCCGAATATGAGCCGGGCGAACTGATCGAGGTTGAGCAGCATGACGGCAGCATTCTCCGGCTGCGCAAGCTCGATCATGAGTACGACCCCACAAAACGCTATGCGGCGCTCAACACCATGCATGAGCGGCATGAGCGCGGCGAAATCGTGACCGGTCTGCTGTATGTCGATCCCCTGTCCCTCGATCTGCATGCCGGGCTCAATACCTCGCATCAACCGCTCAACGCGCTGGGGCCGACCGAACTCTGCCCGGGCGGCGCCACGCTCGCCAAGATCAACGCTGCGCTACGCTGACGCCTGCCGGAGCCCTTCATCATGGTTGATCGTATCGTCTCGAAATCTCTCGCTGCGCGCCACTTTGCCAATCTCCTGCCGACTGCCACGGTCTGGGAGGCCGCGGGCGTCATGACGCGCACCGCCTGCAGCAGTGTGCTGATCATGGACCCGTCCGGCACGATGCTTGGCATTATCACCGAGCGCGATCTGGTCACCCGCGTGGTCTCCAAGGCGCTCGATCCGCGCACCACGCCGGTTACCGACGTGATGACCCGCAACCCGCAGGTGGTGCGGCCGGGCACCACGGTGTCGCAGGCCGTGCTGATCATGATCGAGCGCGGCTTCCGGCATCTGCCGGTGGTGGGCGCCGATGGCTCCATCGTCGGCGTATTTTCCGCCCGAGATGCGCTGCCGCGCGAGATCGATGCGGCGATGACCATGGCCCAGTTTCACGAGCAGATTAACGACGCTCTGGGTGGCGGCTGAGCGCCTCGAGAGCGCAGCGACTGCGCAACTTGCAGGGGGCGCGCAACTCACTGCTGCGACAACACGGTGGCAAGGCAGCGCCCACGCGCAGTGCCGTGTCCACTGCGCCCCCGTCAGGCCTTTAGCGATTTCGTTGATGCGCCGCGGAAACGAGCGAAGACTGATCCAGGACGGCTGCGCCTGAAGCGGTTATCGTCGACGTAGCGTCTCCACCATACGGCGGCAAAGCTGAAGGTGGACATCAGTAAGTTTTCCCTCCGCTGATGCTTCTATCACCGACTCCATCAACAGGAGCGCTTGTTCATTACGCTGCCGGGTATTCACCAGGGCGCGACGAAGCTCTCCGATAAATTGATCACGTGCGTCGATTTCACGAATCAGAGGATCCCAGTGCTGTGAACGATGTCGCTGGAGAAGATTTTCGACGACGGTAGGGTGAGCGCTTAGATACTCTGGATTGAAGTCTTCCAGCTGGAACGACTTCAGTGCAGGCATGTCGTGAAGCGTAGCTTCGGTGAGGCGCTCGAATCCCATACTCCAGTTCTCATAGAGTTTCTCCGTCGCGGCCTCGCTCTTGATCACCTGAAAATCCCGATGGCGACTGTCGCGTTCGATCTTTCCGAGCAGGTTTTCCACCGTATTGGTCTCGCCCTCCAGGGTTTGCAAAAATGTTCCGTTCGCATAGATCAGCATGCCGGTCACGCCCAGAGTCGGATTGTTATGCTTGCACTGCTCTAGAAGATCGACTAGGGCCTTGGCGGTCAAAGGATCAGACTCGCGGCTCAGGTAGGTCACACGAAGCATCGGTAAAACTCCATTCGAGTACTGCGCTGAAATCGTCCCATGTACATCATGGCAGCTTAGAACAGATCGCGGTTCGCAGTGGCTTACGTTTACAGACGAAGCGTTGCTGGGCGATGCCCTTTTGAGTAGTGCGAAACCGGTCTGCGCCAGCCATACCCGTACCGATCAGTCCAGCCGATCAGTCCAGCCGCGCAGCCCATCGCTGCATTGCCGGCCGCACGCGCAGAAACAGCCGGTAGAAACATTCCATCAGCCAGGCTGCTCCAGGTAGGCGACCTGCGGTAGCCAACCAGCGCCAACCGGGTAGAGCTGCCCACAAAACCAGGAAGGCTCGCGCGCCACTGAGCAGTTCGCCGTCGTGGCGCTGAACGTGGAAGCGAGCCAGCAGCTCTTGCCGTGTGGTGCCAGCAGGCAAAGACACCGCTGTGTCGTTCACATCTGCAAAACAGACAGGTATTTCAGACTGAAGATTGCGGTAGACACCAATCTCGCGTCGGCACAGAGGACAGGCACCGTCGTAAAGCACTGTCAGCGCTGGTTGCGTCGGACGGGTCTCGGCTTCAGGTGAGTTCGACATGCACAGCCCCCTATTCGGTTCAGTATCGAAGGGCCCGACCACCGGCCAGTACGCCCTGCAGGTAGACCGCAGCCCAGATTTCCTTGCTTGCCCCCGCCAGGATTTCGTCATCCTGGTGGCGTGTCAGACACAGTGTCTCGCTCCTGCGCCGCCACAGCGCATCTCTCGAGATAGACCAATTCACGGACCGCCACGTTTGTTGTTCCGTCAACACCCGCTACAAACGCCGACAGACGTAGTACGACCTAACTTTATTGCAGCTTGGTGAAAAACGGGTCATGTCGCTATCCGAATGAGTACTGCAGCGGAGACGACGATGTGTAACAGTGTGAGCAGAACCGATGCGCCATGCAGCCAGGCGAAGCGGCTCTTTTCGCCCTGATCAGTCGCGGCATTGATCGCAGGCATCAAGACCTGCCGCGCGAAGACCGTGGTGAGCGCGATGAGCCCAAGAGCGAGCGCACTCCAACGATCCACAGTCCAGCAAAGTACCGCGGCTACAACTGCCGTGCCCATCACGAACAGGTAAAAGGGAGGAAATGCTCGACGAATCAGGAATCGTGCTTCGGCTACCGAAAGAACCTTGAACACGAACGCAGCAAAGCCTGCAGAGAAAAGGAACATGCCGCCGAATAGCCACGCCGTCACGAGCAGCGCAGCGACAGACAGGAGGGAGTCAAGCATGTGAGCGGCCCCGTTAGAAGAACCAAAATTTTCGTGACATTCCCGCGGCGGCGTCGGAATCCGCACTCAGGCAAGACACCCGGGCCCGCGAAAAGCCGTCCCGCGTGCCACTGGAGCGAACCGCCGCATCGTCCCAATGGGTGAACGCATCGAACCATTCCTGTGCCAACGAGCGGCGCACACGAACGAAGGAACCAACCGCCTCTGGCAGGTGCGGCCGTGAAGACTCGACAGATTGATCAGTTCGGAGGTCTGCTGCCTGGCAAGGAGGCGGTAGCAACACCAGCACGCTCGAGTCGAATTCGAGCCAAGCCGACCGGACCAGCGCCGAGCCAGGGATGACCCCTGACAAGGCGCGAGCTTTCGGTACAACTTAAGCAACCGATTTAGCGGGCCGATGAACTGCTTGTGGAGACTTGCTTATTCATTGACGCGACAACCCAATTACCCCTGAGCGCGAAATACAACCCCCCGGTCCAGAGGGAAAAGTGCAGGTAGTCGGTTGCAATGAACGTGAGCAAGCTCTCGGGCTTGATGACAGTCCAGATGATGCCCGTCGTGATGCAGCACATCACGATGCCACTGAAACGCGTCAGCAGGTCACCCGCGACAGCGATAGGTGCCAGATCTGCGAGTTTGGGAAGTGCCGCAATTCCACCGACCAAAAGACCAATTCCGGCAGCTATCTCACCGTAGCAGACAAACCACCAGACCAGAGCGGGGATGCCCATCCCGGTCCCCGTAGAGGGGTCGAACGGAAGTTTGTTCAGGCCTTGATTGATGAAAAGCAAGGCAAGCGGAACACGCAACAGTATGTGGCTGAGGCTGAAATCCGGGATCTGCTGCCAGTAACGTTTAACGGTAACGTTTAAAGGAAACCGCTGTGTGATCATTTAATCAATCCCCTAATAAAAGTACGTTGAGCATTAGGTTCGTGACAAGGGCCTCCTCAGCTCTTTTTCACCCACGCATTGCACCAGCCACCGCCGGCGACCTGGCGGGCGCCAAACAGGGGACAGCCGCCCCAGGCATCGGCAGCCTTGCCTTGAAACAAAGCGCAGTTGTTGCAGACCTGCCCGGCCGCGTACTTCGGCTGCTTCTTAGGGTCAACCTTGGTGGCGTCATGAAGGTATCCCAGAGCCACAGCCTGCGGATCTTTCTCTTCAAGCCGAGCCTGAGCCTGAGCGGTTCCTGCGAAAGCAGCGCTCCCGGCTGCCACGGTGATCAAAAAGGTGCGGCGCGTATTCATAGCTGTCCTTTCAGGTTGCGATGACTAGAGTTGATTGAACAAAATCTTTGCGAAACATCCGAATGATCCCACTTGATTGATCGAAAAACATATTCACACTCAACTCAAAAGGGTCTTTATGAGGCGAAAATAACTTATAATCCAACTCATATCAAACTCAACTGAACCATGCCAAAACACAAACAAAACGCCCCCGGCGCGCGGGTCACACCCCAGGCACCCAGGTTCCGCAGCGCAGCGGTCGCACGAATGACGCTGATGCCCGTCGCCACACTGCGTGTCTGGGAGCAGCGCTACCAAGCAGTGAGGCCTGCCACAAAAGCATCCGGTCACCGGCTTTATGACATGGCAGACATCCAACGGGTCCTGCTTCTGAGGCAGTTGACGAAGCAGGGACACGCCATAAGTTCGCTCGCACCGCTACAGACCGAGCAATTGCACGCGTTAACCCGGCAGCACGCTGGCATCGCACAGGACATACAACTCCAAAACAAAAAACGGGAAGAACCGCTCCGGCTGGTCGTAGTCGGGCAGGCTCTTGCGGAACGCCTGCGGCGCCCCGCGGTCATCCAGCACGCCGGAGCGCTGATTGATGTGGCGGCAGAATTTGCCACGCTGGCAGAGGCAGTCCAGGCGACCCGAGTGGCGCGCCGCAGGCATGTAAGGGGGGTGGATGCGCTGATCTGGCAATCTCCGGGCCTGCAGTCGAGCGCGCCCCCGGAGTTAGAGGCCGTCCGTGCAGCATGGGCAGCGAGTCAGGTGGCAGTGGTCTATCGCTTCTCTGGGGCGGCAGCCAGAAAAGTCTTTTCGGAAACCGGGGCCCTTCTGTTCCGCGATCAGCTAAACGACCAGGAGCTGGGCGGCGCGCTTGCATCACTGGCATCGCATCGATCTCGCCAGCCAGAATCCACAGGCTCAGTTAGAGGTAAAGCTCCCGACGAAAGAGTTGCATCAAGAAATGCTGTGTCGGCGGTTCCCCGTCGCTTCGACGATGCCGCGCTAACGGCAATCGCTGCCCTTCCCTCAACGTCGGCGTGCGAGTGCCCTCGCCATGTCGCTGAGCTCCTCATGCAAATCGCAAACTTTGAGAGCTACAGCGCTGACTGCGCAAGTCGCAACCAAGAGGATTCTGACCTTCATAGCTACCTGCATCAGCTCACTGGAGTCGCTCGCCAGTTGTTCGAAACGGCAATTGAAGCGGTCGCTCTCCACGAGGGCTTATCGCTGCGCTGAAAGCTCTGAAAATGGTGCTGTAGGCGACGCTAGACCGCGCTGGCTGCCATCAGGCGAGAGAATCATGACCTTGCAAATCCGGCTGGGTCGTCACAAGCCTCAATGCCTAGGCGCTCGCGTCAGGCTGCTCGCGTATCAGCGCATAAAGTCCAAGGTACGCATACCCGCTAGACCCAGCTCATCTACCTTACGACCATGCATCGGCTGAGCCGCAACCTGCGGCGGTTCGTCTGTACCAAGCGTTTATCGGCCCCGGAAACCTGCCAGTTGATGCGCTAAGCCCGCCAAGCTCTGCGGCTTCTTCCTGATCGCGCTCGGTGCGGGCCCAGCTGAATCGTGAGTGACGCAGGGAAGCTGCATGTAGCGGTTGGCGCGAAGGGGGCAATCTGCAAAACATTACCGATCTGCTCGACATCGAAAGCCCTCCGCTGACGGCGAGCCAACTACCTAGGCGCGCGAATTGGCGGTCGTGTTCCCCCCTGTTGGTTGTTCTCGGTTGCTAGGGCCTCAAGCCGCTTCCTCTCGCCAGTGCTTAGACTATCTCGCACCCCGGCGTAAATTTCCTTCCGCTTGACCCAGGCGGTCAGCGCCTCGGGTGCGAAGTCCCCAGGGCGATTTAGGGTTAGTGGAAGAGTTTTTTGAACACTGCCTTATGCTCGGAAATCGAGTTGACTTTTATAAACCCTCATGAACCACACGACTTCACGCCGGCGCTTTGTTTTC
The DNA here is from genome assembly GCA_016868375.1 of Betaproteobacteria bacterium. Classification (GTDB taxonomy): domain Bacteria; phylum Pseudomonadota; class Gammaproteobacteria; order Burkholderiales; family Burkholderiaceae_E; genus SYIM01. The sequence continues at coordinate 115 of VGHA01000087.1, read as the reverse complement.
GGTGTCTCTGGGTTTTTAGCAAGCGCCGGGTTGCCAACAGCCGCTTCGGGAATGGGCGGGTCAGCAGTGGGTGCGCCTGCACCGGATTTCAACCTCCCGGGACTTGACAACCTCC
>VGHA01000086.1 GCA_016868375.1 Betaproteobacteria bacterium | reverse complement strand
GCGGAATGCCGCCACTCAGTTCATGCCAGCCGAAGGTGAAGCGGTCATAGGCATGAACCGGGTCCTGTCCGATGCCCGCGACGAACAGACCGAGCAGACCCATCAGCCAGCCCTTGATGGGCTCGGACCCTGTCAGGGTTCCCGACATGAGTACGCCCAGCAGACCGAGCCAGAAGAACTCAAACGCGCCAAACTTCAGCGCAAACTCGGCGAGTACCGGCGTGAGGGCAGCAAGGCAAAAAACGCCAAACAGCGAGCCCGCGACCGACCCGGTCGTGGCAATACCCATCGCGCGGCCGGCCTTGCCCTGACGCGCCAACTGATTTCCATCGAGACAGGCCGCCGCATTGGCTGCGGTGCCTGGAATATTGAGCAGAATCGAGGTTCGGCTTCCGCCGTAAATCGCGCCCACATAGACGCAGACCAGCACCAGAATCGCATCGGTGGGCTGCATCCTGACCGTCAGCGTCGTAAAGAGTGCAATGCCGAGCGTGGCGGACAGGCCAGGCAGCAGACCGATGACAATCCCCACCAGCGTCGCGCCAAGTGCATACGCGATTTGCCATGGCCCTGCCAGATTGAGCAGGGCGGTGAAGAGCATGCCGAGTCCGTCCAGTGCAGCCTCCGACTTACGGCAAACGCACCAGGAACACGTCCTGGAACAGGTGTCCGATCACGAGCGCGGCGATGACGGCGATGAGCGCGGGTCGAAGCAGGCGCCGCAATCGGGGCTGGTCGCCTGGTGAGGATGCAACACCCAGCATCAGCATCCAGACAAACATCGTGGCTGCTGCAGCGGGTATGAATGGAAGCCGCCCGAGCGCGCCGAACACAAACAGGACGGTGATCGCGAGAACCCCCGAAAGCCGCGCCCAGGGGACCGACTCAGGCGGATCCGAATTGGCAGAAACCCTGCGACTGACCACCATCGCAAGGCCGAACACCATGATGAGCAGCCCCAACACGCCCGGTACCAGCCCAGGCGCGGACCAGGGCTCGATGTTGAGCGATTCGAGCCGGTCCATTCGCCAGGCACCCAGCGTGATTGCAGCGCCGAGCGCTACCCAGCCGAGGCCTGGTCGCATGACGATGATGCCCCGCTTAACGGCGGATTCCGAGTGATTCCGGCGTCACCTTAGCCATGCCAGCATCCTGCAGCAGGAATGCATCGGATACGACGGTTGGCCAGACTTCGTCGTAGGCTGCCTTGCCAAAAAGCGGCGTGAACAGCGCACCCCGCGAGGTTGCGTAGGTTCGGATCTTGTCGGATTTAACGATGCGTTCGGCCCACAGTTTTTCTACCGTTGCGACCACGTCGGCGGGAACGCCTTTGGGAATGAAGATTCCAAAGCCGGTGGTCACCTTGGGGAAGTTCTTAACAAACTGAGTAATGGGCGGGATGGTGCCGAAGCCTTCGATCGTCAGCGCGGTGTCAGCCACCACGGCCAGGGGCCGGAGGCGCTTGGCCTTGATCATTTCGGCCATTTCCACGGCCAGCTGGGTGGTGACTTCCGCCTCGCCCGCCACCGTTGCGACAACCGCGGGGTTGCCGCCGTCATAGGTGACGTGCCGATACTTTGCACCAGTGGCCTTCGCGATGGTTTCCATGGCGAAGTGGCCCGACGAGCTGTTCCCCGCTGTGGCCACGGACACGGGCTTCGCCTTCATCGCTTCGATCAGCTGCGGAAGCGTCTGGTAGGGCGAGGAGGGATTGACGGCAACGATGGAAACGTTTGTCACCGACAGGAAGAGGTGAAAGTCGTCGACCTTGCTGTTCAGCATGCCCAGCAGCGGATACGTGCCCAACTGCTTGGCCGCGCCAGCGGTCCAGGTATAACCATCGCGGGGGGCTTCCATCGCGTTTTTGGTACCGATTGAGCCAGCTCCCCCTGGTTGATTGACCACCACGATCTTCTGCCCCAGCGCAGGTTCAAGCTCGGCCGCGGCCAGTCGCGTCACCTGATCGGTCGCGCCTCCTGCCGCCCAGGGAACGATGATGGTGATGGGCTTGGTGGGCTTCCATTGCGCCATGGCGGGTCCGGACAGCGCGAGCGCCAAACTGGCGGCGATGGGTGCAAGCAGCGCAAATCGACGGGCAGGTTTCATCAGTCTTCCTCCTGGGTTATTAGAATTCAGCAGCGGCACTCTAACCCTCGAGGGGTTAGCCGGACAAGGCCAACGGGTGGAGATTGGTTCAGGAAATGCGTGCCGACCTCTTGATCAGGTTACGACCGAGTCACTTCACCCGCGCTGCTTTCGTGCTCCCTGGGTAAACCAGACAGCGCCCACCATCACCAACGCCAGCAGAAAAAACCAATGCGGCGACGGCCGGTCTGAGGGTACCTTCACGGCCACGACATCCCAGCCCTGCTCGATACCTGCCTTCTGCGCAGCCGACCCGAAGCGCACCGCCGAGACCTGAACGCGCTCCCCCAGAGTCATGATCTGTAAGCCCGATTGCGATAAGCGCTTGCGGCCATCGTCGCCAGCACCACCCAGCGTGATCGCCACCGTTTTGGTGATGTCGTCACCTTCCAGATTCGTGCCACGGATGACTATTACCAGCCGATCACGATCGGGCGCGGCACGTGCCACCTCAACGATCTGCTTTGCCGGTACAGCCTGATACTCCGGCGTGATTCGGTCCATAAAAAAATCAGGCCGAAACAACAGCACCACCGCGACCGCAAGAAGCACGTTCTCCCACCACCGGTTGCGGACCCGAAACCAGTTCATGGTGAGCGCACTGAAGATCAGCATCGCAATCGTGCATGCAGCCACCACCCGCACGAGTTCAAACCAACCGTGCACATCGATCAGCAGAAGCTGGGGATTGAAAATCCAGATGAAAGGCAGGATGACTGTTCGCAGTGCATACAGGGCGCCCTGCAGACCGGTCTTGATGGCATCCTCGCCCGAGATCGCTGCCGCCGCGAACGTGGCCAGCCCGACCGGCGGCGTGATGTCACCCATGATGCCGTAGTAGAAGACAAACAGATGCACCGCAATCAGCGGGATGATCAGCCCGCCTTGCGCCCCCAGTTCGACCACGACCGGGGCCATCAGCGTGGCCACCAATACGTAGTTGGCCGTGGTGGGTACCCCCAGTCCAAGCACCAGGCACACCAGCGCAATGAACCCCAGCATCGCAATCACATTGCCTTGCGATACCAGTTCGACAAACTCGGTCATCCGAAGACCAAGCCCGGTGAGCGTGATGCCGCCCACGATGATGCCCGCGGTTGCCGTGGCGATCCCGATCCCGATCATGTTGCGCGCGCCGTCGTGAAAACCGGCAATGACATCGGCAAGCCCTTCTCGCCAGCTTGCACCGAGGGGCTGTCCTCGCAGCCGGGTGATCAGCGGGCGCTGCGTCACCATCAGCGCAATCAGTACAACCACTGCCCAGAATGCCGATAGCGACGGCGACAACTCGTCGATCATCAGGCACCAGATCAGTGTTCCAATCGGCAGCAGAAAGTGCAGCCCTGCCCGCACCGTTTCCCAGGTATCCAGCACCTGGGGATGCTCAACATCAATATCGGCGGGCAGATCGGGCGAGCGCGCCGCCTGGAATATCGCCACCAGGTAGAGCGCGACGACCAGCGCCCCAATGGCCCAGGGCGCCCACGCACCCAGCAGCGCTTTCGCGCCAAGCATCAGGGTGTACACGATCGCCACCACGATGATGCTGCCTGACAGGCCAAGACCGATTCGAATCAGTCGATCCGACACCGCTCCAGGCTTGCGTTGCACCAGCGGTGCCATGCCCATCTTGAGCGCTTCCAGATGGACGATGTAAAAGAGGCCGATGTAAGACAGGACCGCAGGCAGCAGCGCGTGCTTCACGATCTCGGAGTATGGAATGCCGACGTACTCCACCATCAGAAAAGCGGCTGCTCCCATGACAGGCGGCATGATCTGGCCGTTGACCGAACTCATGGTTTCGATGGCGCCGGCCTTCACACCGCCATAGCCCGCTTTCTTCATGAGCGGAATCGTGAAGATTCCACCCGACACCACATTGGACACCGACGAACCCGAGATCATGCCGTTCAGCGCCGACGACACCACGGCAACCTTCGCGGGCCCACCGCGCAGATGCCCCAGCGCGGCGAAGCTCACCTGCATCATGTAGTTGCCGCCCCCCGCACGGTCAAGCAGGGCGCCAAACAGCACGTAGACGAAGATCGCACCCGTGGATACGCCGAGCGCAATGCCGTAGACCCCCTCGGTGGTCAGCCACATATGCGAGATCAGACGATTCAGTGAGGCGCCCTTGTGCTGCAGTACCTCAGGCATCCAGGGCCCGCCCATCGCGTAGCCAATAAACACGAGCGCAAGCACCGCCATCGGCCACCCCACGGCTCGGCGGGTTGCCTCGAGCAGCAGAATCAGGCCAACGCTCGCTGTGACCACATCAAACGCGGTGGGTTGCCCGGGCCGGGTCGCCAGCTGCGCGTAAAACAGCAGCAGATACGCACCCGCAAACGCCCCCATCACCGCGCATAACCAATCCAAGATTGGAATTCGGTCACGAGGCGACCGCTTGCTCGCAGGCCAGGCAAGAAACGCAAGAAAGAGCGCAAATCCCAGGTGCACCGAGCGCGCCTCGGTATCGTTCAGCACCCCGAATCCAAGCGCAAACGGCAGCGGCGAGGCATACCAGAACTGAAACAGCGCCCACGCAAGCGCTGCGCCGACCATCACGCGCTTTGCCGTGATGGGTGGCTGACGCGCGCCGGTATCGGCGTCAGCCACCAACCGTTGCAAGGCCTCGGGCGTGCCTATTTGATCCAGCCCTTTTCTTTGTAGTAGCGAACCGCGCCTTCATGCAGCGGCGCCGACAAGCCGTCCTTGATCATGTTCTCGGGCTTGAGATGAGCCAGGGCGGGGTGCAGCTTCTTGAATTCATCGAAGTTGTCGAACACCGCTTTGACCACCTGGTATACCGTGTCGGCAGACGCTTTGGAGGAGGTCACGACTGTGGCCAGCACACCGTAGGTTTGCGCCGGATCAGGATTGTTGGGATAGAGGCCACCAGGAATCGTGACGCTTGCGTAATACGGCCGGCTGGCAACCAGCTTGTCAACCGCAGGCCCGGTGACCGACAACAGCTTGGCGCCACAGGTGGTGGTTGGGTCCTGAATATTGGCGCTCGGATGCCCCACCCCGTAGAAAAAGCCATCAATTTTTCCGTCACACAGCGCAGGGCCGTGTTCGTCAGCCTTCAACTCTGAGGCGAGCGAGAAGTCGCCCATCTTCCATCCCATCGCAACGAGAAGCTCCTCCATTGAGGCGCGCGTGCCCGAGCCCGGGTTGCCAACATTGAAGCGCCTGCCCTTCAAGTCGGTGAGCGTCTTCGCATTGAGTTCCTTGCGGGCCAAGACGGTGAACGGTTCGGGGTGAACCGAGAACACCGCGCGCAGATCGCCATATGCGCCGCTGTTCTTGAACTGGGCCTCGCCTTTAAAAGCGTTGTACTGAACATCAGACTGCGAGAAGCCCAGGTCGAGCTCACCCCCCTTGATGGTGTTCACGTTGAACACCGAGCCGCCGGTGGACTCAACCGAACAACGAATGCCGTGCTTGGCGCGATCTTTGTTGACCAACCGGCAGATTGCGCCGCCCGCAGCGTAATAAACACCGGTGACGCCGCCGGTGCCGATAGTGACGAATTTCTGCTGCGCAGCCGCCGGCGCGCTGATCAGCGCTGCCGAGAGCGAGGCGGCAGCCATCGCGCCGACCAGAAAAGTTTTGCGTGTCATCTCGCTAGTGCTCCTGAAGATGGATTAACAGGACGAAACCGCGGCATCGACTGCCGCGTGCAGGCGTTGCCCGACCAGATCCAGCTCGGACTCGGTCGCAATGAACGGTGGCGCCAGAAGTACATGATCGCCGACCCTACCGTCAACGGTGCCACCCATCGGGTACACCATCAACCCCCGCGCCATCGCCTCGCGCTTGATCCGTGCATGCAGCTTGAGCGACGGATCGAAAGGTGCTTTGGTTCGGCGATCGCGCACCAGTTCAATGCCCCAGAAGAGCCCTCGACCGCGAATATCGCCGACATGCGGATGGTCATCGAAGCGATCAAGCACAGTCTTCATGTGCGCACCAAGCTGCTGCACCCGGGGCAGTAAGGCATCGCGCTCGATGATGCGCTGAACCGCCAAGGCTGCCGCGCAGGCCACTGCATGGCCCAGGTAGGTGTGCCCGTGCTGAAAAAATCCTGACCCTGACGACATCGCGTCCACGATTGCCCGCTGGGCCAGCACCGCACCAATGGGTTGATAGCCTCCGCCGAGCCCTTTGGCGATCACCAGCAGATCGGGGGTCACGCCCTCCTGCTCGCACGCATGCAGCGCTCCGGTACGGCCCATTCCACACATGACCTCGTCGAGCACCAGGAGCACGCCATAGCGGTTGCAGACCTCGCGCACTGCGCGGAAATATCCACGCGTTGGCGTGAGCACACCCGCTGTGGCACCACCCACGGTTTCGGCCACGAAGGCAATGACAGACTCTGGCCCGAGACTTTGAATGGTGGCCTCAAGCTCTTGTGCCAGCCGTGCACTGTACTGTTCGGCCGACTCAGTGGCGGCCTGCTCGCGGTAGGGGTAACAGGGCGATACATGCGTGACCGGCATCAGGATTGGCGCGAACGGCTCGCGACGCCAGGCGTTTCCCCCCACTGCAAGCGCGCCAAGCGTGTTGCCGTGGTAACTCTGTCGGCGCGCAATGAAACGCGTGCGCTGCGGCTGACCGATTTCAAGAAAATACTGCCGCGCCATTTTCAGCGCCGCTTCCACGCCCTCTGATCCGCCGCTTACGAAATAGGCATGACTGATTCCCGCCGGCGCGCGAGCCACCAATTTGGCGGCGAGTTCTTCAGCAACCTCGGTCGTGAAAAAACTGGTGTGTGCGAATGCGAGTCGGTCGATCTGGGCATGCATGGCCGCCAGCACATCCGGGTGGCCATGCCCCAGGCACGACACCGCAGCACCCCCTGACGCATCGAGGTACTGGCGACCCTGAGCGTCGGTCAGCCACACGCCGCGGCCCGATACCGCAACGGGCGGCGTGTTGAGCAGGTGGCGATGAAAAACGTGCGTATTCTGCATGGCTGAAGGCGGCGTGACCGGCGAAGTATACGGGCTCGATTTCAGCTTGTTCGCGCTAGGCACGCTCATACACCACGCGCCCGCCGCACAGGGTCAACCTTGCCTCAAGCGCCGAGATGTCTGGCGCCGACAGCGCGAGCGGATCCTGGTCAAGCACCACCATGTCGGCCAGCATGCCCGGCATCAGCCGCCCTTTTCGTGTTTCATCGAAAGACAGCCACGCCCCTTCGATGGTTGCACAGCGCAGCGCCTCTTCAGCCGTGATGGCCTGCGAGGGATTCACGGGTTTGCCCGCCCGATCCGTGCGCCCAACCAGGTAGCCCATCGGACCAAACATGGAGATCGGCACGTTGTCGGTGCCGATGGCGGTTCGCACGCCCGCATCCAGCAGATTTCGCACCGGCACCAGATCTGGCAGGCGATCCCCGGCGGCGCGCACCAATTCGCTGCCGCGCTTCCAGATATGCGCATTGGGATGCAGTGACAGACCCACGCCCAGATCGCGCAGCTTTGCGATCTGACTGGCATCGAGCATCGATTGATGACAGAGCACCCAGCGCTGTTCAGCGATGGATGCAACCCGATTCGCCTCGGCAAACAGCTCGATGAACTCAGGGTAGATCGCGGAGACGCGGATGCCGTTGCGCGCGCATTCAGCCAGCAGCGCGACCACCGCGCTCTTTGGAATCGATGCGTCATAACAAAAGCCCGCCCAGCCGGTTTGCGGCGCAGCCGCTGCCCGAATCAGTCGCTCGTTGCTCTCATCGACCTCGGTATAGAGCCCGCTCATGGCAAGCCAGTCGTCCCCCAACCCACGACCGCGCAACCAACCCGCCCAGGAGTTGATCAGCCCTCGGACATCGTCGGCGCTGGCGCGTCCCCACGCGGGGCTCAACATCAGGTGCGCGCGAACGCTGAGCTTGCCCGCATCGCGCGCCGACTGCCACGCCCGCAACGTCGCGGGCGCCACGCCGTGGCCTTCAATCACGCTGGTGGTGCCGAACCGGTTGTAGGCCTGCATCGAGTCGAGCAGCGCGGCATAGCGATCCGCCGCGCCAAAGGCGGGCGCCAACGAGAAGAGCGTGAATTCCGACAGCGGCATCCGCTCATGTTCCAGAAATACGCCGGTCGGATCGCCCTGGCTGCCCCGCTCAATCTCGAGCTTCGGCGACGGCGACACCGTTTGCCGGCCGATACCCGCGCGAGCAAGCGCCAAACTGTTGGCGATGCAGGGCGTTGGCCCCTTCGCTGGCCAGTATCCCCAGGGCGGTCGAATGAGAATGGGGTGCGAGGTGCTGGCGCGATCAAGATCGTGACGCGTGGGCAGCCGGCCCTCTGCGTAAGACTCAGGCGTCCAAAGATAAAAAGGCGGATCGCCCAGCGGCATCGTGACCAGCCACTCTCCTGCTGGCCGGTTGGCACAAAGTTCGGCCAGCCTTTCAATCAGGTCCTTGATGGATGAGCAGCCTGCAAGCGATGGCAGCCGCGCCTTGAGACCCTCGCGATCCAGATGGGCATGGGAATCCACCAGCCCCGGAATCACGGTTGCGCCACGCAGGCGCCGCCTGTGCGTGGTTGGCCCCGCGAGGGCTTCGACGCTTGCATTCGAACCGGTTGCCAGAATGCGCTCACCCTGAATGGCTATCGCCTCTGCTGTCGGGCGGGTCGGGTCAAGCGTATGAATCCGGGCATCCAGCAGAATCAGATCAGCATCCAACTTGAATCGCCTCCAGTATCCGAAATTCAGAGTAAGGGTTTGACGCGCATGCTCGGCACAGAATAGGCTGCTTTCAGGGTCGCCTCTGAAACCGCGTTCAAAACCTGGGAAGAACGTGTGATGACATCCGATCTCCAAAACCACCGCCGCGCCCGGTTTGGCGTGTTTGCCACGCTTGCCCTCAGCATTGTCGCAGGCCTCAGCAACGCAGCGCATGCGCAGACATTTCCGCAGCCTGGCAAACCCATCCGAATCGTGATCAGCGTGGCGCCAGGCGGCGGATCATCAGAAGTGCTCGCCCGCGTGCTTGGCGAGGAGATGCGTGCCTCGCTGGGCGTACCTGTGCTGGTGGAATTCAAGCCCGGCGCCAACCAGCGGATGGGGCCAGAGTTTGTCGCCAAGAGCCCGCCCGATGGGCATACCCTGCTGGTGGCAAGCTCGGCGCAGACCACCATCTTTCCTTTCAGCTATAGGAAGCTTAACTACGATCCGTTCAAAGATCTGACGCCGTTGATGCACGGCGCCAACTTCAGGCTCGCACTGGTGGTAAGCGGTACCCTGCCGGTATCCAACGTGGCCGAGTTCGTCAGGCATGCCAAGACGCGTGGCCAGATACCGTTCGGATCATTTGCTGCGGGCGGCGCGTCACATTTTGCTCAGGTGATCCTGGCCCGCGCAACCGGCATCAGCACGCTTCACATCCCTTACAAAGGATCGGCTCCGATGAAGGTCGATCTGATCGGCAACACCATCGAAGCGGCTTTCGATGTTGATTCGTCGGTGGCGCAGCTGTGGCGCGAGGGCCGCGTGAAGATATTGGCAATGAGCGGCACCAACCGACACCCCACGCTCGATACGATTCCGACATTTCGCGAGCAGGGAATCGCCGACCTCGACATGACCTTGTGGCTCGCGTTTTTCGCGCCGGGCGGAACGCCGCCAGACATCGTTGGCCGACTCACCCGTGAACTGCAACGCGCCATTGCTGTGCCCGAGGTCAGGGCACGCCTGACGCAGTCAGGCATGGAGCCCACCGGCGGCACGCCGGAGGCATTGGCGCAGATCATGCAACGCGATTATCGAATCTGGGGCGACGCGGTGCGGGCCTCGGGGTTCCAGGCGGAAGACTAAAGCCGGGGAGCGTTGCGACGCTGATCAAAAACCAGCAACACTGCCAGTACCACCCCGATCACATCGGTCCACCATGCCCAACTGGCCACATTGTGCGGAATCAGCATGAGAAATCCACTGACCGCAAACCCTATCCGGGCAGGCATGGACAGCGCCTTCATGAAGTAGCCCGAAAACGCAGCCGAGACGAACCACACGCCGGCAACCGCCAGCGGTACCGCGATCAGCATGTCGCTGATATCGCCCTGAAGAAGCAGCGAGGGTGAAAGCACGAACAGGAACGGCAGCACAAACGCCGTCCAACCGAAGCGCATCGATACCCAGCCGGTTTTCATAGGCGATGCCCCGGCAAGCCCCGCAGCGAAATAAGCCGCCAGCGCCACAGGCGGCGTGATCATCGACATCATGCCGAAGTAGAGCAGGAACAGATGCGCAGCGATGGGGTTGATTCCAACCTCGACCAGCGCAGGCGCGAACAGGACGGCCACCAGCACATAAACGCTCAGCGTGGGTAGGCCCATCCCAAGAATCACGCTTAACACGGCGGCTATGATCAGAAGCAGCGCCACCGACCCTTGCCCGAAGTCGACCATCCATGCAGTGAGCGCAAAACCAAGCCCGGTGATCTGAAAAATTCCCATGATGAAGCCGGCGCCGGCGACCACCAGCAGAATATCGATCACACCCATGCCTGTTTCCACCACGGCCGCCCAGACGTCGCGAATTCTCAGCCGCCGGTCGCCGTAGCCGTAGAACAGGCCAATTGTGATCAGGGACAGGCAGGCGAGAAGCGCTGCGCGTTCGGCTTCCCAGTTGAGCGCAAACAGCAAACCAATGAGCACGGCGAAAGGAATGACAAACACGATGCCCTGGCGCAGCACCGGCCCGATTTTTGGGATCAGGCTTTCGTCGACCCTGCCGAAGCCAAAGCGTGCTGCATCGAGATCAGCCTGGATGAACAGCGCGGCGTAATACAACAGCGCGGGCAGCAGCGCTGCGATACAGACCTGGGCGTAACTCACCTCAAGAAAATCAGCCATCAAAAAAGCAACAGCCCCCATCACTGGTGGCATCAGTTGGCCACCAGCGGAGGCAGTAGCCTCGACCGCGCCAGCCAGCGCGGGCGGATAACCGGCCCGCTTCATCGCCGGAATCGTGACCACACCAGTCGCCATGATGTTGGCAACGGCAAGCCCTGAGACGCTGCCAAACAGGGTGGAGGCCACCACAGAAACTTTGGCGGGGCCACCCCGATGGCGACCAAACAGGGCAAGCGACAGATCGTTGAAGAACGAAGACCCCCCGGACAGGCTCAGTAACGCACCAAAAAAAACAAACACCAGCACCACGGTGACTGCAATCTGCATCGCTGGCCCAACCAGCGCACTGGTATCCAGATTCAGGTAGATGGCCATTCGGGCTGGATCCACCTGTCGCGACTCGAACGCGCCCGGCATCAAATGACCGAACAGACCGTAGGCCAGCGCCACCAGCACCACCGTGACAAGGGGCCAGCCAACAGTGCGCCGCAACCCCTCCAGGGTAAGGAGCAGGATCACCATTGAAGGAATCAACGCGTCGAGCGGATTGTCAAACAGCCGCAGCGTCAACTTCGGATAAACGACCGCGAGATACATTCCCGCGGCTAGCCCCAACACCGAGCAGATCCCGTCATACCAGGGCACCTGATCCGACCGGGCCTGCGCATGCGCGGGGAAGCGCAGATAGGCAAGACAAAGCGTAGCGCCCACCATACCAAGTGCGAACTGTTCGGGAAAAATCAGCAAGCCCAGCGGCCGAAACAGGTCCGTACACCAGGCGATTGCTGCGAGCCCGATAAGAGCGGCCAACCCTACCTGTATCTGAACCACCCAGCGCGGACCGCCCTCGCGAGCGCGCACAGAGATATCGGTATCTGACATGGAAGGCCCTGAGATGCGAAACGGGCCGCAGCGCGGCCCGGGCTCGGACAGTAGGAAGCTGCAATCAGTTGATCCGCTGAACGCCTGCCGACTTGTAGAACTCAAGCGCCGCGGGGTGATATTCGACGCCCTGATAGCTACGGTTCATTTTGGCAGGGTCAAATGCATTAAAGGAAGGGTGACCCGCTGCAAGCGCCGCCTTGCTCGCCTGCACCGCCTTCAGAAACTTCTCGACAACCTCGGGCTTCACATGTTTTCCAACGACCACAATCTGGTCGGTGACCATGACCGGAATTGGTGATTCCACCCCGACTGTGGCGGGAGTGGGCTGAACGGTGTCGATCACGTCGTTGGGTCGATACTTTTTCACCGCAGCCAGCGCGGCAGGGGTGTTGGAAAGCGGAAGGAACCGTACGCCCCCGACTGCAGCCGCAACCTCGCGAACCTTCGGCGCACCGATCGCAATCGCAACCGCATCGACCTTTCCAGAAGCCAGGTCGTCTGCGCCTCGAATGACGTTAACAGTTGGCACGCCCACCACATCGTTCCAACCGAGACCCCCTGTTGCGAGCAGGGCTTCGGAAATACTGATGAGGGCAGCATGCGCAGAGAATCCCGATGAAAACTTCTTACCCTTCAGCTGCTCGATCGATGTGATAGGCGAATCTTTGCGCACCATGATGCTGGTGTAGAACGGGAACAGGCGCTGGGCAACCATCACGTTCTACCTGGGACGGCCCTCGAACACACCGAGCCCCCGGATCGCTTCCAGAGTGACGTGGATAGCGTCAATAAAAAATTCGGCCTGGCCGGTACTGATCGCATCGTAGGCCTGGATATCGCCACTGAACGTAACAACCCGGACCTTCAGATCCGAGTTGTCCTGAATTGCCTTGGCCATAGCCTGGGTTTGCGAATTGAGCAGCGTTCCTGGCGGCAGCGACGCAAAAGCAATGGTTTGGGCCTGCAGCGCCGACGTGGCAAGCAGAGCCGAAAGACCCAGGGCGGCGAACGCACTACGCATGGTCGGTCTCCTCCGATAAACAGCGTTATCAATTGTTTTGACGTAAGTTACCCGAGGATCTGGTTGCTGTATAGACACACGATCGCGCCACGCCTTGCACAGGCTTGAACGCGAGGCGTCATCGCGGTATACCGCAGCAAACCCCCGGTAACTCGCTTGTCAAAGGATGGGTTCGAATGAATCAGCTCACAGGGCGCACCGCAATTGTCACCGGTGGCGGATCGGGAATTGGCGCTGGCATTGCCGAGTCTCTGGCGGCACGCGGGATCGCGGTCATGGTGGCCGATATCGACGAGACCCGAGCCGCTGAGGTTGCCCGCCGGATCACCGCTCAGGGAGGGACAGCCTCGTTCATCGGAATCGACGTGTCTGACGCCGCATCGGTCGAGAAAGCGGGACGCGACGTTGAGAGGCGCTTCGGTCGCCTGCACTTTGCGTTCAATAACGCGGGGGTCGCGCTCCACGGCACGCCGCTCGAGCAGATCCCTCTGGAAGACTGGCAATGGGTGATCGGCGTGAACATCATGGGCGTTGTGCATGGAATCCGCACGTTCGTTCCCATGTTGCGCGAGCACGGCGAGCCTGGGCGTATTGTGAATACGGCATCGATCGGAGGACTGCAGGTCAACGCAGGCTGGATGACCGCCGCCTATTCGATGACCAAGTATGCGGTGGTCGCCCTATCGGAAGGCTTGCGCAACGAGCTGAAAGGCACTGCCATCGGGGTCTCGGTGCTCTGCCCCGCGGCGGTGCGGACGCAGATTGCCGAGAGCGCCCACCAGCGTCCCGAACGCTTCGGAGGCCCTTACGAACGCCCACAGCAGGCTTTCATGGCAGACGCCATCGCCGAAGGCTGGCCACCGCGCCGAGTGGGCGAGCGCGTCATCCAGGGCATGCTCGATGACGAATTCATGATCTTCACTCATAGTTCTCCGAGACCGTGGATCGAGGCTCGCCACGCCATGATCCAGGCTGCTTTCGAGAAGGCAGCTGAATTTGAAGCAGCAGACTCGGTTGTCGCTTCGAGCCGCCCGTGAAAGCCGAACAACTTTTCTCGATCGAAGGCCAGGTTGCTGTCGTGACAGGGGCAGCGGCAGGCCTTGGTCGTGCCTACGCAGAAGTGCTCGCGGCAAACCATGCCCATGTCGTACTCACCGACATTGACCCAGGCGGCCTGGCCGACGCGGTGGCAGAGATCCAGTCTCGGGGCGGTAGCGCTGAAGCCCTCGTGCTCGACTCAGGCGACCGTGACGCAATCGGTGCGGCCATTGACAAAATTGCTGCTGCTGCGGGGCGGCTCGATATCGTCTTCGCCAACGCGGGTATCAGCGCCGGGCCAGGCTTTGCCTTCACGCCGGGCGGCCTCATGGAGCAGGTTCGGCCAGAGGTTTGGGACCGCGTGCTCGCGGTCAATCTGACTGGAGTATTCGCAACGATTCGCGCCGCTGCACAGCATATGAAGGCGGCCCGACGCGGTCGAATCATCGTGACCGCATCAATCGCCGGCATGCGCGCGGAGACCCTGGTAGGCTACGCTTACAGCGCCACCAAGGCTGCGGTCATCAATCTCGTCCGCCACACTGCCATGGAACTCGCGCCCTACTCGGTCACGGTCAATGCGATCGCGCCAGGGCCATTTGCCACCAACATCGCAGGTGGACGCATGCGCGACCCCACAGTGCGCGAGCGATTCGCAAAGCTGGTGCCGATGCAGCGCGTGGCCGACCCAGATGAAATCAAGGGCCTGGCGCTGTTGCTGGCTTCACCCGCCTCCGCGTTCATTACGGGTACGGTGATCCCTATCGATGGCGGCGCCACCGCCGGATCCTAACCGCGGCGGACTACGCCCGCACCCACCTGAGCGGCTGACTGCCAGGGGCCATCGAAGAACGGATCACCCTGCAAGTACGCACGCAGCATCGGTAAGGCGTCAAAGCCCCAAAACAGCTGGTTGTCGACCGCGAAAGTGGGAACGCCGAATACGCCTTGGGCAATCGCCGCGTCCGTATTGGCTTTCAGCGCGGCCTTGACCTCTGGCGACTCGGGGCGGTGCACCGGCGCCAGCGCGGTGGATAGGGACATCAATCGGGCTGGATCATCCGCAACGTCACCACCCCGCCAGACATGGCGGAAAAGCGTCTTGCACACCTCGCGACTGATCGCGCCGGAGTGTGGAGCGGCTGCCTCGCAGGCAAGCGCGAGCCGCAGCAGCGCAAGCGGATTGAACGGATGACTGGCAGGCGGTTCGAGCGCGATTTTATGCTGTCGTGCAAGCCACAGCACCTGCCGATAGGTCCAGTTGCGTTTGGGCGCAATCTCAGCCGGGCCCAGTTGCCCGTAGTGCTTGAGCAGACCGGCAAACAACACAGGCTTGTAAGTCACATGGATTTCCAGCCCGCGCAGCGTGTCTGGCAAAGCCTCAAACGCCAGGTATGCATAGGGCGAAATGAAGTCGAGATGGAAGGTGATCGACTTCATGGAAATGTTTGCTGCGATGCACCCACGCGATTAACGCGACGAGGCGTAGCGACCGATCCAGTCAAGCGCACGCTTCACCGACGCGCCGGGGTCAGCCCCCACCGTAAGCACCGACACAACGATACGCTCACAGCCTGCGATAGCGATGAATTCATCGAGCTGACGGGCGCAGGCAGCCTCATCGCCATGAATCACGGTGGCGTCCACCATGGCCTGAGACCACTTGCCCTCGCGGGCTTCGGGCAGGCCGGCCGCTGCAAACATTTCCTGATAGTTTGGCCAGCGCGGGTAGTACGTCAGGCTGCGATCGACTGCTGTCCTCAGCTCGGTTTCATCAGCCGTGAGCGCGAGAAACACCTGGCCCACGAGCGTCGGACGCGCTCGGCCTGCGCGCTCTGCGCCCCGGGTCATCGCCGGCAGTCCAACGTCCCGGATGTAGCGGGCCGGGCAAAGCCAGGTGACTGCGCCGTCCGTGAGTTCGCCAGCCAGCTCAAACGCGCCTGCACGCAGCGCCGACACAATCACCGGCACATTCGCCCCACGCGACAGTGACGCTTCCAGCTGAAAGCGCTTGCCTGAGAACTTGACGGTCTCGCCTGCCAGCAGCCCTTTGACGATGCTGACGAACTCACGCAGGTGCTCGAGCGGGCGCTCATAGGGCAATCCGTAGCGTGTGGTGATGGTGGGCGCATGACTGGGGCCCAGCCCCAACCTGAAGCGGTCTGGCGCCAGCGTTGCAATATCAAGTGCCTGCTGCGCAACGACCACCGGATTTCGAGGAAAGGTGGGAACGACTGCGGTTCCCAGACAGATTCGCTGCGTGGCGGGCGCAGCCGCAGCAAACACGGTGAGCGCATCGGGCCCAGCGCCGGTGGTAAGCCAGAAGGCAGGGACACCCGCCTTCTCGGCATAAAGAATTGCATCAAACAGGTTGCGCGCATTGGCGTCGTGAACGCTGGTGCCAATTTCCGTTTTCATCCGCTTTCCTCAGATCAGCGAGCCCATCCGCTGAAACAGGCCGCCCAGCTAGATGCCACTGGAGCCTCCGGCATTAGGGTCGATGAAGGCGGGATTGCGCGCCCCCAGGACTGCGTCTTTGAACTCTTCAACCGTACTGATTGCAGGCTTGGGGCTGCCCCGGCGCACCG
>VGHA01000085.1 GCA_016868375.1 Betaproteobacteria bacterium | reverse complement strand
TGAAAAAGCGCGCCATGTCGGTGAGTGTGGCGTTGTCCGAGGCCACGACGCTGCATGCCACCCAGCCGAGCAGCCACAGCACGAGTCCGCTGGCGGCGATCGCCAGCATGCGTAACGGACGTACTCGCGCATGCGCCGGAATTGGTGTGTCGTCATCGATCAGCGCGCGTGCTGCGACCGGCCCTGGCACGGCTGCGTTTGACGAGGCGCCGTGCGATGGCATTGGCGCAGCCGCGCGCCTCCCCACCCAACCCACCAGGGCTGCGGCAATGATCACCAGCGGAAACGGCAGGCCTGCCGCGTGCAGCGCCACAAATGCGCCAACGGCCACCAGCCACAGGCGCGCTGAGCGCAGCGTCCGCGAGCCGATTCGCCAGCCGGCGCTGAGCACCAGCGCGACCACCGCCGGTTTGATGCCGTCCAGCAGGCCGCTGAAAGCGGGCAGATGCCCGTAGGCCATATAGGCCCATGCGATTAGCGTGATCAGCAGAAACGAGGGCAGAACAAACAGCAGCCCGGCCAGCACGCCGCCTGCGGTCCGGTGCATCAACCAGCCAAGGTAAGTGGCCAGCTGCTGCGCCTCAGGCCCCGGCAGCACCATGCAGTAGTTGAGCGCGTGCAGAAAGCGCTTTTCTGAAATCCAGCGGCGCCGCTCGACCAGATGCTCGTGCATCAGGGCGATCTGACCCGCGGGGCCGCCGAAGCTGATGAAGCCGAGCTTGATCCAGAACCAGAGCGCCTCTCCGAACGGCACGGCCTGACTGGCCTCGCGGCCGTCAGGCTCTGGGGCTTGCATCGGATCGGGCTTGGGTGAAGAGGCCATCGGGCGGGGCAACCGCAATCGGTGAACAACCGTGAAGCTTAGAGACTTCCGCGCAGCTCTGCTTGCAGGGACTGCTTGGACGGGTCGCCCGGACTGATTGATTGGATAGGCCGCCTGGACAGACCCTTCGGTCGATTGTCCGCTTGCAGTGGGCGCCCCGACCATCCTGGGATGAGCAACCAACGCCATTCCGGGGCGCGCCCGTCCCCTGTTCCACGGGCCCAACCGTCACGCCTCCCGTTGCGCCTGGCGATCATGTCGTTCTGGTGGCGAGCGGCGGTTGCCGCGGCGCTTGCGCTGTCAGGCTTCGCGCCAGCACTCGCAGCCTGTACGCCGGCTGGCGGGCTGCCGGGTTCGCCGCGCGCGGCCTCGCCGGTGGGCTCGGTGCTCGCCGGGTTGGGTGTGCTGGGGCCCATCAGCCGTCTCGATGCCGCGCTGGCCGAGGCAGCCATCGGACGCGCGCCCGCGGCAACGCCCGATTGCGCACGCAGCGCGCAGGCGGTCGCGCAGCCGGAGCCTGCAAGTCTTCCGGCGGCAGCGCCTGATCGCAGCGCCGGCAACCCGTTTGATGTCGTCACCGGCGGTAAGCATGAGCAGCGGATCGATGTGGCGCTGCCCGGGGTCGACTCCGCCACCGCGATCGATCATCGCGGCCAGTCCACCGGGGCGCTCGAGCGCCTGGCCTTCGACTCGGCGCTCACTTTTCAGTTCAGTCGCTTTTACTCGAGTGGCAACACCTTCTCGCTGTCGCTGGGGCCCGGCTGGAGTCACAGCTTCGATACGCGGATGGCGCGTCGCCGGCTGAGCGCACCCCCAGCAGCCGGCCTCCCGGCGGCCGAACTTCAGCTGCTGCAGGCCGATGGCCGGCGAATCGCGATGCAGCCGGTCGCGCAGATCACGCCATCCCGTGTTCGCTATCAGGGCAGCGATCTGACCGATGGTGTGATCGAGGAGGACCTGGCAGCAGCCGATCATCCCTGGATCTGGCGGTGGCCCTCTGGGCGGAGGCTCGCGTTTGATGCGAAGGGCCGCCTGGCCGAGGTGGTTGCGCCCGATCTCGACCGATTGGTGCTGCGCTACGACGCATCGGGTTGGCTCGCAGCGGTCGAAGATCGGCATGGCCGGGCGATTCGTCTGGTCCATGAATCTGGCCGACTGACCGAACTTCGACTGCCCGATGGCCAGTCGATTCGCTACGCATACGACGCCGAGCGCAGGTTGGTGGGCGTGCGCTATCCGGATGGTCGCCTGGTTCAGCACCACTATGAAGATGGGGTGCGACCTGAGCGGCTGACCGGAACGACCGAACCCGATGGCCGGCGCAGCCGGTTTCGCTACGCCCCCGACGGCCGCGTCGTATCGAGCGCGAGCGATTCGAATGACGCGCGCAACGAGGTACGGGCCACTTACCGGCTCGATCACACCACCGGGCACAGCGGCGAAACCGTGCTGGAGTTCCAGGGCCAGGCGACCCGCTATCGTTGGCGGCTGGAGTCATCGGGCGTGGGCCTGATCGTCAGCGCGGAGGGCGCGGGCTGCCCCGTGTGTCCGGAGGTCGGGCAGCGGCTGGCGCGCGATGGCCAGGGCCGACCCGTCGCCTGGGGGGAGTGGCGGCTTGGCTATGACCGGCAGGGCCGGATCGTCTCGCTTTCCCGCGGGGCTGCGGCATCCGATCCGGTCTGGCGCTTCAGTTATGCAAGTGCCGACCCGCTCGCACAGCCCTCGGGGCTGGATGCGCCCAGCGTGGTGCCTGCGCAGCGTCGCCAGCTCCAGTTCGCCCACAATACCCGCGGTCAGCTCACGCTGCTGATCGAGCGCGGTTGGGCCCCGTACTCGGACGGAATTAGACCCGTGTCACGGGGTGTGCGGATTGTGCATTCGGAGTCGGGCGTGCTGGCCGGCAAGCCCCTCGCGGTCGAGCAGATCGAGGTGGGGGACCGTGCCAGCGCCGGTGTGACTGACCCATCGCTCAAGGTGAGCGATCCGGTTGTGCTGGCGCGAACCGAATTCCGGTTCGATTCCCTGCGACGGCTGGAGGCGATCCTCTATCCGGAGGGCATCGTCCATTCGGTGATCCGCGATGCATTGGGGCGCGCAAGCCGCGAGTCGCTCGTCGATGGCTCGGTCATTGCCCGAAGTTTTGATGCCGGCTGGCAGCTTTCGCGGCTGGAACGCGGCGGCCAGGCGATCACCTGGCTGCGCGATCGCACGGGTCAGCTTCAGTCGATCGACTGGGGCGCGGGCGAGCCGCTGCGGATCGAGCGCAGCCCGACCGAACTCATGCTTTCCCAGGGTGAGCGTTCGGCACGCATCCCGATCGCAGCCGTCGCGCCCCAGATGCCCGGGTCCTCATTGGCTACTCCGCCCGCGGCGCTGCCGATGGGCCTGGTGGTGGCTGCGCCAGCGTCGCTGACCCAGGTCGATGCGGACGGCAATCGAACCGAGACGGTGTTTGACGACCTTGGCCGGATCATCGAAGAGCGGTCGGCGCAGCGTGGCCTGCGTCAGGTGTTTCACGATACGCGCGGCCATCCGGTCCGGCTGGTGCTGCCAGCAGGTGGGGTCGAGCGCAGGCGATTCGATGCGGCAGGCCGGATGGTCGAGCGCGACCAGCAGACCCCGGGGGCTCGGGTGTCAACCCGCCTGCACTGGGACGGGATGCGGCTTGTCGGCATCGAGCATCCCGAGCAGACCACCCGAGCGACCATCGATTCAGGCGGCCGCCTGACCGCCCTTGAGCATCGGCTCGCAGCACGGACAATCCGCTACGACTTCCGGTATGACAAAGCATTTCGTATAAGTGAGCGCTCGCTCGGAGATGGTCTGAGCCTGCGCTTTGAGGTCGATGCGGCAGGTCGGCCCCGCCGCCTCGGACTGGTGTGGCCGGGTAGCGCCGAGCCCATCTGGCTGGTCGCTGAGACGGTCTATCAGGCGGGCTTGCCGGTGGCTGAGCGGCTCGGGGAGGGCGTGCGGCTAACCCGACGGTTCGATGGGCAGGGGCGGCTCGAGGCGCTTGACTGGGTTCACGAGCGCCGGGGCGACTCGCTTGCCCGCTTTGAGCTGCGCCGTCGTGACGATGGTCTGCTGGATTCGATTCGCCGGCATGATGGCGAGGAGCGGTATGGTTTTGATGCAGTCGGTCGGCTGATCGTTCGCGAGTGGCGGCGTTCAGGCGGCGACAAGCCGCTTCTGCGCTCGTTTCTTCACTACTCACCGGGTGGTGATCTGAAGCTGTTGCGCGACGAAGCGGGGCGGACGGAGCGCGTCGCGGCGCCCGAGGCGGATGCGGCGGGTCGGCCGCTGATGCACGGGCGCTGGCAGTTGCAGTACGGCGCCTCGGGGCGGATCGAGCAGGTGGAGCGCGCGCAGACCGATGGCGTCGCTGCGGCCTTGTCGGCCGCACCGGTTTCTGCGCGCACGAGCGAGTTGGCGGTGGCAGCGCGTGCGCCGGTCCCGCAGCGGGTTCGCTATCGCTATAACGCGCTGGGCGAGCGGGTGTTTCGCTCGGCCGAGCACCCCGCCGCCGAACCGGCTGTGACACGCTTTCTGTACCACCAGAACGCGCTAGTGGCCGAGCTCGATCGCGATGAGCGCATCGTCCGGCATTTCATCCGCTGGCAGGGCCGGGTGATTGCGATCGTTGAACCCGCCGCGGACCAGGGCGGTGCGCCCCGCCCGCCCACGATTGTCTGGCTGCTCAGTGACCACCTGGGAACGCCTCAGGTGGCGGTTGATCGGACCGGCCGGCCAGTCTGGCGCGGGCGCCTGGGTGTGTATGGGGAGTTGCTCGAGGAGCATGGCGACTTCCACCAGCCGCTTCGATTTTCCGGCCAGTATCACGATCGCGATACCGGTCTCATCGACAACTACCAGCGCACCTACGACGCCCGGCGCGGTCGTTATCTCGAGCCCGACCCCCTGGGGCTAGCGGCGGGCTGGAATCTGTACGCCTACGTGTCGGGCAATCCGGTGCAGGCGACCGATCCCCTTGGGCTGATCCTGTTTGCCTTCGACGGAACCGGTAACGGCAATCCCGCGCGCGCGCCCGACACACTGTCCAATGTCGCGAAATTTTTCAGCCTGTATGCAGGCGCAGACCGTCACTACATGAGCGGTGTGGGCGCCTTTGATGCGGGCTCAGGGATTGGCGCCGATTCCTTGGACACGCTGCAGGCCTCGAGCGCCCGGCGCCGGGTGGATCACATGCTGGGCGTGCTGGACTCAGCGCTTCGCGCACCGGAGACGCGCAGCGCGCCGGTGAATATCGATGTGATCGGCTTTTCTCGAGGCGCTGCGATGGCGCGCGACTTTGCCAACACCGTTGCCACGCGGATCCGCAGCGGCCATTACCTGGGAATGCAGCGCTGTGTGACGCTCAATTTCGTGGGCTTGTGGGACACCGTGGCCCAGTTCGGACTGAACGGTCAGGCCAATCCGCAATGGAGCCTGGGCATCCCGCCGCAGGCGCGGGTGGTGGTCCACGCCGTTGCGCTCAACGAACACCGGCGGTTCTTTCCGCTTGAATCCATTGGCCCGGCCGCTGCCGCCCCCGCCGATGGCTGGCGGCTCGAGCGGGGTTTTATCGGCGATCACGGCGACATTGGTGGCAGCCACGCCCAGGGCGATCTGTCTGATGTGGCGCTTGGCTGGATGGTGGAGCAGGCGCACAAGGCCGGCGTCGGACTGAAGGCGCTGGATGCGGCCTGGCAAACGGTGACCGAACCGCTGCTTCACGACGCGAGGACGCTACTTGCGCCTGGGCCTGATCGCGAGTTCCGGCTGCCGTCGAACGCCCTGCGGGGCGCGGCCACTTCGGGCCAGCCTGGTGGCGAACTGGGATCGGGGCTTGATCGCGCGCGGGCCGAGACGATGATCCGCCGCTACCCGTACATGCTGCGCGGCCACGACGGTGCGGCAACGCTCGCCGGCCGCGTCGACATGGCCGCTTACTCAGCCTGGCTGTCAGAGCAATACGGGCTCAAGGTCCAATATTGACGTTAACGTTAACGTCAATTAGATTCGACACTCCCTCCTCACCGTGTTGCCGCCCGCCAGGTGCAGCCCGCGGTTTGCCTGCAGGATTGCCCATGTCCGACCTCTCCGAAAGTGCCCGGCTCGCGCAGTATCGCGCGACCAACAAGGTGCGGTTTGTTACCGCTGCGTCGCTGTTTGACGGCCACGACGCCTCGATCAACATCATGCGGCGGATCCTGCAGTCGATGGGCTGCGAGGTGATCCACCTGGGCCACAACCGCTCGGTGCAGGAGATCGTCAACTGCGCGCTGCAGGAAGACGCGCACGGCATCGCGGTCTCGTCTTACCAGGGTGGCCACGTCGAGTTCTTCAAATACATGATCGATCTGCTCGCCGGCGAGCGCGCCTCGCACATCAAGGTGTTCGGTGGTGGCGGTGGTGTGATCGTGCCCGCCGAGATTCGCGAACTCCATGACTATGGCGTGGCCAGAATCTACTCGCCCGAAGATGGCCAGCGACTGGGGCTGCAGGGCATGATCGGCGACATGATCAGCCGCTGCGATCGCGATCTGTCCGAGCTCGCGCCCGCCACGCTTGAATCGGTTGTTGACTGCGCCCGGCGTGCACCGGATCGCAGTGCCCCGGTGCATGGCCATACACGGGCGCTGGCGCAGCTTGTTACCGCGCTCGAGGCCGGTCGCGTAAGCCCGGCACTGCGCACCGAGCTTCACACGCTCGCTGATGCCCGCAAGGTGCCCACGCTGGGCATCACCGGCACTGGCGGTGCGGGAAAGAGCTCGCTCACCGATGAACTGGTTCGGCGCTTCCGGCTTGATCGCGATGATGCGCTGCGCATCGCGGTGATTTCGGTTGATCCCACCCGTCGCAAGTCAGGTGGCGCCTTGCTCGGCGACCGCATCCGCATGAATGCGATCAACCATCCCAACGTCTTCATGCGCTCGCTTGCCACGCGCGAAGCCGGCAGTGAGGTAAGCGGTGCGTTGCCGGATGCGATCGCGGCCTGCAAGCTTGCGGGCTTCGATCTGGTGGTCGTCGAGACCTCGGGAATCGGCCAGGGCGATGCCGCCATCGTGCCGCTGGTGGATGCGTCGCTGTACGTGATGACACCCGAGTTTGGCGCGGCGAGTCAGCTCGAAAAAATCGACATGCTGGACTTCGCTGATTTTGTGGCGATCAACAAATTTGATCGCAAAGGCGCGATGGACGCGCTTCGCGACGTCTCCAAGCAATATCAGCGCAACCGCGAGCAGTGGAACCGGCGCATCGAAGAGATGCCCGTCTTCGGCACCCAGGCCTCGCGTTTTAACGACGATGGCGTGACCGCGCTCTATCAGGCGATGCTGCCCCGGCTTACCGAGCTGGGGCTGTCCGAAGGCGACGGCCCCGGGCGGCTGCCGCAGCAGCGCATTCGGTATTCATCGAAGCAGTCGGTGATCGTGCCAGGCCCGCGGGTTCGCTATCTCGCCGATATCGCCGACACGGTACGCGGCTACAAAGCCCGGGCGCTTGCACAAGGCCGGATCGCACGCGAGGTTCAACAGCTTCGCGAATCACAGCGCATGCTGCGCGAGGCCAATCCCGAAAAGACCAAGGCACGCGAAGCGCTCGAAGATCTTGCTGCCGCACGCGAAGAGACGCTTCCGGCCGCCTCGCGCAAGCTCCTCGCAAGCTGGCCGGAAACCGTGCGCGCCTATTCGGCCGATGAATTCGTGGTGCGTGTGCGTGATCGCGAGCAGCGTACCGCCATCACCACCCGATCGCTTTCCGGTACACGCATCCCGAAAGTGTCGCTGCCACGGTATGAGGATCACGGCGAACTGTTGCGCTGGCTGCTGCTTGAAAACGTTCCGGGTGCGTTTCCGTTTACCGCGGGCGTGTTTGCGTTCAAGCGTGAGGGCGAAGACCCCACCCGGATGTTCGCAGGCGAAGGTGATCCGTTTCGCACCAACCGCCGCTTCAAGATGTTGTCCGAAGGCATGCCTGCGAAGCGCCTGTCCACCGCATTCGACTCGGTGACGCTGTACGGCCATGATCCCGACTTGCGCCCTGATATTTACGGCAAGGTTGGAAACTCGGGCGTGTCGATCGCCACGCTTGATGACATGAAGGTGCTCTATTCGGGCTTTGACCTGTGCGAGCCCTCCACCAGCGTGTCGATGACCATCAACGGGCCGGCGCCCTCGATCCTCGCCATGTTCATGAACACGGCGATCGATCAGAACCTTGAACGGTTTGAGGCCGAACAGGCACGCGTGCCCACCGCCGAGGAGGCCGCGGCGATCCGCGCCCGCACGCTTGCCAGCGTGCGCGGCACGGTGCAGGCCGACATCCTGAAGGAAGACCAGGGCCAGAACACCTGCATCTTCTCCACCGAGTTCAGTCTCAAGGTGATGGGCGACATCCAGGAGTACTTCGTACGCCACGATGTGCGCAACTTCTACTCGGTGTCGATATCCGGCTATCACATCGCCGAAGCCGGCGCGAACCCGATCAGTCAGCTCGCCTTCACGCTTTCCAACGGCTTTACCTTTGTTGAGGCTTATCTGGCGCGCGGCATGAAGATCGATGACTTCGCGCCCAACCTGTCGTTTTTCTTTTCAAACGGCATGGATCCCGAGTACACGGTGCTGGGTCGTGTCGCCCGACGCATCTGGGCGGTGGCTATGCGGGAACGGTACGGCGCAAACGATCGCAGCCAGAAGCTTAAGTATCACTGCCAGACCAGCGGCCGATCGCTGCACGCGCAGGAAATCGCGTTCAACGACATCCGCACCACGCTGCAGGCACTCATCGCAACCTACGACAACGCCAACAGCCTGCACACCAATGCGTACGATGAGGCGATCACCACGCCCACCGAAGAAAGTGTGCGTCGCGCGATGGCGATTCAGCTCATCATCAACCGCGAATGGGGGCTCGCGAAAAACGAGAACCCGAACCAGGGCAGTTTCATCATTGATGAACTGACCGAACTGGTGGAAGAGGCGGTACTTGCCGAGTTTGAACGCCTGAGCGAGCGCGGTGGCGTGCTCGGTGCGATGGAAACCGGCTATCAGCGGGGTCGCATTCAGGACGAGAGCATGCATTACGAGATGCTCAAGCACACCGGCGAATATCCGGTGATTGGCGTCAACACCTTCCGCAATCCGCATGGCGATCCGATTCCTGAAAAGCTCGAGCTTGCGCGCTCAACCGAAGAGGAGAAGCGCTCGCAGTTGGGGCGGTTGGCCGAGTTTCATGCCCGTCATGCCGCCGAGAGCGGACCGATGCTCGCGCGTCTGCGTCAGACCGTGATTGAAGACGGCAACGTGTTTGAGGTGCTGATGGATGCGGTGCGTGTCTGCTCGCTTGGCCAGATCACGCGCACCCTGTTCGAGGTGGGCGGGCAGTATCGCCGCAGCATGTAGCGGCGGGCAGCGGCGAACCGCTGCCCCGGCTTTACGCTGCGACGGCCTCGGCGGCCAGCGGCTCGCCTTCGGCCGCGGTGGGCGCGCGGCAGGGCTTATCGGGCAGCCCCAGGCGCCTGGCCGCCTGCGCGAGAAGCGAGTACGAATGCAGTCTGGCCTGATGATCGTGGATCGTGCCTGCGGCGATGATTTCGTCGGCGCCGGTGCGCTCAATGAAGCGCGCAAGCCCCGCGGTGATCGTGTCGAGCGAGCCCACGATGGAGCACTCGAGCATTCGCATGACCTGCGCTTTTTCCGACGGGCTCCAGAGCGACTCGATATCGTCGACCGGTGGCAGCAGCTGCCCGCGATCGTTCCGGATCATCTCAAGCACCCGCTGCTGCTGGCTGGTAAAGAGCCTGCGCGCCTCGGCGTCGGTGTCGGCGGCAATCACATTGACGCAGGGCATGGCCCAGGGCCGCGCGAGCCTTGCTGAGGGCCGGAAGCGGCTGCGATACACCGTTAGCGCCTGATCAAGTGCGGCGGGCGCGAAGTGTGAGGCAAATCCGTAGGGCAGTCCGAAATAGGCGGCCACCTGCGCCCCGTAAAGGCTTGATCCCAGGATGAATAGCGGTACCTGCGTGCCCATGCCGGGTACGGCGCGAACGCGCTGATCGGACTCGACCGGTCCAAGCAGCTGCGCGAGCTCGGCGATGTCATCAGGAAAGCGGTCGGCCGAGTTGGCGTCGCGCCGCATCGCGTAGAGCGTTTCCATATCGGTGCCGGGCGCGCGCCCAAGCCCCAGATCGATCCGGCCGGGAAACAGCGACTCAAGCGTGCCGAACTGCTCGGCGATGACCAGGGGCGAGTGGTTGGGCAGCATCACCCCGCCCGAACCCACGCGAATGGTTCGAGAGGCTGCAGCCAGATGGCCGATGACCACCGAGGTGGCCGCGCTTGCGATGCCTGTCATGTTGTGATGCTCGGCGACCCAGTAGCGGGTGTAGCCGAGCGATTCGACATGACGGATCAGGCTTGCCGCATTGGCAAACGCCTCGCGGGGCGTATCGCCCTTTCGGATGGGCACGAGATCAAGGACAGACAGGGCCTTCAGCACGATGACTCCGGAGTGAGACGCCAGCAATGGAATGAGGCGATTGTCGCGCTAGCGTGCAACGCGCGCGAGAAAACCCGCAAGCGCGTCATTGAACGCCTGCGCCTGCTCAAAGTTTGACAGATGCGCGGCCGGGTCGAGCACCGCGAGCTCAGCGCCAGCAATGGCCCGGACGATGTCTTCATGCATGGCCAGCGTGGTGCTGGGATCCTGGCGGCCTGAGATCGCAAGCACCGGGCAGGAGATGGCGCCAAGGCGCTCGGTGAGATTGAGCGTTGAAATGGCACGCGCGCAGCCGCTGTAGCCCGCGATCGATGTGCGTCGGATCTGCTGGCTGATCCGCGCAATCAACGCCGGCCGCTCGGCCACGAAAGGCGCGGTGAACCAGCGCTCGATCGTGGGATTGACCACCGCCTCCATGCCGTCACGACGCACGGCAGCAATTCGCGCATTCCAGACCGGCTGCATTTCCGGGGCGAAGCGGCTGCTGGTGTTGGCAAGCGTGAGCGATGCAATGCGATTGGGCGCGGTAAAGCCCAGCGTCTGCCCGATCATGCCGCCCATTGACAGACCCACGAAATGCGCGCGGTCGATGCCCGCATGATCGAGCACGGCGATCGCTTCGGCCGCCAGATCATCGAGGGTGTAGGGCGTCGTCCAGGGGTCGCTTGCACCGTGGCCGCGCGTGTCGTAGGCGAGCACGCGGTAATTGCGCGCGAGCATCTCCATCTGCGGCTCCCACATGGTGTGGTCGCAGCAAAGCGAATGCGACATCACGACCCAGGGGCCCTGCGTGCCTGTGGTTGTGTAGAAAACTCGATGGCCAGCGTTGATCGCATACATGGGGGGACGGCTCGTAAACGTGAAAGGATCGCCATTGGAGCAGGCGATCGGGCCCTCTGGCAAGGTGCAGATAGCGGATGAGCGACACGGTTCAAGCGGACAGGCCGGCCGCGCCTGGTGTGGCGCTGCTGTGCGATGCGTTCTCAAAGCCAGCGCGCGAGCCGTGCGGTGAGGGCGCGAGGCTGGTCGTGATCAATACGCGAATGTCTCAGGTGCTGCTCGCGGGCAGGCTTGCGATCAAGCTCAGACGTGCCTGGCCGGCGTTTGAGGCTGCTGGTGCGCGCAGAGCCGCGCTGACGGGTGAGCTTCGATGTAACCAGCGACTATCGCCCTCGGTCTATCTGGGCGTGCTGCCAATTCCAGCGCCAGCCGGGCCGGCGTCGCAGCGGGTCATCGAGTCGATCGCCGGATCGCTGGGCGCGCCGCGATCGGCAGCGCGCGGATCGCTTACGGTCGGGTGGTACTCAGGGTGGCCGCTGTCGGCCTGGCCGATCTCAGCCTCCTCTGCGGGCGAGCCGCCCGTCGCCGACTGGGCACTGGTGATGCGACGTCTGCCGCGCGCACGGATGCTCGACCAGGCGATACGGGCAGGAACCACGTCGATCGACGATATGGACCGCGTGGCAGTGCGACTGGCCGGGTTTTACATAACGGCAACACCGCTGCGCGGCGCTTGCGAACGGGTGCTCGCCGGTGACAAGCAGCGCATCGATTCCCGCTGCATCCAGAAGATCCGCCGCCCGCTCAAGGAACTGCCCGTGCGCAGCCGCCACAATGACGCGGCTCGCGCCGGCACTGATCAGCGCGCGACAGGCCC
This sequence comes from Betaproteobacteria bacterium, assembly GCA_016868375.1. GTDB lineage: Bacteria > Pseudomonadota > Gammaproteobacteria > Burkholderiales > Burkholderiaceae_E > SYIM01. The sequence goes on along the minus strand of VGHA01000085.1, from coordinate 4,700 downwards.
GCGCGAGGGTTGGGCCCGTTGCAATCAGATCATCCACCAGCAGCACCGTGGCGTTGCGAACCTCGCCACATACGGCGAATGCGCCTCCATCTCGCCTGCCCGACCACGCTTGTCGAGCATGGCAAAGCCCGCAGGACGGTGGGTACTCGACTCGACCGCCTCACGCCAGAGCTGTGCCCGCTTGATGCCCCCGGGTCGGGTGAGGCGAGGACCAGCTCGGTATCACCGGCCGCCTCGAGTGCCGCTGCGAGCAGCACCCGATGCGCGCTCGCTGCTCGCGCCGGGATTCGAAACGCGTTATCAAATGCCGCGAAGTTGTGTGGTTCGAGCGTGATCAGTGCATCGGCCCCGCTTGCCTCGAGCCACTGTGCAACATAGCGGATGCTGATCGGATCAAAGGCCTGCGTGCGGCGGTCTTTGCGCGCAAATGGCAGATACGGCGCAACCACCGTGACCGAGCGCGCGCCGTGGTCGCGCAATGCCGACCCGGAGCAGAGCAGCATGCAAAGCCTGTCCTGCGGGCTTCGCCTTGCATCGCCAAAAAGGCCTGCCACCACCCACACCTGCCGAGCGTGGGGGTCGGTGAGCGGGCGGATCTTGACTTCGCCATCGCTGAAATCGCGGATCTCGAGCTCACCCGCTTCCGCATCGCAGCAGGCGGCAATCACGCCGGCCATCGAGTGCGGGTTATCAAGCCCAAACACCAGGGGCAGGCCCGGGGACGCACCGTTGGCGCGGGAGGGAAAAGCCTGAGGTCGGTTCATCGCTGTGATCTCCTGGCAGCAGACTGCCGGATTACCTGCGTACCGATGTGCGCTCGCGCAAGGCGCTACGATGTCGAACTGAACCGCAGGAGACTTTGCGCAATGGCCTTGATCGATGTCTGTAACGGCGATGCCGACGGGCTGTTTGCAATGCTGCAGCTGCGCCTGGCCGAGCCCGCGCAGGCAGCGCTCATCACCGGTCGAAAGCACGAGATCGCGCTCCTTGACCGCGTGCAGGCGGGGCCGGGCGATCAGATCACCGTCTGCGATATCTCGATCGATCGCAACGCCGAGGCGCTCGCCCGGCTGCTTGCCGCGGGCGCCACGGTGCGCTATTTCGATCATCACTCGGCGCGCCGGCGCTTCAACCATCCAGGCCTTGCCGCCTGGATCGATACCGATCCCACGCAATGCACCAGCCTGATCGTCGATCGGGTTCTGGGCGGGCGCTTTTCCGGCTGGGCGGCCGCTGCAGCCTGGGGCGACAATCTGGCTGAGAGCGCCCAGGCGCTGGCTGCGCGGCAGGGTTTTGATCGCGCAACCTGCGAGGCTTTGCAAACCCTTGGCGAGTCGGTGAACTACAACGCCTATGGTGATCAGGACGACGACTGCCTGATTGCCCCCGCAGCGCTCTATCGCCTGCTTGCGCGGCATCGCGATCCGATGGATGCGATTGCCGCCGAGCCGATTCTGCGTGCGCTCGATCAGCGCCGGCGCGACGATCTTGCGCAGGCCGCTGCGATCGCGCCCTGGCGCGAGGAGGCGAGCGGTCGGATCTGGCTGCTGCCCGACGCGGGCTGGTCGCGCCGGGTCATTGGGCCATTTGCCAATTGGCTGGCCGCGGATGATCCGTCGCGCGCGCATGCGGTGGCGCGCCAGCGCGCCGATGGTGCGATTGACATCAGCGTACGCGCACCGATTACACGCCGGCGCGGCGCGGACCGGCTATGCGCAGCATTTGGTGGCGGCGGGCGCACCGCCGCGGCAGCGATAGAAGGCCTGCCTTGGGCTCGCCTTGAGGCGTTCGCCTATGCCTTTACGGCGTTTCGCTGGGGCGAGGAAGACGTTGAAGCCTCTGCAGCGGGCACGCCCACCGAAGGCAAGTCTGTCTGAGCCAGCGGTCGCCAGCGTTTCAGGAGCAGCGCGTTGCCCACTACGCTCACCGATGACAGGGCCATGGCGGCGCCCGCAATCACCGGGTCGAGCGCGCCCGCGATGGCTGCCGGAATGCCAATCGCGTTGTAAAAAAATGCCCAGAACAGGTTCTGTCGGATGCGGGCGTGCGTGCGACGCGAGATGTCGAGCGCAGCGGCAACCAGTCTGGGATCGCCGCGCATCAGCGTGATGCCGGACGCATGCATCGCGACATCGGTGCCACTTCCCATTGCGATGCCAACATCGGCGGCGGCGAGCGCGGGCGCATCGTTGATGCCATCGCCCACCATCGCCACGACCCGCTGTGGTGGACTGCCTCGAAGCGCAGCGATCAGTTGTGCCTTTTGCTCGGGCAGCACGCCCGCGTGGATCTCATCGAGTCCGAGTTCGCGGCCCACCGCCTGCGCGGCGCCCGCATTGTCGCCGCTGATCAGCACGGTTCGAAGTCCCTGCGCCCGAAGCGCCGCGATGGCCTGCGCGGCGCCGGGACGGAGCACGTCCCCAAACGCGAGCAGCCCAAGCGCCTGGCCCCGCCCGGCGTGTGCGCTGTCCGCGAGCGCAACATAGGAGACGGTGCGGCCCGCTGCCGCATGCGCTGACGCGGCTGCGCTAAGCGCCGCGAGGTCGATGGCATGCTCGCCCATGAGGCCCGCGTTGCCGATCAAGACGGTGAGCGAGGGATCGTTGCTGCCATCGGCCCTGATCTGTGCGATGACACCCCGGCCGGCCACGGCGCGGGTCTCCAGTACGACGGGCAGGGGTTCGGTATTGCCCGGTGCCTGGTCAGCCGATGCGCGCACCGCGCGCGCAAGCGGATGCTCGCTGCCCGACTGAGCGGCGGCGGCCAGGGCAAGCATGCGGTTGGGGTCGACGCCAGCCGCGACCTCGCAGGCGATCAGGTGCGGCTCGCTCACGGTGAGTGTGCCGGTCTTGTCGAAGGCAACCACCTGCACGCGGTGCGCAAGCTCGAGCGCCTGGGCGTCTTTGATCAGGATGCCGTGACGCGCAGCGATGCCGGTGCCAGCCATGATCGCAGCCGGCGTGGCAAGCCCGAGCGCGCAGGGACACGCGATCACCAGCACGGCCACGGCGTGCAGCGCTGCCTCGGTCCAGTTGCCCTGCGTAAAGCCCCAGCCGAGGAGCGTCAGAAGCGCGAGTACCAGCACCACTGGCACGAAAACCGAGCTTACGCGGTCAACGAGCCGTTGGATCGGTGCCTTGTTGGCCTGCGCGGCTTCAACCAGTTCGATGATCCGGGCGAGCACCGTGGCGGGCCCGATCGCAGTGGTGCGCACGGTGAGCGCGCCGTCGCCGTTGATTGATCCGCCCGTGACCCGATCCCCGGGCCCGCACGCGACCGGCACGCTTTCGCCCGTCAACATGGACTCGTCAACATGCGAGCGTCCGGCCTCGACCTGGCCGTCGACCGCAATGCGCTCGCCCGGCCGCACGATCACGCGATCGCCCACCCGAACCAGGCCAAGCGGAAGTTCGATTTCGCGACCGTCCACCTCGACCCGCGCCTGATCAGGCCGTAAAGCGGTCAGGGCGCGAATCGCCGCGGCCGTGCTGCGGCGCGCACGAAGTTCAAGCCATTTGCCGAGCAGCACCAGCGCAATGACGACGCTGGAGGCTTCGAAATAAAGATGCGGATGCTCGTGACCGCGGTGTGCCCACAGCGTCCAGGCGCTCAAGCCCCACGCGGCCGAGGTGCCGATTGCCACCAGCAGATCCATGTTGCCTTCAAAAGCGCGCGCCGCGCGCCAGCCCGCGCGGTAAAAACGTGCCCCGAGCATGAACTGCACTGGCGTGGCTAGTGCAAGTTGCCAGATTCCGGGCAGCATGGCATCGAACCCAAAGGGTGCAGCCAGCATGGGCAACGCAAGCGGCGCGGCCAGCGCGAGCGCAATGATGACCGCGATCAGATCGCGATCGATCGGGGGCGACCCGGTGGTGGGCGGCGCGTTTGTGTCGTCCCGAATGCGCGCGCCGTAGCCTGCCTTTTCGATTGCCGCCAACAGGGCACTTGGTCGTACTGCATCGACCTGGTAGTCGATCTGTGCGGTTTCGGTGGCCAGGTTCACGCTTGCCGATTGCACACCCGCGATTTTGTTGAGCGTGCGTTCCACACGACCCACGCAGGCCGCGCAGGTCATTCCACTGACATCAATCCGGGTACGCGTGATGGCAGGTGGTGCGGCGGCGGTGTCCGAAGTCATATGGGACAATGAAGCCCTGCGGTTGTGTGAACGTTGCGTGAAGTAAAGGCCAGGGAGACCATGACGATGTACAGCTTTGATGTCAGTGGCATGAGCTGCAGCCATTGTGCCGCAGCGGTCACGCGTTCGATACAAAGCCTTGATCATGCGGCCCAGGTCAAGGTTGATCTGGCGCAGAATCAGGTCGAGGTTGAAACCCGGCTTGAGCGTGCAAAAGTTGCTGAGGCCATCACCGAAGCAGGCTACCCGGTGACGGCCTCGCGCGGTTAAAGCGCGGTTAAAGCAGCCGCCGCGACCAGCGCTTACTGAATCGTGATGCGCCGTGCTGCGGGCGGTTGTTTTTTGGGCAGCGTGAGCGTCAGCACACCATTGTCGAAGCGGGCCTGCACCGCCTGCTCATCGAGCTCGGACGCCAGTGCAAAGCTGCGTGCCATCGCGCCATAGAAGCGCTCGCTTCGAAGCGCCCGCTCGCTGTCCTGGGCCCCGGCCTCGCGCTTGACCTCGGCGCTGATGGATACGCGGTTGCCATCCACCTGCACGCTGATGTCCTCTTTCTTGACGC
>VGHA01000084.1 GCA_016868375.1 Betaproteobacteria bacterium | reverse complement strand
CGCCCACGATATTCTCGGTTCGCCAGACGACCTCAAGTTTCAGTCGTGCATGACTACGTTTGCAATTGCGGACGCCGCTGACCCGCGTTTTACTCGCGCCCTCGAGCGCTTTTACGCCGGGCGCCGCGATGAACAGAGCGTGACGCTACTGACAGGCGACTGATCAGCCCTCCGCCGGCCAGAGCCCCAGCCCGCGGATATCCTCAAGATACGCGCACTGGAGACAGGACAGTGACGCCGGCGGCGGACGGTCTGCCTCAAGACATCGCCGTGAGTCCATCAGCGCGCCCTCCACCCACGCATCACTGCCCTCATACGGGATCAGCTTCACACGGAATCGCACCATGCCGTCAAACCCCTCGGCCGACCGATCGCCGTTGCAATACACGAAGTAGCCGGTGTTCGACACACGGAAACCGTTTCGCCGAAGCAGCCACTGATACAACTCCATCTGACGCTTGTAGCCCATCTGCCATTCGGCATCGAGCGTTACCTCAGCGTCCTTCGCGGTGGCTTTGTAGTCCACCACGATCAGTTCGCCCGTTGCTCGATCCATCCAGAGATCGTCCACCGCACCCGTAACCTTGAACCCGGACGATTCGTGCACGTGCTGCACACCCTTGAAGTTCTCGCGCCACTCATCGAGCCGCTCATGCGCAAACGGAATCGCGTCAACGCCCGCCTCCTCCATGTAAGGATGCGGGCGACCCAGCGCACGATACCGGTCGAACTCTTTCTTCAACAGATGATCGACTGCTGAGTTGATGTTGAAGGGTGGACCACTGGGCGGCTCCACGCCGAGGCGACGGTCAAGGTAAAAGCAGCGCGGGCAGCGGATAAAGTTTTCCAGCCGGCTGCGACTAAGCGAAAAAGGCTCAGAGGAACCTGGGGTGTAGATGTTTCGGGATCGCATGGAGGTTTGGCGGTTTACCGGATGGCTTTGAACCCCCTCATCCTACTTCGCCCCAGGCTCATCCCATGAGCCTCCCGCCCAGTATCGTCTCCACACGCCCTGCCCGCCCGGCGCGAGTTGTTCTGCTTGTGTCGCGGGCTGGTCGCCACAGGAGCCATCACCATGTCCGCCACCCAAGCCACCGCCAACGCCCCGGTTCAGATTCTTCTCCAGCCTCTTCGCGCCGGCCTCCGCGCGGGCACCACGCAGCAGTTTGAGGTGCTCGTTCGCCTGCAGGCGGCCGACCTTCCCCCTCCCCCGGCAGATGCGAAACCGCGCTCGCCCCATGCGCTGGCGGTGGTCATCGACAGATCGGGCTCCATGCAGGGTAAGCCACTCGCCGAGGCGCAACGCTGCGCGGAATTTGTGGTGTCGCGCCTGGCTGCAACCGACGTGCTCGCGCTGGTTCAGTTTGATAACAGGGTTGAGCGCCTGCGGCCGGCCGTTCCGCTTCGCGATGGCGCCTCCGTGCGCGCGGCTATTCAACGCATTGAAGCAGGTGGCACCACCGACCTTCATGGCGGTTGGGTTCATGGCGCGGATTCACTCACCGACGTCGCGGGCGAGGGCTTGAAACGCGTCATCCTGCTTTCGGACGGTTGCGCCAACGAAGGGGTCACCGACACGGCTGAGATCACCAAGCAGTGCGCCCAGTGGGCCGCACGGGGCATCAGCACCAGCACCTACGGCCTGGGTAATGGCTTCAATGAAGATTTGATGGTGGCGATGGCAAGGGCGGGTGGCGGTAACCACTACTACGGCGACACGGCCAATGACCTGATGGAGCCCTTTGAGCGCGAGCTTGATCTCATCTCGCGGCTCGTCCTCAGGCGCCTGACGCTGCGTGTTCACGCAGCCGACGGGGTGCAGGTATCGATGATGAACCTGCTCGAGCGCGCATCCGATGGAGGTTGGCATCTGGTTGATCTCGCTGCCGGCGCGGAGGCCTGGGCGCTGCTGTCGCTGGCTGAAGCAATACCGCGCTGGGATGTTTCATTGATCACGCGACGAAGTCCGCCCCTGACTCCGGTGGCGCGTGAACTCGCTACCCTGATTCGACGTACCGTACCGCGCCTGATCGACTAATTATCGGATTACCAGCGACGGTGCGTCTGATTTTCAGTCCATCAGCGGAATGTTTCGTCGGGTGATGACCTCGGCCAGGCGCTTGCGCTCATCAGCCATGAAGCGGGTGAACTCGGCGATACTGTTGCCCACCGGTGTCGCGCCCATGCCTTTGATTTTTTCGTGCACATCGGGTTGGCGAAGCGCCTTAACCAGCTCAGCGTGAAGTTGCCGAATAGTGGGCTCGGGCGTGCCTGCGGGCGCTGACATTCCCCAGGATTGGGTGATGTCATAGCCTGCTATCGTGGCGGAGATCGGCGGAAGATTGGGTAGAGCGGGGTTTACCTGAGCGCCGCTGGTCGCCAGCAGACGGACCTTGCCGCTGGCCACATGTGGTCCGGCGGCAACGGGCGAGGTGATGATGAAGTCGGCCACGCCGCCAATGACATCCAGCAGCGCAAGTCCGGCTCCCTTATAAGCCAGGTGGGTCATTTTGAGGTCGGCGTAAAGCCCCAGCATTTCACCGGCCAGGTGCGCGGGCGAGCCCACGCCGGCCGAGGCAAAGTTGAGCTTGCCCGGGTTGGCCTTGCCGTAGGCCACCAGATCGCTCACGCTGCGCGCCGGATGATTGGCGTTGATAGCCAGTACGTTGGCGGTCGTGGCGATCAGAGTGATGGGTACAAAGCTTCGCTCAGCGTCATAGCTGAGACTTTTTTTGATGCTGGGAAGAATGGCCCACAGAGACGTTGTATTGACGAGCAGCGTATGTCCGTCCGTGCTCGCTTTAGCCACCGTTTCGGCCGCCAGAATGCCCGAAGCACCGGGTTTGTTTTCGACTACGACAGCCTGCCCGAGGCTTTCAGCCATTTTCTGTGCCAGCAGGCGGCCCAGGGTATCGGGTGAGCCGCCCGCCGCATCACCCACCACGATACGGACTGTTCTTCCGCTGACCAGCTGGGCCTGAGCGGATGGCGTCATCAGTGCAGCTGCTGCGATGACTGCGGACAAGATCAGCGGCGCGCAGGGCACCCTCTTTTGCGTAGACCCCGACTGAATCGCTTTGGACGAGAGTATGTGATCGTGCTTGAGCACATGCTTTGATAAGAGCTTCACGGTAGGTCTCCTCGTCGATGGTGTAATGAACCGGGCTTTTCAGGCCTCGAGCGTGGTGGCAAACACGGGCTTCTGGCCGGGGGCTGGTGAGTATCCAAAATCGCCTCGTACAATCAGTGCGGCTTCACCGCCCTGACGCTCGATCTTGGCGCGCTGATCGGCGAAAGCCTGAGCGTTGACCGCCTCGGGGTCGATGATCTTGCGCAGTTCGGCCTGCATCATTGCGACGATGGCTGCATGCTCGGCTGAGGTGCCGAGGTTGCGTGTTTCGCCCGGATCATCCTGAAGGTCGAACAGTTCGGGCGCATAGCCAACGTAGTGAATGTATTTCCAGCGTCCTTTGCGTACCAGATACATGGCGGTAATCGAGCCCGCCGCGTGGTATTCGCTGAGCGCAACCCGATCGGGCTGTTCGTGCTGTGCGATTTGCACCAGTGATTGACCGGGAAGGTTCTGCTCTTGGGCGTCGGGTGTAAGTCCGACGCTTTCAATGATGGTGGGATAGATATCGACCAGTGTCACCGGCGTTTTGGAAACATGACCCGCCGGTATGCCGGGTCCGGCGATGATCATGGGTATGGCGGCCGCTTCTTCGTAGTGCACCGATTTTCCCCACATATTGCGCGTACCCAGGTTATCGCCATGGTCGGTGCTGTAGATCACACGCGTCGTGTCGGCGAGCCCTGCCTGCTCAAGGGCGGCCAGAATCTTGCCAATGTTGTCATCCAGAAAAGAAACCATGCCGTAGTACGCGGCGAGCGCAATACGAACCTTCTCGGGGGTAAATCCGTCCTGATAATTCATGCATCGACGCAGGGCGGCTACGACCGGATGCGTGGGCTCAAACTGTGGGCCATGCAGGCGTGGCATAGGCAGCGTGTCTTGTGGATAGAGATCGTAGAAGGTCTGAGGTGCGATGAGGGGGAAGTGGGGTTTGACCATGGAGACAAACAGGCACCAGGGCTTTTTCTGACGGGGTGCGATCTGGGTTAACCACTGAATGGCGCCGTCACGAATATTACGGTCGTAATTGGCGTAGGTGGACTCGCCTGGGCCAGCCTCGCGGGCGAGATCTTTGGTGCCACCGCGATCCGCGGGTTTGGGGGCCCGGATCAGGCCCAGCAGATCCCCCTGCCCGCCCACGACATGCAGCGGGATGACCTCTTCGACGAAGCCGTTGTCATCATCGGCGCTGCGAAAATGAAGCTTGCCGATAGACATCACATGGTGCCCTGCATCGCGCAGACGATGCGCCCAGCTGCGGATGCTGCCATCGTAGGGGTGGGCGTTATCCCAGCAACGATTTTCGGCGACGTAGGTGCCGGTGTGCAGGCTGGCGCGTGCGGGCACGCAGATGGGGCAATTGGTGTAGGCGGCATCAAAGCGGGTACCGCGAGCCGCCAGGCGGTCGATATTGGGTGTCTTGATAAACGGGTGCCCGTAGCAGCCGGTGACGTCCCGGGTGTGCTCGTCAGACAAAATGAACAGTACGTTGCTGGGTGTTTGGCTCATGGTTTGACTATCTCAGACGTTCGTGAGAAGAAGCCTGTGATTAGAGGATGTCTGCGAGCGTAGGCGAGATACGTGCCGGCGTCATCCGTTTGTGGTTCATCAATGGTGTGGCTGTTATTCGATCGGTACGCAGCGCGCTTCGGCAAGCTGATGCGGCCCATCAACGACCGGCTGGCCAAGGATGGGTTGGAGATCGTCATCAATCAGTCTCGGGGTCCCGCCCGAGAGGCAGGCTTGAAGATGGTCGCTCTTTGCACGAATCGGGGTGTAGCTTAGCCTGGTAGCGCGCTACGTTCGGGACGTAGAGTCCGGAGGTTCGAATCCTCTCACCCCGACCACAATTTCAGTCGATGAGCCCACTGACTTTCCATGGTTGGTGGGTTTTTTGTTGCCCGCGTGCGCTCCCCCTTCCCTGGCTTACCCTCACTGCTCGGCTTGTACGAATCGGCGCCAACCCTGACGGTGCGCAATTTGATGCGATCGCTTGAATCTCGACAAACCGCTCAAGCCAGAAACGACCGGTAGGCCAGACCGGCGGCCAAAGTCCACAAGCTGACGACGATGATCAGTCCCGCCAGGCTTCGCGGCTTGCGCTGCTCTTGATGCAGCCAGGCGCCAGCCCGCTGCCGGCTGTCTGAGACCACCTGATCCGGAAGCATCTTGAGCAGCAGCCAGACCCCGATCGGAAGCAGGATCAAGTCGTCCAGGAGGCCCAGGACCGGAATGAAGTCGGGGATCAGATCAATGGGACTGAAGGCGTAGGCCGTGACGATGGCGGCACAGACACGGGCATGCCAAGGTGTCTGCGGATGCTTGAGCGCAAACCACAGCGTCAGTACGTCATGCTTCAAGACGCGCGCCCAGGCCTGAGGGTGTTTCATGCCTGCATGTGTGTCATCACCCAGGAAAGGCCGAGACCGGCATCGCCGAGGCGGGAGTCGCGATTTGTCATTTGGTCAATTGGTGCGCTGTTTGGGGAAAAAGGCCATTTTGAGACGCCACAGCCCGGTGCACAGACCGACTTCTGAAACCAAAGATTCACTTTTAAAATGACCGGGCCAAATTGAAACACCAAACTCACCCTCAGAGAAGCTCCATGCTCAAGTTCTTTTATAACGCCGCCCCCAACCCGATGAAGATCGCCCCGCTCTTGGAGGAGCTGGGCCTGCCCTATGAGGCCATCCCGGTGGACACCCGCAAGGGCGAGCAGTTCGCGCCTGAGTTTCTGGCCGTCAATCCCAATGCCAAGGTGCCAGCGGTGGTCGACGGGGGCATGACGGTCGTTGACAGCAACGCGATCTTGCTGTTTCTGGCCGACCGCGAGATGAAGTTCGTCGCCACCGGCGTGCGGAGCGCTGAACGCGCGCAAACGCTGTCTTAGTTGATGTTCACCGCTAGCGGCATCGGGCCTTTTTCCGGGCAGTCGGTGCATTTCCGAAACATCGCGCCAGAGCCCAAGGAATACGCACTCAACCGCTACGACTACGAGGCGCACCGTCACTGGGGCGTCATCGAAAAGCACCTGAGCCAGCACGAGTTCATGGTGGGCGGGCAGTACAGCATCGTGGACATGGCTTTTTGGGGCTGGGCCCGCTTAGTGCCGGTCATCATGGGTACCGGCGAGGCGAGCTGGGCGACATACCCGGAGGTCAAACGGCTGTTCGATGCCGTCGGTGCGCGGCCGGCAGCGCAACGTGCCGAAGCCCTCAAAGGCCGCCATGTGTTCAAAACCGAGCTCGACGCCGACGCCCGCAAGCTCCTGTACCCGCAGAACGAACGTCTGTGAGACTGGAGGCAGTCTGGGTTTCGAGGAGGCCCGTGACTCACAGCGCCGGCCGATTCCGCCGCACGTCGGCGCGCTCCATGCGCAGCGCAAATGGCGGTTTGGCTAAGCCTTGAGCGCATAAGCAGGGACATCGCCTGGCGGCGGTGATCCCATCGACTCGCCTGCAGGAGCCGGTTGCGGATGGCACTTGGCATCGAGAGCCGGGATGGGGTGACCGATCTTGCCGATGGTGTGTGGCGACTGGGGCTCTGCGGTCTTGATGTGGAAGAACTGCTTGGCCGCGCTGATCGCGGCCTGCTTGTTCGTAGTCTTGAGGCTCTGGGTATAGGTCCGGCCCTTGATGAAGCAGCGGACCTGCCAATACCTGCTGGCGTTGGTCTTGAAGATGCGTAGTTTGGTTGGGTAGTGCGATGGGCGTGACGGACGCCGGTATGGGCAGAGTGCGGTGCCGTGGGGCGTGGAAGTCGGTGTCGTTTGCTGCTGCGCCCCACATGCCCAGGTCCATGCGAGCAAGCGTAATTTCAGACCCGAATCCCGAGCAACTGGGCCCACAGATGTAGCAAACCTGGCCGCTCATCCTCGCCCACGCTGGCCCACAGGCTCAGAAACGGGCCTTCAACCGCCTGCTGGCTGCCAAAGCCTGCGTCGATCAGATGACGAAAGGCGAGAGGCACGGAGAGCGTGGCGCCTGCCGCGAGCAATAGCGCAAGCGCCGCCATCACAACCCGACTTCGATAGGGCGTGACAAAGGGCAGGAGGCGCCCCAGGCCCGACAGGCGTGGACGCTGAGTCATGTGCGACACGTCGGTTGAGCGGCCGGGTTCATCAGCCAATAAAGAGAGGGCATGCGTTCAGACTCCGGTCAGTCGTTGGAGGGTGGTGTGCGCGCCCTCGGCTCTGAGCCTGGCGAGGGCGCGGGTCACTGCGATGCAGGCAGCGGGTTGGTCTGCCAGGACCACCAGGCCGGGTACCGCACGAAATACCGCGAACACGGCCTGTGCAGGATCGGGGCGTCGGGCGAGTGGCGCGAGCAAAGCCGCAAGCGGATCGGTGATCGCTGGCTGATCTGGCGTGCCTTCGCCATGATGAGAGACGCCCTCGAGCGCGCGAATCCACGCCGCCAGCGCCAGCGCGAGCACCGGCCAGGCTTGTCCGCGTTGCTCGAGGGTGAGCACGGTTGGCAGCCAGCGAAGCGGAATTTTCTTTGACCCGTCCATCGCGATCTGTGCGGTTTGATGGGCCAGCGCGGTATTCGAAAAACGCGCGAGGAGTTCGGCGCAGTATCCCGGCGCGCTGGCGTGAAGTCGGGTGGGGAGCGCTGGAATGGCTTCCGACGTCCACAGTCTGTCGAGGAGCGCTCTGACCATGGGCTGCGACACCGCTTCCGCCACCGTTGGCCATCCAGCAAGAATGCCCATGTATGCAATCACCGAGTGCGCGGCATTGAGGAGCCGCAGCTTCATCTGCTCCCAGCCCGCCACATCGTCGCTGAAGGTCACCCCGCTATGCTCGAAGCGCGGGCGACCGGCTGCGAAGTGGTCCTCGATCACCCATTGCGAGAAGGGCTCGGTTGCAACCGGACACGCATCGATCCATCCGGTGAGCTGGGCCGCGACAGCCCGGTCGGCGTCGGTGGTTGCCGGCACGATTCGGTCGACCATCGAATTGGGGAATGAGGCGATGTGGGTCAGCCGGTCGGCGAGCGTCTCGTCCGAACGCGCGCGGAGGAACGCATCGAGTGCCCGCTCGAGCGCGCGGCCATTGCCCGAGAGGTTGTCGCAGGAAAGCAGGGTGATGCGCGCCGCAGGATGGCTTGCGTGGCGTCGCGTAAGTCCTGCCGCGAGCCAGCCCAGGGCAGTGCGTGGTGGCCACGCGCCTTCCAGATCTGCCGCGAGCGCGGGCTCGGCCAGATCGAGTGCCCCATCGGGGCCGAGGCAATACCCCTTTTCCGTGATGCTGAGCGATACGATTCGGGTGGCGGGCGAGGCCAATCGTTCGAGGAGTTGCGCCGGCATGTGCGCCGCGCAGCCCGCTTCGCGAATGGGCGCGAGAACGCGGGCCTCGGTGCCCTGGGTGCTACAGACCAGCAGCGTATAAAGACCGTCCTGCCCTGACATCGCTTCGGGGAGTGCACGACTGCGGAGGTTCCAGGCTGAAATGGCCCAGTCGGATTCGCCCTCTGCAAGCGCTGCATCCACGTGAACCGCCTGATGCGCGCGATGGAAATTACCCAAGCCGAGGTGGACGATACCGACCGACTGTCTGTCGGGTTCATAGCGCAGCGCAGGGCGCTTGCCGTCCCAGTGCCCCACTGCGCGCAGCGACAGTCGCGGCAGCGGCGACTGGGCGTCATCCACGTCGCGGCTCAGCGAAGCACCGGCTGAGCGCCGTTCGCCGGGTCTGCCCAATCGGCATTGGGGACGAGCGGATACCAGCCGGGTCGACCCGGGTCACGGTCATAGGGATAGGGTCCCAGTTCCAGGAACAGCTCGTGATAACGCTCAACCTTTGTTCGGTCGAGCTTCACACCCAGACCGGGCCCGTCCGGCACGGCGATGCTGCCGTTCACATAGCGCATGGGCCCGCCCTCGATCACATCATCCACCAGATGGTGGTAGTGCGCGTCGGCGCTGTATCCCAGATTGGGGATGACCGCGCCCAGGTGCAGCATGGTGGCGAGCTGCACCCCCAGCTCACCTGAGGAGTGCACTGCCACGCCCAGCCCGAAAGTGTCGCAGATGCCAGCGGCCTTGATGCAGGGCCGGATACCGCCCCAGAAGGTGGTGTCAAGGAGCACCACATCGACCGCGCGTTGCGCAACGTTTGCCGCCAGCTGCTCGAAATTGACCACCACGGTATTGGTGGCGACCGGGATACGGACAAACTCGCGTAGGCGCGCAAGCTGCGGCATCCCGAAAACCGGATCCTCGAAGTAGTCGTTGTTGAGCGACTCGATGGCGCGGCCGAATTCGATTGCATCGGCAAGGGACCACGCGCAATTGGGGTCGTGGCGCAGTCGCTCGCCAGGAAAGGTCTGCGCGAGGGTCTGATAACAATCAAGCTCATAGCGCGGCGCGAAAACACCGCCCTTCAGCTTGTGGCTTCTGAAGCCATGGCGCGCCTTGAGCGCCTGGGCATGGGCTACCAGCTGCTCTACGGTTCGTACTTCGCCCTGGCCGTCGGCGCCGGCGTATCGGAAGAACAGATAGGAGGCGAATTCGACGTGGTCGCGAACCCGTCCGCCCAGGAACTCGGAGACCGGGATGCCGAGCTTTTGCCCGATGATGTCGAGGCAGGCGAACTCGAGCGCAGCGTGAATCTGGGTTCGGTTATTGTAAAGGCTCGCCGTGGGATTGCAGATGGCGTAGCGCATCGCTTCGAGCCGGAATACGTCATGGCCTTTGAGATAGGACAAGAGCCCGGTGACCGCAGCGCTCGCTGCTTCGCCGCCGCCGCCGAACTCACCCAGCCCGACATAGCTGTCGTCGGTTTCAACTTCAACCAGGGTGCGAACAAAGCGGCCCCAGTGCGCGCCGTTGCTGTGCCTGAGGGGCGCCTCAAGGGGCACGGTCACGGGTGTGGCGCGGATCGCTGCGATTCGGGTTCGGCTCATTGGGTAGGGCGACACGTGGTGGGACACAGAAGGGGGCCGGCGGATTGCCCGCTGCAAGCCAGCAGAGGCGAGACAGAATCGGGAACAGAAGCGGGCCCGCCGAGCCGCTGGTTGAGTATACAAGTGCTTCGCGCTCGAAGATCCGGGTGCTACCATCGACCGAACTCGGCCGGTAGCCCGCTGCGTGCAGCGCGCAGCGCCAGCGTCTCACGGAGATTCCCATGCTCGAATGCAAGGTTCATGGCGCACTTGACCTGCGCGTAGGTACGGCCCCGGTTCCTGAGCCGGGTCCGGGTGAGGTGTTGCTGCGCCTGGGGGCGGCGGGTATCTGCGGCTCGGACATGCACTACTACTTTCACGGTTGCGTGGGCGCATTCCGGATCCGTGAGCCGCTTACGCCCGGCCATGAGGCCTCCGCAGTGGTTGCAGGGGTGGGCGCAGGCGTCACCCGGGTTCGCCCGGGGCAGCGCGTGGCGGTCAATCCGTCGCGCCCCTGCGGTGCCTGCCCGGGCTGTCGGGAGGGCCGCGAGAACCTGTGCGCGAACATGCGCTTTCTGGGCAGCGCGAGTGTGTTTCCGCATGTGCAGGGAATGTTCCGGGAATATTTCCTCATGCCCCAGTCGCAGTGCGTACCGGTAGCCGACTCGGTTCCGCTCGATGAACTCGCCATGTCCGAGCCGCTTGCCGTGGCCCTTCACTCCGCGACGCGGGCGGGCAGCCTTCTGGGCCGGCGGGTCCTCATCACAGGCTCCGGCACCATTGGCTGCATGATGGTGCTTGCCGTGCGGCTCGCGGGCGCAGCCCATGTTTCGATCACCGATGTGGTGGATCATCCGCTATCGGTGGCGCGCCAGGTGGGCGCCGATCAGACGATCCGAATCGACCAGCTTTTGCAGGGGACGCGGCTGTCCGACGCCTGCGGTGGGGAACCCGATGTGGCGTTCGAGGTTTCGGGCGCGCCGACCGCGCTGTCTGCGTGCATGGAAACCGTGCGCCGCGGTGGCGTCATCGTTCAGGTGGGTACGCTGCCGGTAGACGGGATGCACATGCTTGCCAACCAGATCATGGCGCGCGAACTCGACCTGCGGGGCTCGTTTCGCTTCGGCAATGTGTTCGAGCAGGCGGTGAACGCCATTGCAGGCAGGCGGGTTGACGTCAGACCCGTACTCAGTGGATCGTATCGGCTGACGCAGGCAGCGGCAGCCATCGAACGAGCGCGAGACAAGACCGTCAGCATGAAGGTTCAGCTGGTGCCGGGTTGATCCGGCCACTGTCAATTCCAAGACAATTCAACAGAGGAGACACCAATGAAACATCTCGCAGGGTTGATGATTGCCGCAGCCACGCTGGCAGCGGTGGCGCCGGTCAGCGCGCAAACCAAGCTCAAGTGGGCGCATGTCTATGAAACCTCCGAGCCCTATCACCGCTGGTCGGTGTGGGCCGGTGAGGAAATCAAGAAGCGCACCAATGGCAAGTATGAAATTCAGGTGTTTCCCGCTTCATCGCTTGGCAAGGAAACCGACATCAATCAGGGTCTTCAGCTTGGAACGGTCGACATGATCATTTCAGGCTTGTCGTTCGCGGCTCGCAGCTTCCCTCGAATCGGCGTCGGCTACTACCCGTTCACCTTCCGTGATGGCAACCATCTGGTTGCCTGGTCCAAGAGCCCGGCATTCCGCGAACTCGCCGACGGCTACGAGGCCAAGACCGGCGTACACATCACATCCATGACCTATTACGGCGCGCGCCACACCTCGTCGAACCGGGCGTTCAAGGACTGCGCGGGCATGAAGAACCTGAAGATCCGTGTGCCCGACGTGCCCGCCTACATGGCAACGCCCCGCGCCTGCGGCGCCAACCCAACGCCTATCGCCTTCGCCGAGGTGTATCTGGCGCTGCAAAACGGCACGGTCGAAGCCCAGGAAAATCCGCTACCCACCATCGAGGCCAAGAAGTTCTACGAGGTGCAGAAGCACATCATCCTCACCGGCCACATCGTTGATGCAGTGGCCACGCAGGTCGCCCCGCACGTCTGGAAAAAGCTCACCGCTGACGAGAAAAAGATCTTTTCGGAAGTCACCCTCGAGGCGGCGGCACGCGGCACGGCTGAAATCCTGAAGCGCGAGGTTGAACTGGTGGATGAATTCCGCAAGAAGGGCCTGACGGTGACCGAGGTCGACCGAAGCGACTTCCAGAAGGCGGTGCTGAAAGCCGTGCCGATGGAATCCATGGGGTATGGCAGGGCCGACTGGGACAAGATCCAGGCGATCAAGTAAGAGCGCGGCTCAAGCGCCGGAGTGCCCGCTGCCGGGCACTTCGCGCGTCTCGCCAGCCCTTGCACCCCGCTCAGGAGCGGGGCTGCCCCGCCCGTGCGTCCAAGCGCTCTGCCGGGTATTGGGCAGCGATCCCGCGGCGCAGCCTGCGCACATGGATCAGTTTCAACCCGCCCACCGGTAAACCGATATGACCGCGGACCGCGACGCCCCTGTACTCGACGAATCGGGACACTTCCACGCCACCGACGCGCCCATCAATTTGTCGGCGTATCGCTGGGAAGACTGGCTCACGCTGGTGATGTTCTGGTTGCTTGCGCTCACCGTGTTCTATCAGTTCTTCACCCGCTATGTGCTGAACGATTCGGCGAGCTGGACGGAGGAGATCGCGCGGTATTTTCTGGTGGTGGTCACCTTTCTCGGCGCATCGATGGGAGTCCGCCGCAACAGCCACATTCATGTTGAATTCGTGTACCGCTACCTGCCAGCGGCGCTGGGGCGCGCGCTCTCAACGATGGTTGATCTGCTGCGCATAGCCTTCCTCGGCTACGCAAGCTGGCTTGCGATCGAACTCGTTCCGCGGATGAACAATCTGGGCATGACGGTGGTTGACCTGCCAATGAGCTGGGTCTACGGCTTTGTTGCGCTGGGTTTTGTCCTCATGACCTATCGCGCCATTCAGGTGGCGCTGCTCCACTGGCGACGCGGCTGGAGTATGCTTGAGCGTCCCGGTGAGGATCATGAGGGGCCGGTTGCTGCACCTGCGGCTGTTCGGGGAGAGCGCACATGAACTCGCTCTTCTTCGGCGCGTTTCTCGCTGCAATGGCTACCGGTATTCCGATCGCGATTGCCATGGCGATCGGGTCGCTCGCCTACATCTGGGTGTCGGGAACCATTCCGCCGCTTACGGTGGTTCATCGCATGGTGGGTGGGGTGGACAGCTTTCCACTTCTCGCCGTGCCGTTCTTCATCTTTGCCGGCAACCTCATGAACTCGGCCGGCATCACCAACCGCATTTACGACTTTGCGCTGGCGCTGGTGGGCTGGATGAAAGGCGGGCTGGGCCACGTGAATGTGGTGGGTTCGGTGGTGTTTGCCGGTATGTCGGGCACTGCGGTGGCGGATGCGGGCGGCCTGGGCACCATCGAGATCAAGGCGATGAAGGATCACGGTTACCCGGTGGAGTTTGCAGTGGGAATCACGGCTGCGTCCTCCACCCTGGGCCCCATCATTCCGCCGTCGCTGCCAATGGTGATTTACGGCGTGCAGGCCAATGCCTCCATCGGCAAGCTCTTTGCTGCGGGTTTCGTGCCGGGCATCGTGATGGCGCTCTTCATGATGTTCATGGTGGCCTGGTATGCGCGGGTGCGCAAATACGGCGCTGACATTGCGTTTTCCTGGCCGCGAATGGGCGGCGCGTTTGTTGAGCTGATCGCAGTAGCAATCGTTGCGGTGGTGCTTTTTCGACTGTGGGGCGATCAGGAGCTGGGCGGGACTTTCAAGTTTGGTCTACCGCTTGCAGCCGTGTTGCTGGTCGATCGCTTCATGAAGTTTCGCGCCTTCATGGCGCTCCTCACGCCTGTCATCCTGATTGGCGGCATGGCGTCGGGTCTGTTCACGCCGACCGAGGCGGCGGTGGCCGCCGTTGCCTGGGCGCTCTTTCTTGGCTTTGTCTGGTACCGCACGCTCAACGGGCGGATGCTCGTGAAGATCTCGATGGATACGATTGAGACCACGGCCACCGTGCTCTTCATTGTGGCAGCGGCATCCATTTTTGCATGGGTGCTCACCACCACACAGGTGACCGAGGCGATCGCGCACTGGGTGCTCTCCATCAGCAGCCAACCCTGGGTGTTTCTGCTGCTCGCCAACCTGTTTCTGCTGTTTGTGGGCTGCTTCATGGAAACCATTGCCGCGATCACCATTCTGGTTCCGGTGTTCACGCCCATCATCGCCAAGCTCGGTATCGACCCGGTTCATTTCGGCCTGGTCATGGTGCTGAATCTCATGATCGGACTTCTCACGCCGCCGGTCGGCATGGTGCTCTTCGTGCTCGCCAAGGTGTCGAAGCTATCGTTTGAGCGCACGGTGGTGGCCATTGCCCCCTGGATGCTTCCCCTCTTCGCAACGCTCATCCTCATCACGTTTGTCCCCGAAGTGGTGCTGTGGTTGCCGCGTCTGCTCTATCCCTGATGGTTTGAGGTGATTCTATGAACCAGCCCGTCACACTGATCCGCCGGCCCGCGCTGCGACTGAACCCGCATGATGATATGGTCATCGCCGCACGCCCCATCGCCGCTGGCACCCGCATCGACGATGAGAGCCCCACGTGTATTGATGCCAATCCGGCGGGGCACAAGCTCGCGGTGCGTGCCCTTGCAAAGGGCTCGCCGGTACGCCGTTACAACCAGATAATTGGCTTTGCTACTCAGCCCATCGCCGCTGGCCAGCATGTCCATGTGCATAACCTCGGCTTTGAGATGTTTGAGCGTCAGTACGATGTGGGAGTCGATCGGCGAGCGCTTGTTGCGCCGTCCGAGCTCGCAAGCTTTGCGGGCATTCGCCGCCCCGACGGACGGGTTGCCACGCGCAACTACATAGGCGTGATTGCCACGGTCAACTGCTCGGCGTCGGTATCACGCTTTGTTGCGCAGCACTTCACGCCTGAGGTCCTGGCGCAGTCCCCGAACGTCGATGGCGTGGTTCCGTCGATACCCCGAGCCGGGGCTGATCATGCACAGTAACCGTGGGAGCCAGTACTGCGGCAAGGCGTTCACGAAAGCGATCAAGGCGTACAGCATGCGAGCGTCGATGAGCCGCAAGGGCAACTGCTGGGACAACGCACCCACCGAAGGTCTGCGGGGTTCGTTGAAAGTGGGTCGGCTTCACTGGATGAAATTCGCAACCCGTCGTGCGGCAATGGATGAGGTCATTGACTGGCTAACCTTCTACAATCATAGTTGTCTGTATTCGACTCTGGGCTACGTCAGCCCGATGCAATTCGAGCGGACTTGGCTTGCCGCCCAGACAAGGCAGGCTGCATTAGGGCTCGGATAAGGGGGCCGGAAAACGAGGGTAAGGTCACTGGATAACGTTGATTAAAGGATCTGTAATGCGGAAACTATTTAGCGCTGCTTTGATCGCAGCTTTGTTTCAAATTGGCAATGTGACGGCACAGACGCCAGCCGCGGGAGCGCAGGCCTATCCCGCTAGGCTGGTACGTTTCGTCGTTCCTTTTGGTGCCGGTGGTGGCGTTGATATGTTTAGCCGCAGCTTGGCTCAGCGTATGCGCGAGCAGTCTGGGTACACCATCGTTGTTGAAAATATTTCTGGCGCCGACGGTAACATTGGCGCAGATTTGGTTGCCAAAGCACCGGCCGATGGCTACACAGTTCTCATGAGCGCCGTCACTCTACAAATCATCAACAGCGCTCTACAGCCCAAGCTGCCCTACGACCTTGTGCGGGACTTCGCGCCCATTAGCCTTGGCATCACTGCCCCACTATTTCTGGTCGTGCACCATGCGCTGCCTGCAAAAGACTTAAAAGAGTTCAACGCGCTTGCTAAAGCACGGGCAGGCAAGCTTAGCTATGGCTCATCTGGCACTGGTAGCTCGCTGCACTTGGCTGGCGTGATGCTCGACAAGGCAACCGGCAACGAAACTTTGCATGTGCCCTACAAGGGCGGCGGTCCGATGATGCTTGATCTCACCGGCGGTCATATTGACTATGCATGGCAGTTGCTGGGCGTCGTACAGCCTTCGGTAGACTCGGGCAAAATTCGCCTTCTCGGCGTTGCAGCGCTCAAGCGACATCCAAGCATGCCCAACGTCCCGACCCTGGCCGAGCAAGGTCTCCCAGGCTTCGAAGCTGAAACCGTGTATGGCGTTATGGTGCCCAAAGCGACTCCACGGACCGTTCAAGAAAAGCTTAATGCCGATGTGGTCAAAGCGCTCGAGTCGGCAGATATCAAAAAGAAATTTCTTGATCAAGGCATGGAGTCCTTTCCCTCAACCCAAGAGGCGTTCGCAAACTATCTGCAAACTAACATTGCTAAATATACGAAGATTGTTAGGGAATCTGGCATCAAGAAGGACTGATCACTGAATCGGATCCCTCTTAAACCTTGTAATAAGGATGGTTAGTGGGCGAGTTCCCTACGCTGCACCATAAACATTCCAAACGCTTTCTTCGGCACCGACTTGGTCCGCGCCGCGTCAACGGTGAGGGTGTCGATCAGGCCGCGCAGGTCAAATCGGTGGTTGAGCCGGTAAGCGAATGCGCCGAGGTAGGCCTGGGCGTACTTGCGGTACTTCAGCGCCTTGAAGGTGCCGGGGGTGTCCGGAATTTTGTGTGTGAGGCATAACATGGCGGAAAGGAGCATGTCTGCCAAGCAGGAAGACGACGAAAGCGGCCTTGGCCGCGGCGGCGCGAATGCCGTCGATCCCCAAAGAACTCATTGATCAGTTTGTGACTGGGCCGATGAGCGCCGAGGCGGTTCAAGATATCTCGAT
>VGHA01000083.1 GCA_016868375.1 Betaproteobacteria bacterium | reverse complement strand
GAGCGTGATCGGGATTGGCAGCGTGAACGCGCGCAGCTGATGAAGCAGAACAACCGCCGCCGCGATGGCTAGAGGGCTTGCACCGCTAACGCCGATTTGCCGGTGCCACCCACCGTGCCGACCGCGCAAGTCGCTTGAGCGCCTTGAAATGTCGTTCGGACGGTTTGGTACTAGCCAGTAACCATTGGAAGAGCATCGCGGTGGCCAGCGCGTCGCTGACCGCTGAGTGGCGTTCCGCGACCGAGATTTCAACTAATGCCAGCCACTCATCGAGCGAGCGCGCCTGCGCGGTTGGATGAAGCGCGGGCGCGAGCTTTGCCAGATCCAGCCAGCGTCGCGGAACCGTCAGACCGGCGGCCCGCATCGCTCTGGACAGAAACGCCTCGTCAAACGACAGGTGATAGCCCACCAGCGGTGAGTTGCCAACAAACGCGAGGAACCGCTCACAGGCGACCTCCGCCGGCTCGCCAGCGGCCTGCTGCTGGGACCCGATCCGATGAATCAGTATGTTTTCCCGAGACGAAACGGCAGGCGGCCTGAGCACCGCCTCAAAGCTGTCCGCGGGATCAATGCCCTCCTGGCGCAGCGCCACCGCACCGATCGCGAGCAGCGAATCAGTCTGGGCATCCAAGCCCGTGGTCTCCACATCCACAACCACCCAGCGGGGCTCGAGTTGCGGCGACCCGGCCCCCGGAAGCATCCCCTGAATGGACCGCCAGATATCGCGCAGTAAAGCGCTCATGGGTAATCGAGAGCAAGGCGCTGCTGTGATTTGCGAACCTGACGCAGTGACTCGATCAGAATCCGCCGGTCAAGCGGCGACAGTGAGTCGAGCTCGATCCGGTTGGGGTTGTCGTTGCCGCCAGGGGTGCGGCTGCCGATGTGTTGTGCCCGCAGCCGCAACGCTTGAAGAAAATTGAAAGCGTCGATCCAGCTGCGGCCGTCGGCCTGGTTGACGATGCCTTGAGACATGAGCGCCTCAAGCCGTGCAGCGGTGCTTGATTCGGTGATGCCATGAGCGAGGCAGAGCAGGCGCGCCACATCGACCATCGGCATGGTGCCGTGCAGCTTCAGATCCACCGTTTCTGACTCGGGTCGCAACACCCCAAGCACCCCCGAAGCGAGAAAGCGCGGCGGAACGCTGCGTTGCGCGTTGTCGCTCATCAGCTTTTGGAACCGGGGGCTGCTTTGCACCATGGGCCCGATCTGTTGCCGAAGCTGCTCGCCCAGCGCAAGCCGCCCGGCGAGCGGTCTGAGGTCAAAGAAAATACTGGCCTTCAGCAGGTCGTCAGGGCTTGCCTGCGAAACCCATCGCTCGAACCGGGCACGCCATTCGGACACACTGAGACAGCAGGCGGGATTGCCCGCCATGATGCCGCCCTTGCACAGCGGATAGCCGCATTGATCGAGCCATCCGTTGACAGCCTCGCCCAGTTGAAGCAGCTGGGATCGCAGCACGTTGTCGGCTGTGTCGTCGAAAACGATGCCGTTATCCTGGTCGGTGGCAATGGTTTGCTCTTCCCGCCCCTCGCTTCCAAACGCGAGCCAACAGAAATCGGACATCCTGATCGAAGCCGTCTGTGCCAGCAGCTCGACGAGACGTTGGGCAAGCAGGTCATTCATCTTGCTGATGAGCCGCATGAGGTGATCCGCGGCAACGCCCTGCGCAACCAGCGAGCGTGACCATTCGCGAATGTCACCCGCGACGCTTACCAGCTGGTCTGGCTCGCGGGCTTGGATGATCGCATCACTTAGCTGCCGCAAATTGCGCCGCTGCAGCGCAAACAGATCGCGCTCGGTGACCATGCCCACCACGATCCCGCCCTCAACGATGGGAACGTGGCGAATCGTCCGGCTGGCCATCAGCATCATGGCATCGGCTACCGTAGCGCTGGTGGGAAGCGTGGATACCGGATGACTCATGACAGACGAAATCGGTGTGCTCAGGGGCAGCTCAGGCAACACAATCCGGCCGATCACATCCTGCCGCGTGAAGATTCCCAGAGGTCGCGATTCAGGAAGGTTCAATACCAGCATTGCCCCAACGCCCTCGCGTTCCATCACCGCCAAGGCCTCGGCAAGCGGCGTATCCGGCGCGCAGCCGATTGGGGTTCGCCCCACCACTGTGCGAAGCGGCTGGCTCATCAGGCGCCACTGTGCGTTCTGCGCAGCATAGCGCGCCTGAACAACCTGCATCGACAGCTCCATGAGCGCCGACATCCGCCGGTTGCAGTAATCCGAAAATTCAGCGCTGCGTGCGAGCAGTGCTTCGAAATGTTCGCGGGGCAGCAACCAGCAGAACAGATCCGAGCTTGCGACATAGCGAGTGCTCGGCGGGCGTGCCCCCATCAGGGCGGCGATCGGGAAAAAGTCGCCTGGGCCGAGCGCCAAAGGCGGCGCCACCGCACCGCCTGCCCGATCGGGCATCGTTCCTTCAACGGCCCCCTGTCGAACAACAAAACAGCCAGGCGCGAGTTCTGCGCCTGGCTCAAGAACAATCTCACCCGCGGCGAAGTACTGAAGTCGGGCCTGGCTGGCGACGAACTCGACATCCGCGCCCGACATCTCTGAAAACGGCGCATGCAGTTTAAGCGCAGCGACGTTTTCGCGGATCAGTGCACCGGATGGCAACCCGCCCCCCTGCCTTCTTCGTTAAGCCTTCGCCCCGCCGGCAGCCAGGCGCTGCCAGGTGGCCACCACGGTGTCCGGGTTCAGCGAAATCGATGCAATACCCTGCTCCATCAGCCACTCGGCGAGATCCGGGTGATCAGAGGGGCCCTGGCCGCAGATTCCGACATATTTTCCAGCGCGGCGGCAGGCCCCGATGGCGGACTCAAGCAGCGCTTTCACGGCCGGGTCGCGTTCATCGAAGGCTTCCGCAACCAGCCCTGAGTCTCGATCCAGGCCCAGAGTGAGTTGGGTCAGATCGTTGGATCCGATTGAAAATCCGTCGAAGTGCGCCAAAAACGCATCCGCCAGGATCGCGTTCGATGGCAGCTCGCACATCATGATCAGTTTGAGCGCCCCTGAAGCATCTCCGTTAGGTGACTCGCCGCGCCTAAGCCCGTGGCGCGCCAGCAGATCGACGACGCGCGCCGCCTCAGAAACCGTGCGCACAAACGGCACCATCAGTTCGACATTGGTCAAACCCATTTCATTGCGGACGCGCTTCAGCGCTTCGCATTCAAGTTCAAAGCAGTCGCGAAAGCCCTCCGAGATATAGCGCGACGCGCCACGAAATCCGAGCATCGGATTCTCTTCCTCGGGTTCATAGCGCGAACCGCCAATAAGCTTACGGTACTCGTTCGACTTGAAATCTGACAGCCTGACGATGACCGGCTTCGGCCAGAACGCCGCGGCGATGGTGGCAACTCCCTCAGCAAGGCGCTGAACAAAAAATTCGCGCGGCGTACTGTGCCCGCGCGCAACGCTTTCCACCGCAAGTCTCAACTCGGAGTCGACATTTGGATAATCGAGGATTGCCTTCGGGTGTATGCCGATGTTGTTGTTGATGATGAACTCGAGCCGGGCAAGACCCACTCCCGAGTTTGGGAGCGACGCGAACTCAAACGCCAGGCGCGGGTTGCCGACATTCATCATGATCTTGACCGGGATGTCGGGCATGTCGCCGGCGCTGACCTCGCTCACCTCGGTCTCGAGCAGGCCGTCGTAAATGAACCCGGTATCGCCCTCGGCACACGACACGGTGACAAGCGAATCCGATTTGAGCCTGATGGTGGCGTCGTTACACCCGACCACTGCCGGTATGCCAAGTTCGCGCGCGATGATGGCCGCGTGGCAGGTGCGCCCCCCGCGGTTCGTCACGATAGCCGAGGCGCGCTTCATGACCGGCTCCCAGTTCGGGTCAGTCATGTCAGTGACCAGCACGTCGCCTGGGCGAACCTGATCCATTTCGGAGGAGTCCATGATGACCCGAACCGGACCGGCCCCCACCTTCTGGCCAATTGCACGACCGGACGCCAATACCTCGGAGGAACCCTTCAGACGGTATCGCTGCTGGCGGCCGGTTTGTTCGCGCGACTTCACGGTTTCAGGCCTGGCCTGAAGAATGTAGAGCTGACCATCAACGCCGTCTCGCCCCCACTCAATGTCCATCGGGCGGCCGTAGTGGCGCTCAATGGTGATGCCGTATCGGGCAAGCGCCAGCACTTCAGCGTCGGTGAGTGAATAGCGGTTTCGAAGCTCGGCGGGCGTATCGACGGTGCAAACGGCTTTGCCCGGCTGATCTGAAAATTCCATGCGGATCAGTTTGGAGCCAAGCTCGCGCCGAATGATAGGCTGACGCGCGCACTCGATCAGCGGCTTATGCACATAGAACTCATCGGGGTTGACCGCGCCTTGAACCACGGTTTCACCCAACCCCCAGGCGCTCGTGATGAACACGACATCGCGAAAGCCGGACTCGGTATCCATCGTGAACATGACACCCGAACTGCCCAGGTCGCTGCGAACCATTCGCTGGATTCCGGCAGACAGCGCAACCTCGGCGTGGGTAAAGCCCTTGTGAACGCGATAAGCAATGGCCCGATCGTTATAGAGCGAGGCGAACACGTGGCGAACACGATCGAACACCGCATCGATACCGCATACGTTCAGATAGGTTTCCTGCTGGCCTGCGAACGAGGCATCGGGCAGATCTTCGGCCGTGGCGGATGACCTCACTGCGACCGGCAGCATCGGCCCGGATTCAGCCGTGAGCCGAGCGTGATGCGCCCGAATTTCGGCTTCAAGCGCTGCAGGCAGGGGCGCCGCCACAATCCACGAACGAATTTGAGCACCACACTCAGCCAGCGCCTTCACATCATCGATGTTCAGCGCCAACAACCGATTCGCAATGCGATCAGCCAGTCCTTCGTGGGCCAGAAACTCGCGAAACGCCGAGGCCGTGGTTGCGTAACCACCCGGAACGCGCACGCCCGCCGCGGCAAGCTGACTGATCATCTCGCCAAGGGAGGCGTTCTTGCCGCCCACCGCATCGACATCGCTCATGCGGAGCGATTCGAACGCGATGACACGGCGCTCTGGAGAAAGGTTCATGGAGGGGTCCTGGCATGGTTGAAAACCGGTGGCGCGAGCGCAATCCTGATATTTTACCCGCCTCAACACAGTCGACCGGCCTGCTAGGGGGCTTCGGCTGGCCTGCCAAACCGAGGTGACCGTGCCAGATTCCGCAGACCCGTCTCAATACGACCGCACCGTGTTTTACGTATCCGATGGCACCGCCATCACCGCTGAGACCTTTGGCCACTCGCTTCTGTCGCAGTTTGGTTCGGTTCGGCTGCGCCAGCAGCGTTTGCCATTTGTGGACTCGGTCGAGAAAGCCGAAGAAGCCCTGCAGCGAATCAACCGGCAGGCCCAGATCGATCAGCGGCCGCCGGTGGTCTTCAGCACCTTGGTCAACGCGCCGATCAACGATATCGTCCGAAAAGCCACGTGTCGATTTTTCGATCTGTTCGCCAGCTTTCTTGAGCCTCTGGAGCAGGAACTGGGGGTGCGGTCCAGCCATGCGATCGGGCAGTCGCACACTGCGTCAAACCTGGAGGCTTACAGCCGCCGAATCGCTGCGATCAACTACTCCTTGTCTCATGACGACGGACAAACCGACAAGGACCTCGCAGAGGCCGACGTCATCCTGGTGGGCGTCTCTCGCAGCGGAAAAACGCCCACCAGCCTCTATCTCGCCATGCAACACGGCATCAAGGCCGCCAACTATCCGCTGATTCCCGAAGATTTCGATCGGCAGACGCTGCCCGAGGTGCTTTATCGCCACAAGAAAAAGCTGTTCGGACTGACGATTACCCCTGAGCGACTCACCGAGGTACGTCAGGAACGTCGGCCCAACAGTCGCTACGCCTCAATCGAAAACTGCCGACATGAGGTTGCTGCCGCCGAAGCGATGATGCGACGCGAGGGTATCGAGTGGCTATCGAGTACCACCAAATCGATTGAAGAAATTGCCACCACCGTACTTCAACGGATTGAATCGCGCCTGGCGGGTTGACTGACACGGCACTGACGCTGCCGATGCTGCTCGTAAAGGCAAATCGACGCAGCCACCCCCACATTGAGCGACTCGACCGCGCTGCTGTGCGCAATGGCGAGATGCTGAACGGTGGGCGCCCGAAGGAATTCCGGAGATAGCCCGGGACCCTCCGCGCCAAACACCCAGATTCGTGGCGCTGTTAAATCGGCCTCCTCGATTGACTGCGCTGCGCGAGGCGAGGCCGCAGTGACACGGGCGCAGCCTTGCGCAGCCAGAAGCGCATCAGGCGTCACGCCCTCACACAGCGTCAGTCCAAGATGAGCGCCCATTGCAGCCCGAACGACCTTCGGCGACCACAGACCCACACTGCCCGGAGCGCTAAGCACCCATTGCACACCGAACGCCAGCGCGCTTCTAAGCATGGTTCCGGCATTGCCCGGATCCTGGATACCGTCGAGATACAGCGCATCGGTGGTGAACTGGCTCGGCAGTGTCGCCTCAGGAATCGGAATGATTCCGAGCGGCCCCATGCCGTGTTCAACCTGGGACAGTCGATCAAAGAGGCTGTCTTCCAGCACCAGCGTCAGGTAAGCAGCGCGATCGCACAAGGCTTCCACTGAGGCTTTGCCGACCGCGCGGCTGGGAATGACGATTTCCTCGAGCCGCGCGCCCGAGGCATCAAGCCAGACCTGCACCAGATGTTCGCCCTCGAGCGCAGCCAGCCGACGCGCCTGCCGCTCCCGGGGCGAGCGCATGAGCGCCAGCAGTCGACGAAACCGCTCGCTGGTGGCGGAACGAATCTCGATTCGACGCGGCTCTTTGGAACGGGTCATGGCTGAATCGCCTGGCCTATTGCACGGCGCACGGGCGCAAAACTTCGACGATGCGCAGGGCAAGGCCCGTAGCGCGCCAGCAGTTGCAGGTGCAGCGGACTGGGATACCCCTTGTGCTGATCGAAGCGGTACTGCGGGAATGTAGCGTGAATGCGCAGCATGTCTGCGTCGCGCTCGGTCTTCGCAAGAATAGAGGCCGCCGAAATCGCAGGTT
This sequence comes from Betaproteobacteria bacterium, assembly GCA_016868375.1. Lineage (GTDB taxonomy): Bacteria > Pseudomonadota > Gammaproteobacteria > Burkholderiales > Burkholderiaceae_E > SYIM01. Next base: position 9,843 of record VGHA01000083.1, on the reverse strand, counting down.
CGGTCGCATCACCCCGCACGATGGTTTGAACCGCGCAACGGAGCACGGGCGCGCGATTCCCGTCGACCAGAGCAAGGTCAGGGGCGACCCCCAGGGCGTCGACAGCCCGTCGCATCGCCAGGAGCGTTGCTTGAAGAATGTTGAACTGGTCGATTTCGCCGACGCTTGCACTGGCGACCGCCCAGGCCACTGCCTGCTCCCGGATCAGTCCGGCCAGCCGCTCACGCTGCGCTGCCGTGAGCGCCTTGGAGTCGCGCAGGCCGTTCAAAGGCCTTTGGGGGTTGAGGATGACAGCGGCTGCAAACACCGCGCCCGCGAGAGGACCGCGCCCCGCTTCGTCAACACCTGCCACACGCGATCCGACGGGCTCGAGGCCCGAGAGCGTGGGCTGATCCACAGGATGACGTCGGGTGCTCATTGAGGACGAGCCGATGTTGCACAGTCGGACAGGATCACTTCAGCGCTTCGCTCTGCACAGTTTCGCCGAAGCGTTGCGTGCAGCTCGGCAAAGCGCTGGCGCAGCGACTGTTGAAGGCGGGTGTCATCAAGCTGGGCGAGGAGTGCCCGGCCCAGCGCTTCAGGCGTTGCCTGATGCTGAATAAACTCGGGTACCAGGGATGCTTCGCAAAGGATATTGGGCAGTCCGATCCAGGGCAGCAGGCCGCGGTTCTTCATCAGCCGGTAGCTGATCTCAGCCATTTTGTAGGCAATTACCATCGGGCGTCCGATCAGTGCCGCCTCAAGTGTCGCCGTGCCGCTTGCCACCAGAACGCTGTCGGCCGCGACCATCGCACGGTGCGATTGCCCGGATACGATCGTGATCGGCGCTTGCCCCGATCTGCCCACCGATTCCGCCATTCTGCGCAGGCGCTCAAACAGCGCAGGCGAGGCGGCGGGCAGCACGAAGTGGCAATCACGGCGCTGTTCAAACATCCACTGCGCCGTCTCGATAAAGCTTCGCCCCATGTATCGGATCTCGTCGGGCCGGCTTCCTGGCAGAAGTGCGATCACCGGCTTGTCGAGTGGCAGTTGAAGCGCCTGCCTGGCCGCAACCAAGTCCGCACCCGGCGCCAGAACATCGGCCAAAGGATGCCCCACATAGGTGGCTCGAATTCCTGCCTGATCGTAGAGCCGCTGCTCGAACGGAAACACCAGCAGCATGTGGTCGACCGATTCACGAATCGAAGCGATGCGCTCGGACCGCCATGCCCAGATTGAGGGACTGACAAAATGAATCGTCCGCACGCCTTGGGCGCGCAGTCGTTTCTCCAGGCCAAGGTTGAAATCGGGGGCGTCGATTCCAATGAACGCATCGGGACGCGAGGCGGCTACGCGCTTTCCCAGCGAACGTCTGAGCGCCAGCAGTCGTGGCAGCGCGCTGAGCACCTCGACGTAACCCCGCACCGAGAGCTGATCGATGTCGTCCCAACAATTAAACTGCTGCGCGCGCATCGCAGGGCCTCCAACGCCGAAGGCCTCCAGCGTGCGCGTCGCGCCACGTAAGCCCCGGAGTATTGAGGAGGCGAGCAGGTCACCGGATGCCTCAGCAGCGACCATTGCCAGGCGCAGCGAACCCGCTGCCGCGCTCGACTCGCGCTGCCCCTGCGCCATTAACGCACGATTCCCCGAGATACGCGGTTCAAAAATTCATTGAACAGCAAAAGATCGGGTTGGGATTCAGCGCCTGCGCTTCGCTCAAGTTCACGCAGCGAATGACGCGCCTCATCGAGCGTGAACCCGCTTTTGTAGAGCAGCTTATAGGCCGTTCGCAGCACGGCGATACGGCCTGCGGTGAAGCCACGTCGTTTCAGACCTTCGCTGTTGAGCCCGTGAGCGCTGGCCGAATTGCCCGAGGTCATGACGAAGGGAGGGATATCGTGCAACACCACGGTGCCGGCACCCGTCATGGCGTGCGCGCCGATTTTGCAAAACTGATGCACCTGGGTGCAGCCACCCAAAATCGCCCAGTCGCCGATCTCGACATGACCCGCGAGATTGGTGGTGTTCGCGATGATTGTGTGATCACCAACCAGGCAGTCGTGCGCGATGTGCACGTACGCCATGACCCAGTTGTCATTGCCGATTGTCGTAACGGCCCGATCCTGTGCCGTACCGCGGTTAACGGTGACTGATTCACGGAACGTGTTGCCGTCCCCGATAACGAGCAACGTGGGCTCACCACGGTATTTCTTGTCTTGCGGCGGACCGCCGATGGACGCAAACGGGTGCACATGATTGGCTCGCCCGATCTGCGTGTCGCCGGCGATGACGGCATGCGGTCCGACAACGGTTCCTGCGCCGATTCGGACGCCGGCCCCAACGACGCTGTACGGTCCTACCTCGACATCGCCATCGAGATCGGCATTGCGATCGACGATCGCAGTGGGATGGATGATCGCCATCGCCCGCCGATCAGGCCTGAGGCGCAGAGTCTGGCGAAGCGCTCGCCGAGCGGCCCGCCGGGGGGTCTATCTCTCGCAGGGTGCACATCAGTTCGGCTTCACACGCGGTCTGTCCCTCCACCGAGGCCCGCCCCTGATATTTCCAGATTGAGCGCGCAACACGCGTGATCTCGACGTCGAGGATCAACTGGTCGCCAGGTACCACCGGGCGTTTGAAGCGGGCACCGTCAATGCCGACAAAGTAGTAGACCGATTTATCGTCGGAGACCTTGCCCATCGTCTGAAACGACAGAATGCCCGCGGCCTGCGCAAGTGCTTCGATTTGCAGCACCCCCGGCATCACCGGCAAATGCGGGAAGTGACCGACAAAAAATGGTTCATTGATCGTGACATTCTTGAGCGCGCGAATCCGCTTGCCGGGTTCGATTTCCAAAACACGATCAACCAGCAGAAACGGATAGCGATGCGGCAGGTGCTCGAGGATTGCGCGGATATCAAGGGAAGTCATCAAGATTCCTTCAGGCGCGACTCGAGGCGACGAAGCCTAGCGCGCAGTTCTGGCAGGTGGCGCACCAGCACCGCAGCGCGCTCCCATTCGGAATTGTCCATCAACGGGAAGATTCCCGAGTAAAAACCAGGTTGCGTGATTGAACGTGTCACCAGACTCATCGCCGAAATCGTGACGTCATCACAGATTTCCAGATGACCCAAAATACCCGCAGCCCCGCCAATCATGCAGCGTCGGCCGATTCGCGCGCTTCCGGCAATGCCCACGCAGGCTGCTATGGCCGTGTGCTCGCCAATGCGTACGTTGTGCGCCACCTGAATGAGGTTGTCGAGCTTGCACCCGTCGCCGATGACGGTGTCGTCGAGCGCGCCGCGATCGATGGCGCAATTGGCACCGATCTCAACATCGTCACCAATTCGAACGCTGCCCAATTGGGGGATCTTTTCCCAACGTTGCTCATGCCGCGCGAAGCCAAATCCGTCAGAGCCCACGACTGTGCCCGAGTGAATCAGGCTGCGCGCGCCAATGTCGCATTGGGCCCCCACTGTCACACGGGGATACAGCCTCGCCTGCGCCCCAATGCGCACAGCGTGATCAAGGGTGCAGCCCGCACCAATCATGGCGCCAGCACCGATTTGAACGTCGGCGGCAACGGACACATGCGGTCCGATAGCGACATCCGCGCCGAGCGTGGCGCTGGGGTCGATGATCGCCGTGGGGTGAATCGAAGGAACCGCGGCAAGATTTGCAAGCAATGAAAAATGCCGCGCGAGCGCGCCATAGGCACGGTAGGCGTCGCGCACAGTGACCAGGGCCACGTGCTCGGGCACTGCCTCTGACAGCTCAACCGAGGAAACGACCGCCGCTGCCCTCGTGATACCAGCCTGCCTGCGGTACCCCCCGCTGGTGAGGAAGGCCAAACTCGCTCCGTCAGCCGACTCCAGGGTGGCCAGGCGAAGAATGGCGGTGTCAGGGTTGCCGCGTTCAAGCTGCCCCTGCACCAGCGCGACCAGATCCCCAAGGCGCGTTGACTTGGCTAAGGGATTCACAGCGCCTTCCGGCAGGCAACGCGGAAAGGCTACTTCGCTGCTGGATCTGACAGCGCCTGCAGCACCAGATCGGTGATGTCGATCCGCCCGCTTGCGTAGACCGCTTCCTGAAGAATCAGGTCGAATTTCTCTTTCTCAGCAATCTGCCGGATGACGCGATTGGCCCGTTCGACCACCTGGGAAAGTTCTTCGTTGCGACGCTGGTTGAGGTCTTCACGGAATTCGCGCTGGCGCCGCTGAAAGTCTTTATCGAGGTCGGCAACCTCGCGCTGCCGCCGCCCGCGCTCAGTTTCAGACATCACCATGGCGTCGCGTTCAAGCCTTTCGCCAAGCTGCCTGAGCCGGTTGCCAAGCTCCTGAAGCTCGCGCTCGCGCTTGGAGAATTCTGCTTCAAGTTTGGTCTGCGCCGCCTTCGCAGGAACCGCATCACGCAGGATCCGTTCGGTATTGACGAAGCCGACCTTGGGCGTGATCTGCGCAAGCGCCGCCGGGCTCGCTGAGACAAGACAGACGGCCATGGATAAAGCGCTGACGTAACGGCTCAATGACATTCGGATCTCCTGCTGAACTGAGGTGGGCCAGGGCCTTAGAAGCCGGCACCCACTTGAAACTGAAATCGCTGCATGCGATCGGTTGGGCCATACCGAAGCGGCCACCCCAGGCTCAGCTTCATTGGGCCGACAGGCGATAGCCAGTTCAGGCCCAGTCCCCCGGAGACCCGCAGCTCGTTGAAATCAATATTGGAATCGGGGTAGACGTTACCGACATCGGAGAAGAAAAAGGTTCGGATCGTTCTATCAGCGCCTGAACCGGGCAGCGGAAAGATGAACTCGGCGCTCCCAACCACCCGCAACTGTCCACCAATCGGGACCTCACGAGTTCCGCCCAGTTGGAGCGGTTCGATGTCTTTGGGTCCGAGCGAGCTGGGATAAAAACCCCTGACCGAGCCGATTCCGCCAGCAAAATAGTTCTTGAATAACGGAAACGATCGCCCACCAAAGCCGGCGCCGTATGCCACATCACCATTAAGTGCGATGGTGTAGTCACGGGTGATGGGCCAGAACAACTGCTGCACCGCGTTGCTTCGCCAGAAGCGCAGTTCGCCTGAAGGAAGCGCTGTCTCGAAGTTGACGCGCTGCAACCGTCCCCGGGTGGGCGCCAATGCGCTGTCGCGACTGTCGCGCAACCATCCCAAAGTACCGACCACCGCCGACGCAGAGGTACCGTATTCGTTGACCCATTTGGTATAGCGCTGCGGAGCGAGCGGGCCCAGACCGAGCTCGGTGTTCTCTGCGCCGATACCGAAGAAAACCCGATCGACCTCGGTGTAGGGAATACCGAATCGGGTTGCGACCGACAGCGTTTCAAACTTGTAGTCGCCAAGCAGCAACGCTGACGCGTTAAACGAGCGCGATGCCAGCTCAACCGTTTGACTGATGCCGTCATCGGTCAGGTAGGGGTTGGTGTGCGACAGCACAATTTGCCGGGCGAGACGGCTCGTGTTGACCTCAAAGCCGACGATCTTGCCGGTGCCCAGAAAGTTGTTCTGCGAGAGCGATGCAGCCAGAATTGCTTTTTCGGTCGTGGAGAAGCCGATTCCCAGCGAGATCGCGCCCGTTGGGCGCTCCACCACCGTGACCCGTAGATCAACCTGATCGTTGGTTCCAGGGACCGCCTGGGTATCGATCTTTACGTCGGTGAAGTAACCAAGGCGATTGATCCGGTCCCGCGACAGCTTGATCTTTTCTGCGTCGTACCAGGCATCTTCGAACTGCCGCAGCTCGCGTCGAATGACCTCATCACGGGTTCGCGCATTACCACCGATGTCGATGCGTCGAACATAGGCGCGCCGGCCAGGCTCAACCAGAACGGTAAAGCTGACCTGCTGGGTGTCCTTGTCGGCCTGCGGTACGGCCTCAACCCGGGCGAACGCATACCCGAGCGAACCCAGGCGATCGTTGATCTGCTTGGTTGAGTCATTAAGCCTGGACCCGGAGAAGACCTCTCCCGGCGCAAGCTTCATCATGGCGCGGAATTCATCGCCCCGGCCCAACAATTCGCCCGCAAAGGTGATCTCTTTGACCCGGTACTGTTCGCCTTCTTCAACAACGACCACCAGTTCGATCGACTCCCGGTCGGGACTGATGGATACCTGGGTGGAGCGAACGTTGAATTCAAGGTATCCGCGATCGAGATAAAACGAGCGGACACTTTCCAGGTCGCCTGAGAGCTTCTCGCGCGAATAGCGATCATTCTTGGTGTACCAGCTGAGCCAGGTGGGCGTGCCAAGCTTCATCTCATCCAGCAGAACGCTCTCGGAGAAAGCCTTGTTGCCAACGAAGCGAATGGCCGAGATTGACGCCGACGCGCCCTCCTCAACCACCATCGACACACCGACGCGGTTGCGCTCGAGCGGCGTTACCGTGGAAGTGACGCGCACCGCATATTTGCCACGAGACAGATACTGACGCTTGAGTTCCTGCTCCGCGCGTTCAAGCAGGCTTCGGTCGAAAATTCGCGACTCAGCAAGCCCAATATCGCGGAGCGAGCGCTTGAGCGTGTCCGCATCAAACTCTTTGACACCTGTGATGTCGACCGATCCGATGGCGGGTCGTTCTTCGACGATGACTACAAGAACATCACCTTCAGCCTGCAACCGGACGTCGCGGAAAAAGCCGCTGGCATAGAGCGCCTGAATGGCCGCCGTAGCCGAGTCGGGCGTAATGCGATCGCCCACTTTAACCGGCAGATACCCGAACACGGTTCCCGGCTCGATTCGCTGCACACCTTCGATCCGGATGTCACGAACCACAAACGCATCGAAGGCGCGGACCGCGTTGTTCAACCCGGCAGCCAGGAATAGGGAGCAGAAAGAAACCGAAGCGAAACGGCGAAGGCGTACGAAGGGCAGGATGCGAGCCATGCGTTAAGGCCCGAGCAGCCGAACAAAATCGTTGAAGAGTGCAATCGCCATCATGAGTACGACCAGCAGCAAACCGGCCTTTTGGGTGAGAGCCATAACGTGATCGGACAACGGTCGGCGTCTGATCGCCTCAACCGCGTAATATACCAAATGCCCTCCATCCAGGATCGGAATCGGCAGCAGATTCAACACGCCAAGGCTCACGCTGATGAGCGCGAGAAACCCGATGTAGGACTCCAGCCCGCTGCGGGCGGTTTGTCCGGCCATGTCGGCGATCGTCACAGGCCCGCTAAGATTTCTCACCGACAGATCGCCTGTCAGCATACGACCCAACATTCGAACCGAGAACGCGCTCATTTCCCAGGTTCGCTCAACACCCTGGACCACTGAATCGACAGGCCCTGCCTGAACAGTTTCGGTGCGGACGCGGTCCTGCAGCATCGCACCGATTCGACCCCGTGCGCGTCCGTCCGGGGCAGGCGCGCCGTGGGCTACCGGCGTGACGCGCAGGGTAATCTCGTCAACACCCCGCGCCACTGCAATGCTAATCGGCGTGCCCGCGCTGTCTCGGACACGCTCGATCAGGTCACGAGCGCGTCGAATGGGCTCTCCATTGACACTGAGCACGCGATCGCCCGCCAGCAACCCCGCTTCGATCGCAGCCTCGCCGGCCACCAGGCTGCCGATGATGACTTGCCCGGGCGCCAGCGACAGCCCCAGAAAATGCAGCGGATCGCGCTCGGGCAGCTCAGCCGCGATCGCCCCACGGGTCGGCAGGACCAGATCAAGCCTCTGGCCGCCACGTTCGACCGTTAGGCGCACGGGGGACCCTGCCAGCGAGGCGTCGATCAGCTTGAGCCGCAATTGGTTCCAGGATTGAAGCGGCGCGCCGTCGACCGCACGGATCGTATCGCCCTCGGCAATGCCAGCGGCAGCCGCAGCGCTACCCGCTGGCGGTGTGTCGACCACGGGAACCGGCTGCTCGGTGCCCCCCCACGCCAGGGCCGCATACAAGGCAATCGCCAACAGAAAGTTTGCGATGGGACCAGCCGCAACAATCATCGATCGCTGGGCCAGGGGCTGACGCGAGAAAGCGCGCGGCAGGTCCGCATCGGCAATCGGCTCAGCAGCATCACGGTCACGCTCATCGAGCATCTGGACGTAGCCGCCAAGCGGAATCGCGGCAACGACCCACTCGGTGCGGTCAGCGCCAAACCGGCGCGTCCACAGCGCCGGCCCAAAACCGATGGAAAACCGCAACACCTTGACACCGCACCAGCGAGCGACCGCGAAGTGCCCCAGTTCATGAACGAAGATGAGCAGCGTCAGCGCCACCAGAAACGCGAGGACTGTTTGCAGCAGACTCATCAAGCCCACCTGGCGAGCGCCTGGGTCGCGCACTCGCGCGCCCGACGGTCAAGATCGAGCACGCCCTCGACATCGGACCCGGCATGTTCAGAACCGAGTTGATTGAGCACCTGCTCATTGATGCGGGCGATGTCGCCAAACCGAACCTGTCGCTCAAGAAAGGCTGCCACCGACACTTCGTTTGCTGCGTTCAACACGCAAGCGGCTCCGCCGCCGCTTTCGAGCACCGTGCGCGCCAATCGCAGACTGGGAAAGCGCACCAGGTCTGGGGGTTCGAAATCGAGCCTTCCGACCGCAGCGAGATCCAGTGGCGTTACCCCGCTCTCGATTCTCTCCGGGAAGCCCAGAGCATGTGCGATGGGCGTTCGCATGTCGGGGTTGCCAAGCTGTGCCAGGACAGAACCGTCGACATACTCGACCATGGAGTGCACGATGCTCTGCGGATGTACCACCACTTCAAGCGCTGAATGCGGAACACCAAACAGGTAGTGCGCCTCAATCAGTTCGAGGCCCTTGTTCATCATGGTTGCCGAGTCGACTGAGATTTTCCGGCCCATGCTCCAGCGGGGATGGGCAACCGCCTGCTCGGGCGTCGCGGTGTCGATCGTATCGGGGCTGGCCAGACGAAACGGGCCACCTGACGCAGTAAGCAGAATGCGGCGGATGCCGGGCGGCGCACCCGCTGCGTGTTTGCGCTCGGGCAGGCACTGGAACACCGCGTTGTGCTCGCTATCGATGGGCAACACCGTAGCCGCCCCCTGCCGACACGCCGCCAGGAACACGTCGCCGGCCATCACCAACGATTCCTTGTTTGCCAGCAGAATGCATTTACCAGCGCGCGCAGCGGCCAATGCCGACGGCAACCCGGCCGCACCGACGATCGCAGCCATCACCAGATCGACCTCTGGCGCCTCGGCGATGGTATCGAGTGCCCGAGGACCACTGAGGACCTCGGTCGCAATCCGCTCGCTGGCAAGCCGCTGCCTGAGCGTATTGGCATCGCTTTCGGTGCTGACCGCGATGACCGCAGGCCGGTGCCGCACTGCCAGCTCAAACACCTGGTTGATCCGGCTATGCGCAGAAAGGCCGTGCACCCTGAATCGATCCGGGTGACGGCCAATGACATCGAGCGTACTCAAGCCGATCGAGCCGGTTGCCCCAAGCACCGTGACTGTCTTCATGACGCGGATTATCCCAGCAGTTCTGCGATCAACGCCACGGCAGGCATCGTGGGAATCAGTGCATCAATTCGATCAAGTACGCCCCCGTGGCCGGGCAACACGTTGCCGCTGTCCTTGACACCCGCCTGGCGCTTGAGAAGCGATTCAAACAGGTCGCCGACGATCGAAAGCGCCGCAAGCAGGGCCAGCACCAAGGCGGCCCCCATCCACCCAATCGTACCCACCAGGCGCGAGGGGAGTGCCAAAGACATCGCCTCAAAAGGGACCGTTGCCAATCCTGCCAATGCAACCGCTGCCATGCCTGCAAACGCACCTTCCCAGGATTTTCCCGGGCTGATGCTGGGAGCAAGCTTGTGTCGTCCGATGGCTCGTCCCACAAAGTACGCCGCAATGTCAGCGATCCAGACAATCG
>VGHA01000082.1 GCA_016868375.1 Betaproteobacteria bacterium | reverse complement strand
CCCCGCTGCGCTCGCGTATTGCTGACATCCATCTGGCCAATAGCTCGGCAGACGGTCCGCCGCTTCGCCGGCAGCGGGTCACGCTGGGCATCAGCGACGGAACGTTTACCGAAGTGATCGGAGCAGCCGGGCTCACCGAGGGCGACCGTGTTGCGGTCGGCGAGTTTGTTCAGGCCTCCAACGCCGCTGCGCGCGGCGGACTGCGGTTCCGGCTCTTCTAGCCGACGCCGCAACTGCTGCCAACCATGTTTGCCGCGCTGCCCGCTGAAGCCTGGAAGGCGCTGAGCGCCCACCCGCTGCGCACCATGCTGGCAATGCTGGGCATGATCGTCGGCGTCGCCTCGGTGGTCGTCATGCTGGCGGTTGCCCAGGGCTCAGAGGAACGTGTCCAGCAGATGATGCGAACGCTGGGTTCAAACGTGCTGGTCGTCAATTCCGGGGCCAGTGTTGCGAGTGGTGTGCGGCAAGCCTCGGGGGCCACACCGACACTCACCCTGGGAGACGTTGAGGCGATTCGTGCGCTGGATTCGGTTCGGGCGGTCTCGCCCACCACCTGGAACACGGCGCAAATCGTCTTCGACAACCAGAACTGGTTGGGGCCGGTCCAGGGCTGTCATCCGGACATCATCGAGGTACGCGATTGGACGATCGCTTCGGGCGGCGTGTTCGACGAATCCGACCTCCGGTCGGCTGCGCGCAAAGCGGTATTGGGCGGAACGGTTGCCGACAAGCTGTTCGCGGGCCGCGACCCGGTGGGTGAAACCATCCGGATCCGCAATGTGCCGTTTACCGTGGTGGGGCTGCTGGCGCGCAAAGGCCAGACACTTGACGGTTGGGATCTTGACGACATCATCTACGTGCCGCTTAGTACCGCCCGCCGCGATCTGTTTGGCAGCGCGTTTCCCGACCGCATTCATCGAATGCTGGTCGAGGCAAACTCCGCCCAAGCGCTGCCCCAGGCTGAGGCCGACATTCGTCTGCTGCTTCGAACCCGGCATCGAATCGCAGAGGGCGCGGAAGACGACTTCGTGGTCAGGCGCCAGGACGCGTTTTACGACGCCGAGCAGAAAACCGCCGGCACGATGCGCACACTGCTCGCCACCATCGCGTCGGTCAGTCTGCTGGTAGGCGGTATCGGCATCATGAACATCATGCTGGTCACGGTTACCGAGCGTACCCGGGAGATCGGCCTTCGCATGGCGGTCGGCGCGCGGCGCCGCGACATTGCGCTTCAATTTCTTTATGAGGCTATCGTCGTCTGTGTTGCGGGCGGAATGCTGGGACTCGCGGCAGGCGTCGCGGGCGCATGGGTGGCGGTGGAGCACTTTGCGATGAACGCGATCGTGACTGCGCCAGCAGCGCTTGCAGCGTTCGCAGCCAGTGCAATCGCAGGACTTTGCTTCGGAATTTATCCAGCGCTCAGAGCCGCGTCGCTATCGCCAGCACAGGCGCTTCGCGCCGAGTAAGACGCTGCCGGGCAATGAACCCGGCCCGACCGGGCAACACGCCGCTGTCTGCCTACATGAAGCGGTCGAGGATTTTCCTGCTTGACCGATCCAGCCCGGTCACGTCGCGAATCAGGTAGTGAATGCCGTCACTGTCGCTTACCAGCAGCGCGCCGTTACCGATTCGGCGAATGTCTTCCTCGCCCTTCAGCACAAAGCGCGCGGGCCCGCGGTCGGTATCAACCTGCCAGGTGCACGGGGTGACAAAGCCCGAGACCTCGATGAGACGCGAAATGACAGGCATGAACTCGCGTTCATCGAGCGCCTGTTGCACCAGCGCCCGCGCGGCGGGCTCCAGGGTGTCAAGGTGTTCGATCCAGGCCAGTTCATGACCGTCGACGGTCATCAGCGAAAAGCCCTGATCGGGCGATGAAATGGGAAAGGCACGAACGACCAGCACGGGCTCATGCATTGCGCCGTCGGGCGTGGTGACGCGCAGTCGACCGGCACGGCTCAGATCGAGGCGTGCGCCACTGGCTAATGTTGCGGGGCCATTGAAGTCAGCGGCATGAGCCATCGGTCAGACCTTGGAGGCCACCCGCACCGGGTGCGGCGTCTGGGCTCCCCAATCGGGCAGCGACTCTTCCGTATCAACGTTTCGCGCCTGTGCCTGATACAGCCTGAAATAAGCGCCTTCGCGCGCCATCAGTTCATCATGGCCGCCCACTTCAACCACCTGGCCGCGGTCAAGCACCACCAGCCGATTGGCACGACGCAGCGTGCTCAGACGATGCGCGATCGCGATGGTGGTACGACCCGCCACCAGATTGTCGAGCGCGCGCTGAATCTCTTTTTCAGTCTGCGTGTCGACCGACGACGTGGCCTCATCCAGGATCAGGATTCGCGGATCGATCAGCAGTGCTCTGGCAATTGAAATCCTCTGCCGCTCCCCGCCCGACAAGGCCTGACCACGCTCACCCACCAGCGAGTCATAGCCGTGCGGCAATCGAAGAATGAACTCATGCGCATGCGCGGCCCGCGCGGCGGCAATGACTTCAGCGCGCGTGGCCTCGGGCTTGCCATAGGCAATGTTGTCGGCAATCGTTCCAAAGAAAAGAAATGGCTCCTGAAGCACCAGCCCGATGCTGCGACGGTAGGCCGCAACCGGCACCGAGCGCACATCGATGTCGTCCACCAGCACCGCGCCCTCGGTCACGTCATAGAACCGGCAGATCAGATTCACCAGCGTGCTCTTGCCGGATCCGCTATGCCCTACCAGGCCAATCATTTCGCCAGGTTCGATCGTGAGGTTGACACCGCGGGTGACCGACCGGCTACCGTATCGAAAGCCCGCATTACGCAGTTCGATGCGGCCACTGACCTGCGGTAACGCCACGGGCCGGGTTGCCTCCGGCACGCTCGAAACATGGTCGAGGATATCGAAGATGCGCTTGGCGCCCGCCGCAGCCTTCTGCATGAAGGACACAAACCGGCTCATGGAATCGAGCCGGGTGTAAAAGCGGCTGATGTAAGCAAGAAAAGCGGTCAGCACGCCGACTGTCACCTGATCGCGCGTGACCAGCCAGATGCCAAAGCCCCAGACAATGAGCAGGCCGACTTCGGTTAGCAGCGTGACGGTGGGCGAAAACAGCGACCAGACGCGGTTCACCCTGTCGTTGACCGTGAGGTTGAGCCGGTTGGCTTCCCGAAAACGGTTCGATTCACGCTTTTCCTGCGCGAAGGCCTTGACCACGCGGATTCCCGGAATCGTGTCGGCCAGCACGTTGGTGACCTCACCCCAGATCCGGTCCACCTTCTCGAAGCCATGCTTGAGTCGGTCGCGCACCAGGTGGATGAGCCACACAATGAACGGCAGCGGCAGCAGCGTGACCAAGGCCAGCCAGGGATCGATTGACACCAGCACGGCGGTGGTCATGATGATGACCAGCAGGTCGGTGGCGAAATCAAGCAGGTGCAGAGAGAGAAAGAGATTGATCCGGTCGGTTTCGGCGCCGATTCGGGCAATCAGATCGCCGGTGCGCTTGCCACCAAAATACTGCAGCGACAGATGCATCAGGTGATCATAGGTGGCGGTGCGGAGGTCAGCGCCAATGCGCTCGGACACCAGCGCCAGGATGTAGGTGCGCGCCCATCCAAGCCCCCAGGCCACCACGGCGGAGGCCAACAGGCCGGACAGCAGCCAACCCACCAGCGTGGTGTCGAGCGGCGCGCCATTCTGGTAGGGAATCAATACCCGGTCCATCAGCGGCATGGTCAGATAGGGTGGCACCAGCGTTGCCGCGGTGGCCGCAAGCGTCAGCAGAAAGCCAGCCAGCAATTGCCCGCGATAGGGGCGCGCAAACCGCCATAACCGAAACAGCGTTCGCGACGACGGCCCAACCGCAAGCTCAGCCTCGCACTGTGGGCACTCCTCGGCGGTGGCCGGAATGTCGGCACCACATCGGTCGCACTGGCTCGCCGGCTCATCGGCCGGAACGTGCGCCGCGGCGGGCCGCCCGCGCAGTTCGTCAAAGCGACGAAGCAGACGCATCGCAACCGGGTTGCCGCCCAGCGTGAAGCGCCAGACCGCGAGCCGCTGATCGGCTTCAAACAGCTCCAGCGCAGCCGCACCGGCATGGTCGTGCAGCTCGAGCCGGCTGTCGGGCCGCAGTGGAAACCGCTGCCAGTCGGCTTCGCCGGGCGCTCGGGCCAGCAGCGCGCGATCGGTGAGCACCAGAAGACCGGCGCCGTAGCGAAGCCGCCGGTCGAGGTCGAGTTCGAGCGCGACCAGCGTGCGTTCGCCCGGCTGAAGGCGTTCAGCAACGGCATCGCGCCAGGCGTCAGCGATCCAGGCCTGCGTCGAATCGACAGACGGCGTGGTCGGCAGAGGGGAACTCACAGGAGAAAGCGATTTTCGTTGTTCAGTCGACAAGCGTACAGTATCACTCTGAATTGAACCCTCGCCGTGCATCAGCCTCGACATCTTTTGCCTGCGTCACCCGCGCGAGCGCTGCCCAACCGGCCGCGCGCCATGCCTCCACGCACCCGTCCTCCTAAGCCCATCCCCCGATGAAGCGCGATATCGAGATTCTCTCGGTCACGTATCTGCGTGGCCCGAACATGTGGTCTTACCTGCCCGCACTCGAGGCGCTGATCGATATCGGCGAGCTTGAAGACTGGCCCTCCGACAAGGTGCCTGGTCTACCCGATCGCCTTGAAAGCTGGCTGCCTACGCTGATCGAACATCGTTGCAGCTACGACGAGCGCGGCGGGTTCCTGCGTCGCCTGCGCGACGGCACCTGGCCCGGGCACATCATGGAGCACGTCACGCTCGAGCTTCAGTCGCTCGCCGGCCTGCCTGGCGGCTTCGGTCGGGCCCGAGGCGTGGACGTGCGAGGCCGCTACAAGGTCATCGTGACGCTCTGGGAAGACTCGGTCACTTTGCGAGCGCTTCAACTGGCGCGCGAGCTGGTGCTGGCCGCTTACGACAACCGCAGCTTCGATGTTCGCGCCGCGGTCAATGAGCTGCGTGACATCGCCGACTCCGAATGCCTGGGCCCCAGTACTGCAGGCATCGTCAAAGCCGCCGAACAACGCGTCATTCCGGCAATCCGCCTGAACGACGGCAACCTGGTGCAGCTGGGCTACGGACGTAACCAACGGCGAATCTGGACCGCTGAAACCGATCGAACCAGCGCCATCGGCGAAGGCATCTCACGCGACAAACAGCTCACCAAAACCTTGCTGTCGGCCTGCGGCATCGCGGTGCCTGCCGGGCGCATGGTGAGCGACGCCGAGGACGCCTGGGCCGCCGCCGAAGACATCGGCTTACCCGTTGTCGTCAAACCCTACGACGGCAACCATGGTCGCGGCGTATGCCTGAATCTCGCAAACCGCGAACAGGTCATGGCTGCTTATCCCGTGGCTGCCGCTGAAGGCAGTGGCGTGATCATCGAGAAGCATCTCACCGGCAATGAACACCGATTGCTGGTAGTCGGCGGCAAACTCGCCGCGACCGCGCGCGGCCTGCCCGCCTGGGTCACTGGCGACGGCAGGCAAACGATCCGCGAGCTGATCGAATCACAGCTGAACTCCGATCCGCTGCGCGGCGGCACCGGCTGGAGCGATGCACCACTCAACCGGGTGGGCATCGACTCTGCCACGCGTCTTGACCTCGCGAGCCAGGGCTTTCAGCCCGATTCCACGCCCGATGCGGGTGTGCGCGTGCTGGTGCAGCGTAATGGCAACGTCTGCCATGACTGCACCGCGCTGGTTCACCCCGATACCGTCCGCCAGGCGGTGCTCGCGGCGCGCGTGGTGGGCCTCGATATTGCCGGCATCGATCTGGTCGCCGATGACATCTCGCAGCCGCTCGATGCACAGGGCGGCGCCATTGTCGAGGTCAATGCCGGTCCGGGTCTGTCCACGCATCTGCGCCCGCCTGGCCTGCCGCCCAAGCCGGTCCCCGACATGATCATCGAGCATCTGTTCGGCGGGGCCGATGACGGCCGCATTCCGGTCACCGGAATCGCAGGAACCGGCGGCACCCGGTTCGCGGCCCGTGTGGTCGCCCATCTGCTGCAGATGTCCGGCCGCAAGGTGGGACTCGCGTGCCGCGACGGTCTGTTTCTCGGTTCGCGTTGCATTGATCACCGCGACAGCGCGAACTTTCTCGCGGGTCAGCGGCTGCTGGTCAATCGCTCGATCGAATCGGCGGTCATTGAAAACGGGCTCGATGTTCTGCTTGATCAGGGACTGTCCTACGACTGGTGCCATGTGGGCGTCATCACGCGAATGAACCCCGACTGCCTGGTTCCCGAGCGCTACATCGATTCGGTCGAGCAGTTGTACAAAGTGTTTCGTACGCAGGTCGACATCGTCCTGGAAAAGCGCGGCATTGCGGTGTTGAACGCCGACGATGATCAGCTGGTTGAAATGGCCTCACTCTGCAAGGGCGAGGTCATGTTCTTCAGTGCCAACGCGCAGGCGCCAATACTGGCCGAACACGCCGAGCGAGGCGGTCGTGCGGTGGTGCTGTCTGACGGCATCATTTCCCTGAAACACGGCACACATAACGTCGCGCAGCTACGTGCCGGCACCCTCGAGCTTCCCATCGAAGGCGATTCGCTCGCCGCTGATGATGGCCTGCTCGCCGCGGTCGCTGCAGCCTGGGCGAACGGTATTGCCGCTGACCTGATCCAGGCGGGTCTCGAAACACTCGAGCCGATGCCTGCGAGCCGGGTGGCTGCCTGACACCCGAACCCTCCGCTGATCGCTGACCGACCTTTTCCGTTCGCAGGAACCGCCCGATGGAAGTCACCCGAATCCGCGCGCTCCGTGGCCCAAATCTCTGGAGCCGACACACCTCAATCGAAGCAATCGTGCGCTGCTCGCCCGATGAACTCTCGATTGACCGGATTCCTCGCTTTGAAGTTCGACTGCGTGCCCGGTTCCCACTCATTGGCGCAATCCGGTCAATCGGCGCACGCGACGATGTCCCAATCGCTCGGGTTCTCCAGTTCGCAGCGTTGCGGCTGCAGGGGCAGGCAGGCTGTCCAGTCACTTTCAGCCGAACCGCACCCGCCGGCGATCCGGGCCTGTTCCAGGTGGTTTTCGAATACACCGAAGAGCCGGTTGGGCGGCTTGCGCTCGAGCTTGCCCTGACCCTCTGCCAGGCCGCGCGCGACGATCTCCCATTCGATCTTGATTCAGCGATATCGCGTCTGCGAACACTCGACGAGGACATCCGCATGGGCCCGAGCACCGGCTCGATTGCCGATGCTGCGCGAGCGCGCGATATTCCCATCCGCCGCCTCACCGAGGGCAGCCTCGTACAGTTTGGCTGGGGCAGTCGCGCACGCCGAATTCAGGCTGCCGAGATCGATGCCACCAGCGCCATTGCCGAGTCGATCGCACAGGACAAAGAGCTCACCAAGAAGCTGCTCGCCGCCGCTGGCGTACCGGTGCCCCAAGGCCGGGTGGTTCGCAATACTGACCAGGCCTGGGCGGCCATGCAGGATCTCGCCTCGCCGGTGGTGGTCAAGCCGCGCGATGGCAATCAGGGCAAGGGCGTCACGGTGAACATCGTCAGCCGTGACCATCTCGAAATCGCCTTCAACGCCGCCTCGCAGTTCAGCTCCAACGTCATGGTCGAGCGATTCATTCCTGGCCACGATCACCGGCTGCTGGTCGTGGGCGACCGACTCATTGCCGCGGCCCGCCGTGATCCGCCGCATGTCATTGGCGATGGCGTTCAGAGCATTCGCCAGCTGGTTGACGAGATCAACCGCGATCCCCGGCGTGGCGATGGCCACGCCACCTCGCTCACCAAAATTCGTCTCGATGAGATCGCTCACGCACGCATGCGGGTGCAGGGCTACGAGGCCGATTCCATTCCGCCTCGCGGGGCTCGCGTGGTGTTGCGCAACAACGCCAACCTCAGCACGGGCGGCAGTGCGACCGATGTCACGGATGATGTGCATCCTGAGCTCGCCGCGCGCGCGATTGAGGCCGCGCAAACGGTGGGCCTTGAGATCGCAGGCGTGGATGTGGTGTGCCAGACAGTACAGCAGACGCTCGAAGAACAGGGCGGCGCGATTGTCGAGGTCAATGCCGCGCCGGGCCTGCGCATGCACATCAGCCCGTCTTATGGCAAGGGTCGGGAGGTGGGCGAGGCCATCGTCAGGCTCCTTTATGGTGACCAGGACAGCGGCCGCATTCCGGTGGTTGCAGTCACCGGAACCAACGGCAAAACCACCACCGTTCGACTGATCTCGCATCTGCTTGCGCAATCGGGCCTTCGGGTTGGCATGACCAACACCGACGGCGTCTACATCAACGGGGTTCAAACCGACAGCGGCGACTGCGCAGGCCCGCGCAGCGCCCGCAATGTGCTGATGCATCCCGAGGTGGATGCTGCGGTGTTCGAGACCGCGCGCGGCGGCATTCTGCGCGAGGGTCTGGGATTCGATCGCTGTCAGGTTGCGGTCGTCACCAATATCGGTCGAGGCGATCATCTCGGCATGAACCACATCGATTCGATCGATGACCTGGCGCTGGTCAAGCGTGTCATCGTTGCCAACGTCGCGCCCAACGGCTACGCGGTGCTCAATGCCGCAGATCCCATGGTGGTGTCGATGCAGTCGGTCTGCCCAGGCAACACCATCTTCTTTGCCCGCGATGCATCACTCACCGCGATGAAGCGCCAGGCTGCAATTGGCCAACGCACCGTGCGCGTTGACGGCAACGCAATTGTCGCCGTTCAGGGCACATCGGTGATCCACCGATTCGATCTCGCGCGCATTCCGCTCACCGGTGGCGGGTCGATTCCATTTCAGCTCAACAATGCCATGGCATCGGTTGCAGCGGGCTGGGCACTGGGGCTCGACTGGGCGCTGATCGCCGCGGGACTCGCCACCTTCGACAGTGACCCCAACACGGTGCCAGGCCGGTTCAACCGCTTCAGCTTTCGCGGCGCAACGGTCATCGCCGACTATGGTCACAATCCGGATGCAATCCTTGCACTCGCCCAGGCCATCGATGCGATGCCCGGTCGCAGGCGTTCCATTGTCATCAGCGCGGCGGGCGACCGGCGCGACCAGGACATTCTCGAGCAGGCCGAGATCGTCGGTCGTTTTTTTGACGACGCGATTCTTTATCAGGATGCAGCCCAACGCGGCCGCGCCGACGGCGAAGTCGTGGCCCTGCTCCGCAAAGGGCTGGTTGACGCGCCGCGCACCACCCGAATCGACGAGATCCGCGGCGAATTTCTGGCGATTGATACCGCGCTCGATCGGCTCGAGCCGGGTGATGTATGTCTGGTGCTGATCGATCAGGTGCAGGAAGCCCTGGCGCATCTGACGGCCCGCACGGCCAACGGATAGTCGAGCCCACCCTGGAAAACCTATCGCCGCTTCGGACTTTTGAGCGGTCAGGCGCCCGACTCGGTATTCTCGAAGGTTTGCCCCTACAAGCCAGCTGATCGACGCTCCATCCAATCGATGGCCCCGCCCCCCTCGCACTGAACAGGAACTCTGATGGCCGAGCGAATTGAAAAATACGGTCTGCGCGTTGCACGCAGTCTCTTCGACATGATCGAGCATGAGGCACTGCCCGGCACCGGCGTCTCACCCGAACGTTTCTGGCGGGGCTTCTCAGAGCTCATTCACGGCATGGCGCCGCGCAATCGCGAGCTGCTCGCACGCCGGGACGCGCTTCAGACGCAGATCGATCAATGGCATCGCGAGCGCGCCGGTCAGCCGCATGATGCCGAAGCCTACAAAGCCTTCCTGATTCAAATCGGCTATCTGGTTCCCGATGGGCCCGACTTCCAGATCGACACCGCGCAGGTCGATCCCGAAATCGCTCGAATCCCGGGCCCACAACTGGTGGTGCCGGTCATGAACGCGCGCTATGCGCTCAACGCCGCCAACGCGCGCTGGGGCAGCCTTTATGACGCGCTCTATGGCACCGATGCCATGGGCGATGCGCCGCCGGCCGGTGGCTACAGCACCGAACGCGGTGCACGCGTCATCGCCTGGGCCAAAGGGTTTCTTGACGAGCATCTGCCGCTCGCGGGCGCAAGCCATGCTGCAGTCACGGCCTATCGCATCGAAGGCGACCGGCTGGTGGCCGATACGCCCGCCGGCGTCGCCAGGCTCGCCGATCCCTCGAGTCTGGTTGGATACCGCGGCAATGCCTTGGCGCCAATCGGTGTGCTGCTGCGTCATCACCGGCTGCATGTTGAACTGATCGTCGATCGCAGCCATCCGGTGGGCGCCACTGATCGCGCGGGCGTCGCTGACGTGTTGCTCGAGGCCGCAGTGACCACCATCATGGACTGCGAAGATTCGGTTGCAGCGGTGGATGCCGACGACAAAGCGCTGGCCTACCGCAACTGGCTTGGGTTGATGACAGGCACGCTGGTGGAGTCCGTCAGCAAGGGCGGTCGTACATTTGAACGCAAGCTCAATTCCGATCGCTCCTACCTCGCGCCCGATGGCAGTACGTTCACGCTCAAGGGCCGCTCGCTGATGCTGATTCGCAATGTCGGCCATCTGATGACCAATCCAGCGGTGCTCGACCGCGACGGGCGCGAGGCGCCCGAGGGTCTGATCGATGCGATGTGCACTACGCTGATCGCGATGCACGATCTCAAAAAGCGTGAGGGGGTGCGCAATTCGACCACCGGCTCCATCTATGTGGTCAAGCCCAAGATGCATGGCCCCGACGAGGTCGCGTTTGCCGATGCCGTGTTTACCAAGGTGGAGCAGGCGCTGGGCTTGCCCCCCGACACGGTAAAGCTCGGCATCATGGACGAAGAGCGACGCACCACCGTCAATCTCAAGGCGTGTATTCGCGCTGCACGGCGCCGGGTGGCCTTCATCAACACAGGCTTTCTTGACCGCACCGGCGATGAAATTCACACGTCGATCGAAGCGGGCCCCATGGTTCGCAAGAACGACATGAAGAAGCAGGGCTGGATTGCTGCCTATGAGCTTTGGAATGTTGATGTGGGTCTCGCGTGTGGCCTGACCGGCAAAGCGCAGATCGGCAAAGGCATGTGGGCCATGCCCGATCTGATGGCCGCGATGCTCGAGCAGAAGGTTGGGCATCCTCAGGCAGGCGCCAATTGCGCCTGGGTTCCCAGCCCCACCGCAGCCACGCTACATGCCACCCACTATCACCAGGTGGACGTCATCGCGCGGCAGTCCGCAATCACCTCACAGGGCCGGCGCGCCACGGTTGACCAGATTCTCGAGATCCCGCTTGCGAAATCGCCGTCCTGGACTGCGGAAGAAATCAACTCCGAACTTGAGAATAATGCCCAGGGCATTCTCGGCTATGTGGTCCGCTGGGTCGATCAGGGCGTGGGTTGCTCCAAGGTGCCCGACATTCACGACATCGGCCTCATGGAAGACCGCGCCACCTGCCGTATCTCCTCGCAGCATATCGCCAACTGGCTTCGCCACGGCGTGGTCAACGAGCAGCAGGTGATGGAGGTCATGAAGCGGATGGCGGCGGTTGTTGACCGCCAGAACTCAGGCGACCCCGCTTACCGACCGATGGCGCCATCCATCAATGGCCAGGCGTTTCTTGCTGCCTGCGATCTGGTGTTCAAAGGCACCGTGCAACCCTCGGGCTACACCGAGCCGGTGTTGCATGCGCGCCGGCTTCAGTTCAAGGCGGGGCGCTAAGCACCCGCCTGATCGCGCGGCCCCTCGCGGCCGCGCGCGCTGTCGCTGAGTCAGGCCTGCGAACCCGGGCCTGTCCTCGCGCAACGCGTTCAGTTCAGCGTCGCGAGCGCGCCGCGGTCATAGGCACGCAGCTCATCGATTCGGCCCGCCCGCACGCGACTTGCCCATTGCGCATCGCTGATCAGCGCGCGTCCCACCGCCACCAGGTCGAAGTCGCCGCGCTCGAGACGGCGGAGTAATTCGTCGAGCGAAGCAGGTTGCGAGATTTCGCCACCGAACGAGTTGATGAATTCGCCCGACAGGCCAACCGAACCGACCGTGATGGTGGGCAGTCCCGTCAGCTTCTTTGCCCAGCCTGCGAAATTGAGGTCTGAGCCCTCAAATTCAGGCTCCCAGAAACGGCGCTGTGAGCAGTGGAACATATCAACGCCCGCATCCACCAGGGGGCGCAACCAGGCGAGCATGTCGTCAGGCGTGGATGCGAGTCGCGCGGCAAAGTCCTGCTGCTTCCACTGCGACAGTCGGATGCAGATCGGAAAGTGCTCACCGACGGCGGCACGAACCGCGCGCACCACCTCCACCGCAAAACGGCTGCGCTCGGCCAGTGTCGCCCCACCCCACCGGTCGGTACGCTGGTTGGTTCCAGACCAGAAAAACTGATCAATCAAATAGCCATGCGCTGCGTGAAGTTCGATACCGTCGCAGCCCAGACGCTGTGCATCGGCTGCAGCACGTGCGTACGCTGCGATCGTGGCCTCGATATCGGCCTGCGTCATGGCAACGCCGTATTCGCGCCCAGGCTTGACGATCCCTGAAGGGCTTTCGGGAGCAGCTGGCGGCATCCACTTGAGCATCGGATTGCGAACCGCGCCCACATGCCAGAGTTGCGGCCAGAAGCTGCTGCCGGTGTCGTTGACCGCATTGACCACCGGTTGCCACGCGGCGAGCGCGTCCTCGCCCCAGAACCGGGGCACATCAGGTTCATTGCCTGCGGCGGGACGGCCAATCAGCGTGGCCTCGGAAATGATCAGACCCACGTCGGCGCCTGCACGGCAGGCGTAGTAGTTGGCTGCCGCCGCGGGCGGAACGCCGCTGGTCGAGAAGGAGCGCGTCATGGGCGCCATGACCACTCGATTACGAAACGCAAACTTCGATGACGAAAATGGCGTGAACAGCGGCGCGGCCGCAGCGGCCGCCTGCTCAGAAACTGTCATACAGGCAATCCTCGGTTAGCGAGCTTCAACCGGCCGACACCGCACCAGATTCGTGGGATTGGCGGTCATCACGATTTCCCCATTCTGGTTGGTCACCTCAATCAGCGACTGAATGATTCCGCGGTCAGGGCGCGACTGCGATACGCGGGCGTGCTCGACCGTGACCCGAACGCGCAGCGTATCGCCCGGCCGAACCGGCTGCGGCCAGCGCATCGTCGCGATACCGGGCGATCCCAGGCTGGACTCGGGTGACAAATAGGCCAGCGCGAACAACCGCATCATCATGGACCCAGTGTGCCAGCCGCTTGCAATCAATCCACCGAAGTGCGTCTGCGCCGCGGCCTGGGGATCGACGTGATACGACTGCGGATCGAATCGCTCTGCAAAGGCGAGCATCTCCTCGCCGTTCACCGCGATTGAACCAAGTTCATGGACCGATCCGGGAACATAATCTTCAAACCAGCGCGGTCGCGACCCAGGCGTTGACTCGCTCATCGGAGGCCTCCAGACAGATCACGCAAAAGTGATCGCATGCCGGCGTGCCGGATGGTCAAGATGCGGGATCGAGTTATAGCTCAGCAGCCGAAGTGTGCCTCGGCCAACGATCAGTTCGCACAGACCGGTGTTCCGGAACTGCAGGTTGAGCTCAATGGCGGCCGACGCAGGCGCCTGCATCAGATCTGCGATCAGTCGACCGATCGCTCCGCCGGAACTCACCATCAGAATCGTGTCCTCGCGGCCCGCCCCGGCACTGGCCGTATCGACTGCGCGCCGCACCCGCGCTCCAAACGATGCCCAGCTCTCGGGCACATCAGACAATCCATCCTCGGACCAGCGCTGCATTGCCTCGCGGAAGGCGCGCCAGTAGTCACGGAAGTCGCGTCGCTGATGCGCGAGCTGATCCGCGCCACCGGTGTGCGCGCGATACAGCGACTCGCCGTCATACTCATCAAGCCCGGGATCTTCATCAAGCTGAACGCGGTCGGTGAGCCCCATGGCCTCGAGCAGCTCGGCCGCCGTGTCGCGCTGGCGCGCCAGCGACCCGGCGACTGCCCGCACGGGCAGAACGCCAAGTGACGCCAGGTGTTCGCCCAGCCAGCGCGCCTGCTGCCGCCCGCGATCGGACAATCGATCGTAGTGATCGGAGCCGAACGCAGCCTGTCCATGCCGCACCAGTAATACCATTGCCATCGGTTGGTCCTGCCCTGCCTGCTGGCATCAAAAGCCGCCATGATAAGGTGATCCCAGCGGGTTGCTTCATCCGTGCCGCCCGATAGAGCCCGCCTTGGAAGCCACTGCCCCCTCACGCCAACGCCGCATCGCGCATCTCGATATGGACGCGTTTTACGCGTCGGTTGAACTGCTTCGCTATCCAGAGCTGCGCGGGCTGCCGGTGGTCATCGGTGGCAGGCGACATGCCATGGCCGATTCACCACCCCGGTTGCGCGATTACGCCGGCCGCGGCGTCATCACCACCGCCACCTATGAGGCCCGCGCATTCGGCGTGCACTCGGGAATGGGTCTGATGAAGGCGGCCGCACTGTGTCCCGATGCGCTGCTGCTGCCCGCCGATTTTGATGAATACCGCCGCATGTCGCGGCTCTTCAAGGCGGCGGTGGCCGAGATTGCGCCGGTCATCGAAGACCGTGGGATCGATGAAATCTATATCGACCTGACAGACTGCCCGGGCGTGCATGATGACGGCGGGCGGCAGATCGGTGCACGCCTGAAGGAGCGGGTACGGGAACGGTGCGGTCTCAGCTGTTCGGTCGGCATCACGCCCAACAAGCTGCTGTCAAAAATCGCATCAGAGCTTGATAAACCAGACGGACTCACCCTCATCGAGTTCGATGAAATCGCCACCCGAATCTGGCCACTGCCCGCAAGACGAATCAACGGCATCGGGCCCAAAGCATCCGCGCGGCTCGAGGCGATGGGCATCCGGACCATCGGCGAGCTCGCGGCTGCTGAGGCCACCATGCTGCGCGAGCAGTTCGGTCCAAGCTATGGCGCCTGGCTGCATGAGGCCGCCCACGGTCGGGATGATCGGCCCGTCGTCACGGTCAGTGAGCCGCGGTCGATCAGTCGCGAGACCACGTTCGAGCACGATCTCCATCCCAGGCGCGATCGCGAACAACTGTCTGCGATCTTCACCGCGCTATGCGAGCGGGTGGCCGACGATCTTCGTCGAAAAGGCTATCTGGGTCGAACAATTGGTATCAAGCTGCGCTATGACGACTTCAACACCGTTACCCGTGACCAGACGCTGCCTGAGCCCACCGCCGAGGCGGCCACCATCCGCGCAGCGGCCGGGCGATGCCTGAAGCGGGTACCGTTGGAGCGACGGCTGCGGCTGTTGGGCGTGCGCGTGGGAACGCTGGTGCACGCAGAGACGCATGCTGCATCGGGCGATCCGGCGTTATCAGCCCGCGCGGGCGGCGCGCTGATGGCAGCCGAGCCGCGTCCCACCGGCGCCTCAATCGAAGCGGCACGGCAGCTGCCCTTATTTGAAGCAGCCAGTAATGACAACGCGCGCAATCGCTAAAGCGCGCCCGGCTCGCGCTTAAAGCCCGCCACGCGCATCCACCAGCGCCCCGGTCACATAAGACGACTGGCTGCCATCGGCCAGCCAGACGATCGCACGTGCGATTTCTTCGGGCGAGCCCAGCCGCCCGAGGGGCGCCGCACGGGCCATCTGATCGAGCTGACCTGGTGGGCGCTCCAGATGAATCTCGGTATCGATTGGGCCAGGCCGGACCGCATTGACGCGAATGCCCTCGGGACCGAGCTCACGTGCCATCCCGATCGTCATCGTATCGATTGCGCCTTTGGTCGCTGCGTAGTGCACCCAGACCCCCGCCGAGCCCAGCTGCGCTGCACCGGAACTCAGGTTGACGATGGCACCGCCGGGACCGCCTCGACGGGTTGACATCCTGAGGACCGCCTCACGCGCACACAGAAGCGGCGCTCGAACATTGATTGCAAGCAGCTGATCCAGCATCACTGCATCGAGCGCATCGATCCGGCAGACCCCACCCGTGATGCCCGCGTTGTTGATCAACGCCGTGAGCGGCCCCAGGCTGTCGGCCCGCCGGAACGCCTGGACGATGGCCTGCTCATCGGCCATGTCGGCGCGCAGTGCGAGCGCCCGGCCACCGTCGGCTTCAATGGACGCCACCACGTTTTGGGCATCGACCTCGCGATCACGATAGACCACCACACAGGTCCAGCCACACGCCGCGGCCAGACGGGCTGTGGCGGCGCCGATGCCGCGGCTGCCGCCGGTGATCATCATGACGCCGCGATCGGCGTGCCGCTCAAGCATGTCGGTCACGGGCAAGCTTCGCCCCCTCAACGAGCACCTGGAGTTTGGCAAGCGCCACGTCGCGACTCATGGGTGCCATACCGCAATTGGTGCAGGCAAAGAGCTTGTGCGCCGGCACATGGGTCAGAGCACGGGCGATCGTGTCAGCCACCTGAGCGGGTGTCTCAATGGTGTCAGTGGCCACATCAATCACGCCGAGCAGCACATCCTTGCCCTCGAGCAGCCCAAGCAGTTCGATCGGAACCCTTGATCCAATGCATTCGAGCGACACCTGGTTGATGCGGCTTTGCGCGAGCGCCGGAAACACCACCTCGTATTGCCGCCACTCGCCGCCCAAAGACTGCTTCCAATCGATGTTGGCCTGGATGCCATAGCCATAGCAGATGTGAACCGCGGTCGTGCAGCGCAGCCCGTCAATGGCCCGATGCAGCGCCTCGATTCCCCAATCGCGCACCTCCTCCATGTACACGTTGAAGGCTGGCTCGTCGAACTGGATCACGTCGACGCCTTCGGCCTCGAGCGCGCGTGCCTCCTGGTTGAGCAGATCGGCAAACGCCATCGCCATCCGGATACGGTCGCCATAGAATCGATCAGCAATCGTATCGACGATGGTCATGGGCCCGGGCAGCGTGAACTTGATGCGACGCGCGGTGTGCGCACGCAGCAGCCTCGCCTCGGCCTGGTGCACGCGACCGCGAAGCTTCAGCGGCCCGACCACCTGCGGCACCATTGCGTCATAGCGATTGTTGCGGATGCCCATCTTCACTTTGTTGTCGAAGTCGATGCCTTCGACCGCCTCAAGAAAGCCATGCACGAAGTGCTGACGCGACTGCTCGCCGTCGCCAATCACGTCAACACCGGCATCCTCCTGAAGCTTCAGCCGCAGCAGCGTGGCGTCGGCTTTCGCGCGGTCAAGCGCCTCGCCAT
Source organism: Betaproteobacteria bacterium (assembly GCA_016868375.1). Classification (GTDB taxonomy): domain Bacteria; phylum Pseudomonadota; class Gammaproteobacteria; order Burkholderiales; family Burkholderiaceae_E; genus SYIM01. The sequence goes on along the minus strand of VGHA01000082.1, from coordinate 115 downwards.
CGGCGAGCCAGCGCGGCCACAGTTTTCCCGTTTCGGCCAGCCACCCAGGCTTGGGCAGGCTCCCTGCAATGCTTGTTTCGAACATGGTTCGAAGCTCCGTTCATCTGAGGCGACA
>VGHA01000081.1 GCA_016868375.1 Betaproteobacteria bacterium | reverse complement strand
CCCGGTGGCCCGATAGGTCGCAGTCGGCGGACGAGAAACCTTCGATCAGGGCCCGCGAAACAGCGCTGCTGGCGGCCGTCCCAAACAGACGACGAATCGTGAGAGGTCGCGCTGGCACGGGCCGCAGCGGCAGGCTCAGCAATTGCGCGAAGACGGGATCAAACCGCAGCAATTGCCCATTCGCGCTCGCTGAGAACATCCCAAGCGGGCCCGCATCAGGAAGATCTGAGTCACGCCTGCGGCCTGACTGTCGGCGGTCGGCAAACCGGGGGCTCAGAACCCTGTCGTTGGACATCGCACACGAACTCAGCAGAAAAACGGCTGCTGATGTTAGGGGCGGCGAGCCCCGGTGTTACCGCGATTCCGACCGATGGACCGGTGGCGTGCGCCGGCGGCCGATAGGCCGCGTCAGGCGGCAGGTGGCTTAGACGCGCTCGACGATGGTGGCGATTCCCATGCCGCCACCGACACATAGTGTGATCAGCCCGCGGCGCAGGGATCGGCGCTCGAGCTCATCGATGAGCGTGCCGAGCAGCATGGCACCTGTTGCGCCAAGTGGGTGTCCCATCGCGATCGAGCCGCCGTTGACGTTGATTTTTTCTTCGGGAACCCCGAGCTCCTGCATGTACCGAAGCGGTACCGCAGCAAATGCCTCGTTGACCTCGAACAGATCGATGTCATCAATGGTAAGGCCCGCTTTGGCCAGAGCCTTCCGGGTGGCCGGCATCGGTCCGGTGAGCATGATGGTGGGGTCGGTGCCGGTGAGGGCCGTGGCGATGATGCGTGCGCGTGGCGCGAGGCCCAGCGACTTGGCGGCGCCTTCATTGCCGATCAAAACCAGTGCCGCGCCATCGACGATTCCGGATGAATTGCCGGCATGATGAACATGGCGGATTCGTTCGACCTGCGGATATTTTCGGAGCGCAACGGTATCGAACCCCATCTCGCCGATTTTCTCGAATGACGGCTTGAGCTGCGCCATCGCCTCGAGCGACGCATCGGGTCGAATCGTTTCATCATGATCAAGCACCGTTAACCCGATCTCATCGCGTACCGGGACGATCGAGCGCTTGAAGCGGCCCTCAGCGCGGGCGGCGGCAGCCAGCCGGTGTGACCGAACCCCCCAGGCGTCCACCTGCTCACGCGACCAGTCATCGAGCGTGGCGATCAGGTCGGCGCCAATGCCCTGCGGCATGAACGCGGTATCGAGGTTGGTTTCCGGATCCATCATCCAGGCGCCGCCGTCGCTGCCCATCGGTACCCGCGACATTGACTCAACCCCGCCCGCGACGATCAGGTCCTCCCAGCCAGAGCGCACTTTCTGCGCGGCCAGGTTCACGGCCTCCAGGCCGGAGGCGCAGAAGCGGTTGATCTGAACGCCCGAGACGCGCAGATCCCAGCCGGCGGCGAGTGCCGCGGTTTTGGGGATGACCGAGCCCTGGTCGCCAACAGGGGAAACGCAGCCCAGCACCACGTCCTCTACCATGCCGGTATCGAGGTCGTGCCGGGTCTGCAGTTCGCGCATCAGAGTAGTCAGCAGCTTGACCGGCTTCACCTCATGCAGCGACCCGGTGGACTTCCCGCGGCCGCGGGGCGTACGGATGGCGTCGAAGACAAAGGCTTCTGACATGACGGCGCTCCATGGTTGACGTAAGCAGACAGATCGGGCGCAATGCTGGCCCGTTGATTGGTTCAATCTTACAACCCTTGTTCCCGGAGTCTCTGATGCTGGAGCGAAAGCTGTTCAACGAAGACCACGCAATCTTTCGCGACGCGGTACGCCGCTTTCTCGAAAAAGAGGTGACGCCCTTCCATTCTGCGTGGGAAGAGCAGGGCTATGTTGATCGCGAGGTGTGGCGAAAGGCTGGCGAGGTGTGGCGAAAGGCTGGCGCCAATGGCCTGCTGTGCAGCTCGGTTGCCGAAGAATGGGGCGGTCCGGGCGCTGACCGTCTTTATTCGGTCATCGTCATGGAGGAAATCGCCCGGGTCAATGCAACCGGCCTTGGCTTTGTGCTGCACTCCGAGATCGTGGCGCCCTACCTGGTTCGCTACGGTACCGACGAGCAGAAATCCCGGTATCTGCCCAGGATGGCCTCAGGCGACATGATTGGCGCGATTGCAATGAGCGAACCAGCCGCGGGCTCCGATCTTCAGGGGGTTCGAACGACCGCGATGCGCGATGGCGATCACTACGTTCTGAACGGCTCCAAAACCTTCATCACCAATGGCTGGCATGCGGATCTGGTGGTGGTGGTGGCGAAAACCGATCCTTCGGCGGGCGCGAAAGGCACCAGCCTGTTCTTAATCGAGCGCGGCATGCCCGGCTTTGAAAAGGGCCAGCGGCTGAAAAAAGTCGGTCTCAAGGCTCAGGACACCTCCGAGCTGTTCTTCAACGACCTGCGGGTGCCAGCGACCCAGCTGCTTGGCAAGGAGAACCAGGGATTCATCTATCTGATGCAGGAATTGCCCTGGGAGCGCATGCAGATTGCGATTGCGGCGGTAGAAAGCGCGCAGGCTGCAATCGACTGGACCGTTGACTATGTGAAGAACCGAAAGGTGTTCGGCACCACCGTTGCCAGCTTCCAGAACACGCGCTTCCGGCTGGCTGAGCTCCAGACCGAGGTTCAGATTGCCCGCGTGTTCGTTGACCGCTGCATCGAGGCGCTGCTTGAGGAAAAGCTCGATACCGCCACCGCGTCAATGGCCAAATACTGGTGTAGCGATCTGCAGGGCAAGGTGCTTGACGAGTGCGTTCAGCTGCACGGCGGCTACGGGTTCATGTGGGAGTACCCCATTGCGCGCGCCTGGGCCGATGCCCGTGTGCAACGGATTTACGGGGGCACCAACGAAATCATGAAAGAGCTGATCACCCGTTCCATGGGGTTGGCAGCACCGAAGTGAGCACGGGAATCTTTGACGCCCGGCAGACCCCTCGATAGACTCGCCGCCGATCATTCGATCCGGCACAGTGGGTGCCGGATGAATGCCAAACCACAGCGGGGCGCCGTTCGTTGAATCGGCAGCCGTAGCGGGATCCGGAGACATGGAGTTTCTGCAACTGGCGATCGGGGGCGTCGCGATGGGCTGCATCTACGCCCTGATCGCCCTCGGCTTTGTGTTGATCTACAAGGCAACCGAAGTCGTCAACTTCGCCCAGGGCGATGTGATGATGCTGGGCGCTTTTGTAGCGTTCACTTTTGCCAGCCTGTGGCAGTTCCCGTTTGCTGCGGCGGTTGCGCTCGCGCTGATTGTGCTGGTTGCGGTTGGGGCGCTGTTCGATCGTTTTCTGCTCCGGCCGATCATCGGACAACCCACCTTCTCCGCCGTCATGGTCACGATTGGTATCGGCTTCGTCGCCCGCGGCATTGCAACGATGGTGCCCGGTTGGGGAACCGACACGCATGCGTTGAAAGCGCCCTGGTCGGACGGCACGATAAAACTGGGTAGCCTGGTGATTTCCACCGATGACCTGGCGATCATCGTGCTGACTGCCGCGCTGTGCCTGGTGCTGTGGCTGTTTTTCAGCCGCACCCGGATCGGCATCGCGATGCAGGCGAGCTCGCAGAACCAGCTGGCGGCCTATTACATGGGCATTCCGGTCAGGCGCATCAATACCCTGATCTGGGGACTCTCGGCAGGAATTGCCGCCTTTGCCGCTGTGCTGCTTGCTCCCGTCACCTTCGTGCACTCCAACATGGGTTTCGTGGGTCTGAAAGCCTTCCCGGCCGCGGTGGTGGGTGGTTTTGGCAGCATTCCTGGGGCAATTGTGGGTGGGCTGATCATTGGCCTGGTGGAGGCCTTCGCGGGCTTTTACCTGCCCGAGGGATTCAAGAATGTCGCTGCCTACATCGTGGTGCTGATTGTGCTGGTCGTGCGCCCGTCGGGCATTTTTGCCGAAATGCGGCGTAAGAAGGTCTGAGGCGAGCCCACGATGCGATTCGTTTTCAAGACCCGTTACGAGCAGGACCTGCAGTTGTTCCGCGACCGCACCGAAGCCGGCTGGTACGGCGTGCTTCTGCTCGTGCTGCTTGCCGCGCCGTTTGTCGTGCCGGAATACTGGCGCGCGCAGCTGGTCTTCATCTACATCTGGGGCATTGTCGGCTTCGGGCTGATGCTGCTCAGCGGCTTCACCGGTCAGATCTCGATGGGCCATGCGGCGTTTCTGGCGATTGGCGCGTATGCCGAAACGCTGCTGCAGATTGCTGGCTGGCCGTTCCTGCTGAGCGCACCCGCGGCAATGTTGCTGGCCGCAGCCGCCGGAATAGTGATTGGGTTGCCAGCGCTCCGTCTGACTGGCATCTACCTGGCGATCGCCACGCTCGCATTCGGATTTATCGTTGAAGAGGTGCTCGCGCGCTGGGAGTCGCTCACCGCGGGAAACTCTGGGCTGATGGTGCCGCCGCTTAACCTGGCCGGTGCGCCAATCACCGGGTCCCACTCGTTTTACTACGTCTGCTTGGCCTGCATTCTCCTGGTTGGGGTGGCGGTGCGTAACCTATTGCGCGCACCCACGGGGCGCGCGTTTATCGCGATTCGCGATTCAGAAATCTCGGCTCAAAGCATGGGCGTGAACCTGGCCCGCTACAAGACGCTGAGCTTTGCGCTGTCCGCGGGCATCACAGGCCTGGCTGGCGCGCTGTATGCGCATCAAATCCGTTTCATCAGCCCGGAGCAGTTCACGCTGTTCCTGTCGATTGAATTTCTGATGATGATCGTGATCGGCGGCATGGGGTCTCTGCACGGCGCGGTGTTCGGTGCGATCTTCATGATCGTGCTGCCCGAATTGATTGCGATCACCAAAGACTATCTGCCGCAGGCGATCGCTGAGCAGACGGGGCTGAAGTCAACCGTGTTCGGCGCCCTCATGATTCTTTTCGTTCTGTTTGAGCCGCTTGGCCTGTATGGCCGATGGGTCAAGATACGCACCTGGTTCTCGCTGTTTCCGCTGTACAAGGCAGGCATGTTCCGCCGTCAGAAGGCCTATCAGAAGTCGGAGCGTGTGCACTGATGGACCTGCTGCGCGTTGAGCAACTGACCAAGCGATTCGGTGGACTCACGGCAGTGGACGACGTGAGTTTCAGCGTCCAGGAGGGCGAGATCTATACGATCATCGGCCCGAACGGCGCGGGCAAAACCACGATCTTCAATCTTGTGAGCCTGATCTACCCGGCCAGTGCAGGACGGATTTTGTATCGCGGCGAAGACCTCACCGGTCTGCCTCCCGACCGCGTGGTCACGCGCGGCATCGGCCGAACTTTTCAGAACATTGAGCTGTTCGAGCACGCCACCGTGCTCCAGAATCTTCTGATCGGCTGCCACGCGCAGGCTCAATCAAACTTTATCGCGGAGATGCTGTTTCTGCCGTCGGTCAAACGGCGCGAGGTCGAGCACCGGCGCCGGGTCGAAACGATCATCGACTTTCTCGATCTGCAGGTGCATCGCGACAGCCGGGTTGCCGGCTTGCCTTACGGTGTGCGCAAGGTGGTGGAACTGGCGCGTGCGCTGTGCGCGCAACCCAAGCTGCTGCTCCTCGATGAGCCGTCGTCTGGCTTGAATGTAGAGGAAACCGACGACATGGCCTACTGGATTCAGGATATTCGCGACCTGCTGGGCATCACGGTTCTGATGGTTGAGCATGACATGAGCCTCGTGTCGCGCGTGTCCGACCGGGTGTTGGCGGTCAATTACGGCAAGGTGCTTGCGGAGGGCTCGCCGTCGCAGGTGCAGTCGCATCCTGATGTGATCGCAGCCTATCTCGGAGATTGATCGCGTGACCGACGATGTGATCCTGCGCCTGTCAAACATCGAGTCAAGCTATGGCCCGGTGCAGGCGATTCGCGGCGTCAGCCTTGAGGTTCGCAAGGGATCGATCGTGACCGTGCTGGGCGCAAACGGTGCGGGCAAGACCACGATCCTGAAGACCATTTCCGGGATCATCGATCCGCAAAAAGGCTCAGTGTGGTTCGACGGTGAGGAGATCCAGTGTCGCGACCCGGATTGGGTGGTGCGGCGTGGCATCAGCCATGTGCCTGAGGGGCGCGAGGTGTTCCCGATGCTGTCGGTTCGCGACAACCTGCTGATGGGCGCGTTCACCCGGCGTGATTCCGCGGGCGTGGCGGCTGATATCGAGCGTATGTATGCGTACTTCCCCATTCTGTGCGAACGCGCGGGACAGGAGGCGGGGCAGTTGTCGGGCGGTCAGCAGCAGATGCTGGCGATTGCGCGGGCGCTGATGTCGCGGCCGCGGCTGTTGTTGCTCGACGAGCCAAGTCTTGGCCTAAGCCCGAAACTCACCAAAGAGATTTTTGCCATCGTCAGGCGCGTCAATCGCGAAGAAGGCACGACGATGCTTCTGGTCGAGCAAAACGCAAGCATCGCGCTTGCCACAGCCGACTTCGGCTATGTGCTCGAGGTAGGGCGGGTGGTCATGGAAGACAGCTGTGAGGCGCTGCTGCGCAAAGACGATATCCGCGAGTTCTATCTGGGCATCAAGGCGGAATCCGCGCGCGGTGAGCGCCGCTGGAAAAAGAAGAAGCAATGGCGATGAGTGCAGCGCTCACCACTCGGCCCCAGGGCGACACCGTTGCACGCAAGTTCTGGCATGCGGTGCAGCTGCGTGGCGACCGAATCGCGTTACGCCAGAAGGTGCTCGGCATCTGGGAAGAGCAGTCGTGGCGCGATCTGGGTGGACATGCCAGGCGGATCGCGATGGCGCTTGCGGCCGATGATTTTCAGCCGGGCGATGTTGCGTCGATTCTGGCCAATACCCGCCGCGAGTGGAGCTATTCCGACTACGGCATTCTGCTGGCCGGCGGCGTATCGAGCGGCATCTATCCCACCGATGCGGCGCCCCAGGTGGAATACCTGTGCGCTGACTCGGGGTCGCGGGTGCTGTTTGTGGAAGACGATGAGCAGCTCGATAAGATTCTGGAAGTGCGCGAGCGGCTGCCACGTCTGCGGCGCATCGTGGTGTTCGATACCGAGGGGCTTGCACGGCTGAACGATCCGATGGTGTTAAGCCTCGAGGCTTTCGAAGCCCGGGGTGCGGCGTTCGATCAGGCCCACCCGCAAGAGTTTGAGCGCCGACTCGCCTCGCGTACCGAACGCGATCTGGCGATCCTGATTTACACCTCGGGCACTACCGGCAAGCCCAAGGGCGCGATGCTCTCGAACCGGAATCTTCGGTCGGTGATGGAACGGTTTGCGCCTGAACTGTCGGCTGACGAAAACGACGACAAGATGGCGTTTCTGCCGCTTTGTCATATTGCCGAGAGAATGATCGGGCAGTTTCTGTCGCTTGAAACCGGCGCCCGGCTCAACTATGTTGAAAACCCGGAAACAATCGCCGAAAACATTCGCGAAATCGCGCCCACGATCATTCTTTGCGTGCCGCGGGTCTGGGAGAAGTTTTTTTCCGCAGTATCGATTCGGTTGCGCGAGGCCACGCCGTTGCAGCGCTGGGCCTACCGCGCTGCGCTCGCGATCGGTTATCGCATCGCTGACCGCAGATTTGCCGGGCAGCCTGTTGGACTCGCGCTGGCTGCGGCGTTCAGGCTTGCACGCTTTCTGGTGCTCGACAATGTGCGTAAGGCCATTGGGGTGAACCGCATGCGCTGGGCAATCAGTGGCGCCGCACCGATTTCTCCGGAGCTGATCCGCTGGTATCACGCGCTGGGCGTTCCCCTGTACGAGGGATGGGGAATGTCGGAAACCGCGGTGGGTGGAGCGATCAACCTTCCAGGCGCGATGCGTCTGGGATCAATCGGCCGCCCCCAGCCCGGCATCGAGATGAAGGTGTCACCCGAGGGAGAAATTCTGGTTCGCGGTGACAACGTCTTCATGGGCTATCTGAATCTTCCGGAAAAAACCGCAGAAGCGATGGATGCCGAGGGCTGGCTGCACACGGGTGATGTGGGAACCGTGGATGGGCAGGGGTTTTTCAAAATCACGGACCGGATGAAGGACATCATCATCACGGCGGGTGGTAAAAACATCACCCCGTCTGAGATTGAAAACGAACTGAAGTTTTCGCCGTACATTACCGATGCAGTGGTAATTGGTGACCGGCGGGCGTACCTCACCGCGCTGGTCATGATTGACCATGAAAACGTTGAACGCTACGCGCAGGAACTGAACATTCCGTTTACCAACTTCCAGAGTCTGTGCCGTGCCCGGGAGGTTCAGGAACTCATACAACTGGAGATTGCCCGCGTGAATGCAAAATTTGCGCGCGTCGAGCAGGTGAAGAAGTTCCGGCTGATCGAGCACAAACTTACCGCGGAGGACGAAGAGCTTACCCCTACGATGAAGTTGAAGCGCAAGCTGGTCAACGAAAAATATCGAGATCTGATCCAATCCATGTACGCTGCAAATTCCTGAAGGAGACAACGATGAATTCACGCAGACAGTTTCTTGAACTTGGTGCGGCGGGCGGTGTGCTCGCTGCGGTACCTGCTTCGCAGGCTTGGGCTGATCAGGGCGTCACGCGCGACCAGATCGTCATTGGATCCATCCAGGATCTGTCCGGGCCGCTGGTCACCTTGGGCAAACCCATCCAGAACGGCATGATCATGCGGGTTGAGCAGATCAACGCCGACGGCGGAATTCACGGCCGAAAAATTCGGCTGGTCGTTGAAGACTCGGGGTATGACCCGCGCAAGGGCGTTCTGGCGGCACAGAAGCTGCTGACGCAAGACCGCATTTTCGCGATGATCGGCACGCTGGGGTCGGTGGTGTCGCTTGCCACCATTCCGCTGGTGCTCGAGAAAAACGTTGCACACCTGTTTCCCACCACTGCGCACCACGGCAATTTTGATCCCTTTCACAAGCTGAAGTTCGCCATCAGTACGCCGTATCCGACCAGCACGGCGCTGGGGCTGAAAGAGGTCATGAAGATCACCGGCGCCAAGCGCGTTGGCATTCTGTATCAGGACGATGAATATGGTCTGGAGGTGTTGCGGGGCACGGAAGCTGCGCTCAAGGACCTGAATCTGTCTCTGGTCGAGCGCACCACCTATAAGCGTGGCGCCACCGATTTCGCGTCGCAGATGCAGCGACTGCGGGCAGCCAACCCCGATCTGATCGTGCTGGGCACCATCGTTCGCGAAACGATAGGTGCCATGGCAACGGCACGCCGGCTCGGTTACAGCGGCCAGTTCTTCGGCAGTCAGGCGGCCTATATGCCGGCCGTGCCCAAAGCGGGCGGCGCGGCGGTGGAAGGCCTGTTCGCCATCAGTGAGACGCCAGTGCCGTACCGCGATGATCCGTCCAACACGCGGTTGCTCAATGAGTGGATGGATGCATTCAAGGCGCGCTTCAAGGAAGACGCTGAACTCTGGGCTGCCACCGGTTGGATGATGATCGACATCTTCGTGCGTGCCGCTGACCGCGCGGGACCCAAGCTCACCTCCGATTCGCTGGTGAAGGCGCTTGAAGAGCATCCGTATCCGCGTGGTTTCCTGGGCAACCCCGAGTATGCATTCGGGCCTAACAAACGGCTGGGTAACGACCAGGCGCGGCTGTCACAGATTCAGAGTGGCCGCTGGAAGACCGTGTCCGACTTCCTGCGCGGATAGCGAGCCGGCAGCAACGAAACAGCGAGCCCGGGCCGCTTGGCCCGGTGCTTGCCCGTTGCGCGGCCCTTGGTCCTGTGTAAGCGCTAACCGCGCACAGGGTTACGCAAAATGCCGATGCCCTTTACCTCAACTTCCACCACGTCGCCAGCTTTCAAGAAGCGCTTGGGTTTCATGCCGTAGCCGACACCGCTGGGCGAGCCCGTGGTGATCACATCGCCCGGCATCAGCTGATAGAACTGCGAGTAGTAGGAAATCAGCGTGGACACGCCGAACACCAGATCATTGGTGTTCGATGACTGCATCACCTCGCCATTAACCCGGGTTTGGATCGGCAGGTTGCCAGGATCGCCAAGTTCGTCGGCGGTCACCAGCGCCGGGCCCATCGGGCAGAAGGAGGGGAGCATCTTGCCGAGCAGATTGTGCTCCCAGGTACTGATCGCTTCCATCCGGCCTTCCGCGCCAAAGAATGGCGCCACCCAGTCGCGTGCCGAGACGTCGTTGACAAGCGTGTAGCCCGCGACAAAGTCAAGCGCCTCAGCCTCGCTGACCCGATGGCAGGGGCGTCCGATGACCACGCTGAATTCACCTTCCCAATCGACCATGTCCGGGTGCGCCGCCGGCAGCTCAATGGCTTCGCCAGTGCCGATGATGCTCGCCACGCTTTTGGTAAACGAGGTGGGCGTCTTGGGCACGGGCGTATTCATCTCATGCAGGTGCTCGCGATAGTTCATGCCGCAGGACAACACGATTCGCGGGTCAGGGATTGGTGCCAGCAGCTTGGGCTGCGCAACCAGGGCGCCGCTGGGCGGTGCGCTCGCGATAGGGCGCAGGCGTTCGAGTGCGCTCGGGCCTGCCTCCAGAATTCCACGAACCGAACGTGGAAGTGATGGATCCACCAGCGCAAGGTCGATCACGCCGTTCGGGGTCTGCAGGCCAGCCTGCGGGCCGGCGGGACTTGCAAAGGTCACGAGCTTCATCGGTGTTCTCCTCCTTTTTGCCGCGCATGGTATCAACAGCGCCCGCCGGGCGGTATGAGCGCGGTTGACAAGTGGCTGGCGCCCGACGAACATCCACCCAAAAATCCGATACCAATACCAAGGAGACAATGCATGAAATCTGCCCGCCGTCGTGCGCTGACCGCTGGAATGCTGGGTGCCGCAGCGCTTCCCTCTCTTGCCCGTGCCCAGGGCCGTCCCATCCGGATTGGCGGCACGCTCACCCTCACCGGACCCCTGGCCTCGCTTGGCATCATTCACAAGGTTGCAGGCGAAGCGGCCGTCGATGAAATCAACCAGCGGGGCGGCCTTCTAGGGCGGCCGGTGGAATGGGTGCTGAAGGACGATCAGTCCAAACCCGAACTGGCGCGCACGCTGTATGAGCAGTTGGTCACCACCGAAAAAGTTGACCTGCTGATCGGCCCGTACGGCACCGCGGCAATTCTTGCCGCAATGGGTGTCGCGCAGCGCTATGGCAAGTTCATTCCCCATCACTCATTTGGCATACCCAATCTCGCCAAGTACGAGATGCAATTTCAGACGGGCGGGGTTGCCGGCGATCCCGACAACGTCTGGCCGAACCTGGTGTTTGATGCGATGGCGGCCGCTCCGAATCCGCCCAAGACCATTGCAATTGCAGCGAGCAAGTTCCCGTCGCTGCATTACATCTCACTCAATGCGCGCGAGATTGCCAAGAAGCGCGGCCTGAAAGAGGTGGTGTTTCTCGAGTACGAATTTGGTACCCGCGATTTTGGTGCGATTGCCAGCCGCATCAAAGATGCCAACGCTGATTTTCTCTGGGTGGGCGCGGGCGGCATCGACCCGGTGTTGATGCTGGAGGCGATGAAACGCATCAACTATCAGCCGCCCATGCAGTTCTACATGTTCCCGGCGCCTGGTCCGATGATGAAGCTGCCGGAATCCCGGAACAGCTTCGCATTGACCAACTTTGAAGCCCACGTCCCCTACACCAATAACCCGCGTGCGGCTGCGTTCGTCAAGGCGTTTGCCGAGCGCGCGGCCAAGGTCAATTTGCCTTACCCGGTGGTGGACCTGCAGTCAGCGATTTCGTATTCATGCTGGCAGGTCATCGAGGCTGCTGTGACGGGGGCCAACTCGCTCGATGACAAGGCCATTGCGCAATGGCTGCGCAGCAATACCGTGAACGCAATCATTGGACCACTGCGCTGGACGGGTCCCAATAATTATGTAAGCGGCTCTGATTTGTACAAGGTCAAGCAGTTGCAGGATGGCAACTGGGTCGTGGTGTGGCCGCGCGACAATGCTGCGCCTGGCGCGCAGATTCGAGGCTGACCCCGGGGGGCCGATCATGGCGTATCGCATCGAACTCAAACCAAGCGGGCACAGCTTTCAGGTCGAGCCAGGCGAGCCCATTCTGCGCTCCGGGCTCAATGCCGGCTTTTCGATGCCTTACAGCTGTCAGACCGGTGTGTGTCGTACCTGCCGTGGCCGAATCGTCGAGGGGCAGGTCGACTACGGCATGGTGCACCCCACCTACCTGACCGACTCGGACAAGGCGCAGGGCTATGCGCTGCTTTGCCAGGCTTCGCCTTTGTCCGATCTGGTGATTGAGGTCAGGGAAGTCGGTGGGCTTGAGAATATCCGGCCGCAGATTGTGCCGTGTCGCGTGGTGAAAATTACGCGGCCTGCGCCCGATGTGGCCGTGCTCACGCTGAAGCTTCCGATGAACGAGAACATGCTGTTTGTGGCGGGACAGTATGTCGATCTGCTTCTGGCAGGTGGCAAGCGACGCAGCTATTCCATCGCATCGGCACCGAGCCCAGACGGCGTCACCATGATCGAGCTCCATATTCGGCACATGCCGGGTGGGCTGTTCACTGACCATGTGTTCGGAAACATGAAGGAGCGGGAGCTGTTGCGCTTCGAAGGTCCGCTGGGCACATTTCATCTGCGCCCGGCAGGCGGCAAGCCTGCTGTGATGGTGGCAAGCGGCACAGGCTTCGCGCCCATCAAGGCGATCTGCGAAGAGGTCTTTCGTCGTGGGGTGTCAGCCGAGCAGCCGCTCACGCTTTACTGGGGATGTCGTCGGCAGATCGACCTCTATGAGCTTGAGCTGCCCACGCGTTGGGCTGCCGAGCAGCCGGGTTTTCGTTTCGTGCCAGTGTTGTCGGAGCCCGCCGCCGAATGTGGCTGGAGTGGCCGTACCGGACTGGTTCATCAGGCGGTGATGGCGGATTACCCCGATATGAGCGGTGTTGAGGTCTACGCCTGCGGCGCACCCGTGATGGTGGACGCCGCGCGTCGGGATTTCACGCAGGCACGCGGGTTACCGCTCGATGCTTTTTTTGCAGACTCATTTTTAAGCGAAGCCGATCGTGCCGGTGCGACGTCGGCAAATTGATCCCTGAGACATTACGGAGGAGAGCACACCATGGTTTCCACACTTGAAATGATTTCTGAAGGCGTGGTTGAGCCCAAGCCGCGCAACTCGATCATCAAACCCTATGTGATGTCGCATGGCACGCTTGAGTGCCACAGCCTGAAAGCCTCGCGCCGTTTTTACGAAGAGTTTCTTGGCCTGGAATGCGTACGTCATGCGCTGCCCGCCATGGTGATTCGTTGCGGCCTGAAGTTTCATATCGTTTGTGTTGAAGTCGGGGACAAGGTTCACCCCGTCAATGTGCTGAATCACTGGGGGATCGACGTCGAGTCGAAGGTAAAAGTCGACGAGGCCTATGAGAGCGCCTTGAAGCACAAGGACACCTATGGCATCAAACAGGTGCTCAAGCCCGTGCTGCAGCACGGCGTCTATTCGTTTTATCTGGAAGACCTCGACCACAACTGGTGGGAGGTGCAGTTTGCCAATGGTTTCCAGCATGACGACCTGTATGACTTCGGCGATCGGTTTGCGATGGAAGACGGCGCTAAGGTCGGCGAATTGAAAGAGCTCAATATCAAGACCACCCAGTGAATTCGGCGTCGAGCTTTGCGGTCGCGACGCTCGCGCGAGCGCGCGGCCGCAGCGAATCGGCGTTGCGCGTCGACGGTCGGTTCTGGCCGTTGTCCCAGGCGGGGTTTGCTGACGACGCGATGAGGCTGTTTGACGATTGGCCGCGCTCGCTCCGCGCGCTCGAGCGTCACGCGGCGGCGATCCGCGCCGGTAAGTTCAATCCGGCGCACTCGGTCTCCGCCTCGCGTGCGCGACTGCTTGCGCCGCTGCGCTATCCGCGCAAACTTTTTTGCGTGGGCGCCAATTACGCCGACCATCTTGCCGAAATGAATGCGTCGATCGCCAAGGTTCCCGGGCGGCCACCATTCTTCTTCATGAAGCCCGCTTCCACCTGCATCGTGGGGCCAGGCGAGTCCGTTCGAATTCCGCGTGGCTGTGACTATTTCGATTGGGAGGTGGAGTTCGTCGTGGTGTTTGGCCGCGGCGGACGCGACATCGCTGAGGCAGACGCGATGTCGCATGTGGCTGGCTATTCAATCGGTATTGACTTCACCGCACGAGACCTGTTCGATCAGCCCACCAGTTTTTTCCGTTTCAATTTCACGCTGGGCAAGGGGCAGGACACGATGAGTCCACTCGGACCCGTGATGGTTCCCGCGTCGTTCATCGACATCAGCAACACCTGGTTTGGTCTGTCGGTCAACGGGGTCCGCAAGCAATGGGGATCCACCAGTGACATGATTTATTCGTTGCCCGAGCAGATTGCTGGCGTGTCGCAGTCGGTCACCATTGAGCCTGGCGATGTGATGTACACCGGGTCGCCCGCAGGTGTGGGCCTGCCCCGTGGCGAGCGGCTGACCGCGGGCGACGTGGTGACGATATTTGCCGAGGGCATCGGTGAGATGTCGGTCACGATTGCTTCGCAGGAGTAGCCTGTCTGGTGTCCGCCATCATCGATCCGATGCCGCTGACACAGATGATGGCCATGCCCAGGCCACCGAGCGTATCGGGCAGATCGCCAAAAAATACCCAGCCTGCGATGGCTGCCCAGACAATCTGAAGAAAAGTAAGGGGCGCTATGAACGAGGCGCTCGACCAGTAGTAGGCTTTCACCAGACACATCTGACACACCAGTCCGCAGACCCCGATTGCGATGAGCTGTGCGCTCATCATTGGTGTGATGCTGTCCGGCCATCCTCCCCAGACGGGCATCAGGGGCAGCGTCAGCACCGAGACTGCGGTGCCCACCAGCGCGGTAATCAGCACCGTTGCGGCGGTACCCTCGCCGGGCGATGCAGAGAGTTTTCGGGTGAGCAGTTGAAATACGATGCTGCAGGCCACGGTCACCAGTGCGAAGGCCACTCCCGTTGGGCTTAAGTCGGCGCCAGGCCTGAGGATAAGGAGCATGCCCAGAAAGCCCCCTGCAGCCCCCATCCAGCGCCACCGCGTGACACGCTCGCCAAGCACGGGGCCGGCCAGCAGCATCACGAAGAAGGGGGTGATGAATGCAATCGCAGTTGCCTCCGCCTGAGGCAGATAAGCCAGTGCACTGAAAAAACTGAGCGTAAAGCCCGCCAGCGATAGCCCGCGGATGATTTGCATCCAGGGTTGATTGGTTTGCAGGATGGCCGACCCCATCGTCGGGCCGAAGATCAGCACCATCAGTGCCGCATGGACGGCATGTCGGGCGAAGGAGATCAGCGGTGTGCCCATCTGTGCGGCAAGTGCCTTGCCGATCGAATCCATCAGTACGAAAAAAATGAGACCGATGAAGAGAAAAGCGAACGCACGACCTGGGCGTGCGGTTTGGCGAACCGACTCGGGTTCTGGCTGCGGCATGGGCTTGAGAGGTCTCGGCGCACTGCATGAGAGACGTTGGCGCCCCCGACACGAATCGAACGTGTGACCCTCCCCTTAGGAGGGGGATGCTCTATCCACTGAGCTACGGGGGCGTCGTTGAGATTGTAGCCGAGCCGGTATCGCGGCTCTGGTTGCGATACGTTGCGATGGTGTAGGCAACGCCTGCCGCTGATCGATACACGGTCTTGTCGATGGGTAGCCAGATTGTTGGATCGAGGCCGGGAAAAAACGCATCGCCTTCAGGCTCGAGCTCGATTTCAGTGACGATGGCATGATCGACCAGGTCACAGGTCAGAGCGTCGCGATACACCTCGCCACCGCCCGCGATGAACACCTCGGGCACGTGGCCGGCGAGCGCAGAACACCTCGGGCACGTGGCCGGCGAGCGCAATG
The DNA here is from genome assembly GCA_016868375.1 of Betaproteobacteria bacterium. Lineage (GTDB taxonomy): Bacteria > Pseudomonadota > Gammaproteobacteria > Burkholderiales > Burkholderiaceae_E > SYIM01. The sequence goes on along the minus strand of VGHA01000081.1, from coordinate 1,545 downwards.
GCCTCCCCGATCGAGCCGGCCCGCTCGCAACCGGGGCGCGACCAGTTAGGGTCTCGCGTGAGAACGATGGTGCGTCGGCCCGGCAGCGGTCTACCGATTGATTCGAATGTGCGCCGCCCCATCACGAGCACGTGTCCGAGTGTGGTGGCCTTGAAATGCTGCAGGTCTTCCGGCAGACGCCACGGTAGCGTGTTGTGATACCCGATGACGCCGTTGGCTGCGCGCGCGACGATCAGCGTGACACGGGGGGCCAATGGATCGACGCGGTGAGCCCGCGTCATATTGCAACCGGCGCCTTGATGTGCGGGTGCGACTGATATCCGACGATTTCGAAGTCGTCGTAACGATAGTCAAAAATGCTGGGCGGGCGACGGACGATGTTGAGCGAAGGCAATGGATACGGTTCGCGCGCCAGTTGTGTGCGGGCCTGCTCGAGGTGGTTCAGGTAAAGATGGCAGTCGCCGCCTGTCCAGACAAAATCACCCGGAATCAGATCGCACTGTTGCGCAACCATGTGGGTGAGCAGCGCATAGGAAGCGATGTTGAACGGAACGCCCAGAAAAATATCGGCGCTTCGCTGATACATCTGACAGGACAGCCGGCCACCCGCAACATGAAACTGAAAAAAGGCGTGGCAGGGCGCCAAAGCCATTTGGGGAAGATCGGCAACGTTCCAGGCTGAAACGATTAAACGGCGTGAGTCAGGGTCGCGGCGGATACGGTCGATGACGTCGCGGATCTGGTCGATTGTGCCGCCGTCGCGAGCGGGCCAGTGCCGCCACTGGTAGCCGTAGACGGGTCCAAGCTCACCCTGCTCGTTGGCCCATTCATCCCAGATGGTGACGCCATGTTCGCGCAGATAGCCAACATTGGTTGAGCCCTGCAGGAACCACAGCAGTTCGTGAATGATGGAGCGCAGGTGCAGCTTCTTGGTGGTGACCAGCGGAAAGCCTTCCGCCAGGTCAAAGCGCATTTGCCAGCCGAACACCGAGAGCGTGCCCGTACCCGTGCGATCAGACTTAGGGCTTCCGTGCTCAAGCACATGGCGCATCAGATCGAGGTAGGCCTTCAAGGCGCAAGACCTTCGAAGGTTGCAGCGGTCATGTGTGTGACGATCTCGTCGTCGTTCAGCGCGCCTGATTCACGCAGGAAATCTAGCGTGGGATCGCAGGAGCGTGCATAGAAGTGGTAAAGCAGGAACTCTTCGCGAAAACGCATGGCGATCGCGCCGTCTTCGCGGGCCTGACGAATCAGCACCCCGATTCGTTCCGACACGGTGATAAGCAGATCAACATACTCAGGCGAGCGTGTCAGTGCCTCGCGCACGGCCGCACTGGTGGAGGGCAGGTGTGGCACGCCGCCTGCCAGACGCTCCCGCAGCACCCACTCGAGCAGTGCCCTCAGCTGGTCGACGGCCGGCAGCGACTCGGGCAGCGCGTCAAGCGCCTCACTGGTGCGCCTGAGCAGGCGCAACATGACCGCGACGGCGAGCGCGTCCTTGGAGGCAAAGTGTTTGTAAAGGCTGCCTTTGGCGATGCCGACTTC
>VGHA01000080.1 GCA_016868375.1 Betaproteobacteria bacterium | reverse complement strand
TATCTGAGCATTCTCGATAATTTGCCCGGCGTCCAGAACGTTAACGACATTGGCCGAGCTAGTAACCGTTACCGCACCAAGCGTATCCGTACCCACAGCAGCCAGCCCGAAGTCGATTCGGAGGTAGCTGACACCGTTCACGCCCGCCTGCTGAAGCAGCAGGTCGTCCCGAAACGCCCCCGAAGCAGATGTAGCGGCTGCCGGCGTGAAACCAAACAGATCCGATCCGCTAATGGTGTCACCTACTTTGACCTCAACAGGATTGCTGAGGGTGGTTCCGTTCACCGTGCCTTTGAAGAGCTTGCCGATTGATGTACTGGGAACCGCCATGACCGTTGCCGAGCCCGAAATTCCCAGCGATCCGATCGTTGTAACGCCCGGTACGCTGATGGGGCTCAGATTGCCATCGGCCGCCGCCAGTACCGTTTCAACCGGCTTGGCCGCAATCGAAATCTCGACCGCTGCGGGCGCCGACATCGCGCGGAACGAATCCGCGACGACTACCTGCATGCTGGCTAGCTCAGCAAGGGTTCCAGCTGGCACATTCGCCGAGTTACCGGACCGATACTCAACCGATCCAATATCCAAGATGGGCACACGAAGCCAGGCGCGATTTCCACCCCAGACAAAATCCGATTGTCCTGCCGCAGACGCAGAGGGGAAGATCACCACGTCGCCGCGATAGATCAATTGCCCAGAGGCAGGCTGCGACAGCAACACACTGAGCTGATCACCGTTGACATCATTAATGCTATCGGGGAAAAGCCCGCCCGTGGCGTCCAGATCAGCCAGTAAAGCGCCTACACCCACAGCTGTTCCAGCAGGCAGCGAAACCGCAAGCTTTTTCGTGCCATCGGCGGGGCCGTGCGGCATGACGATGGACGGCGCGCGATTGGGCGTGTCGTCGATGACGATCGAGGCATCAACGCCTGACAGCGCCACGCCCGTCGGCGTATACATCGGCAAACCGACGAACCCTACCGAGAAACTGGCCTCGAGGTCATCGGTAACAACCCCGGCAAGAATTGATTTGCCCGACGCGGTAATGCCTTTGTCCAGCAGCGCAAGCAGGTCGATCCGCATCAGGGTTCGGCCATCAGAACTGATGGTTCGCCCGAGTTCGTCGCCATTTTTGAACGACACCAATCCTGCAAGCGCCGTTTGATCCCCGACCACGACGATACGAGCAACGCCGGCTGAGTCTGTTACCAGGCTGACGTTGACCTCGGTGTTCACATCCAGCACGCCCTGGAGTACAAGCTTCAGAGCAAGCTTGCCGCCAGATACGGTGCTGTTGGCGGCCAGCGTGCTGATCACCGGAATCGTGATGTAGGACACCCCACCCGTCGCCGGGTTGGCGTCGAGGAGATTCAGGAGGTTGCCGCGATCCAGGTCCGCCCCAACGGGCGCACCATCTGAGACACCGGAAATCACCGCAGTCAAACGGGCTTTGCCCGGGGCTGAAGCGTCAGCACCGAATTGCCCAATGGTGCTGCTGCGCGACTCTGTAGGTGCGGTGCCTGAGAAATCCACCATCCCCACTTGGGCCGACGTGACATAGATGCCCGACATGTCGTTGGCGACCTGCCCCCGCACTGTCAGCGTTCCGGTGACCGAAGCGCCGCCCTGGTCGGTGGCTGTGACGAACAGCGTGCGCGGTTGAGCGCTGATCCAGCCAGCCTGGGGAGTACCTTCCAAGAACCCACCCGCCCCAATCGCCAGGCCGTCCGGGAGCGCCGCACCCGTGCTGTCGCGGATCGTAAAGGTGAGCTGCGCAACGCCGCCGTCGTCGGCAAAAAACGGCTTGACATCGAACGGGGTCGTTGCGCTGCCGGCGGTAACCGTGACGGACCCCAAAGACCCGGTGGTTGGAATTAAAGTGGGGGCCGCGTTTGCGGGTAGCACCGCACCCAGCGTCACCGACGACAAATTGTTTTGCAAGTCAGTTCCACTGCCAAACACGGGTGCCTCAGAGTACGACACGCGGACCGAAATTTGTCGACCGATCAGGGAATCGGTAACGGTAAGTGTCGGCTTACCAACGTCCGCAGGGGGACGCAGTATCTTGACCCCGTCCGCGAACCACTCGAACGTCTCACCGTAATCGATCGGACCCAGTGCTGTGATGCTGAACTCATCGGGCTCAACCAACCGCGCCTGAAGAACGTCGCCCTGCCTAACGATAGCGTTCGCGGCGAGCTTGGTTTCCCCTAAGCCCTGGTTCACCCGGAAGATTTCGAGAGTACCGTCTTCGTCGACGTTCTGGAGGGTAATTTCAATGGGCAAGTACTCTCGAAGCGTGCCGTCGCTAACCTCGATCACAAGCCTGAAAATTCCATCACCATTTTTGTCCAGATCAAGCTCGAAGCTGAACTCACGACTGAAATTGCCAGGAGTAATCGGATCGCGAATGAATTCGATTGCCCCAGTTAATGCGTTGATTCGGAAAAGTGCGCCGTCCTCATAAAGTGAGGGGGAACTGAGCTCGGTACTTATATTGGCTGGCGGCGACAGAACAATTGAGTAGGTCAGGCCGCCGGAAGTGCTGCCATCGGGATCGCTGGCAGACGCGGTGAACAAGACGCCGTGAGGGGGGGGTTGACCGGCAGGCGGTATCGAGCCGACTGCGAATTCCTTGACGGAAAACTTGCTGACCAAGTTCGTCGCGAAGACGGGGCGATCGTTGACTGCTGCCACCGTGATCGCCACCGTATCGATGTCCAATAACGCCCCACCGCTGCCGGTGTTCCCGGCATCCGACGTGGTCATCGTCAGCGTATCAGCACCGTTGTAATTCAGCGCACCGCGGTAAACCACACCACCAGCCGCTGCCAGCGCACCGTTGATCGCCGCCACCGTCCCGCTTAACGTGACATTCGAAGTACCGTTTGTACCTAGCGTCACGCCGTTTGCGGCCGCGACCGTAATCGTGCCCTGCTTCACGCCGAGCGTAAGGGTGACTGAGGCAGAGCCCGCATCGATATCAGCGATGCTGAGTCCCGTCAGAGACAGGTTTGTATCCTCATTGACCGTTTGCGCCGACGGTACTGTGTTAACTGGCGCATCGTTTACCGCTGACACGCTAACCGCAACCGAGGTAGCCGCTGTATCAAGCTTCCCGTCAGTGGCGACATACGAGAAAGACGCCGGACCATTAAAGTTTGCGGTGGGTGCGAACTGAACAGAGCCATTCGTGTTGAGCAGCACTGTCCCACCCGTGACTGCCGTCACGCTCTTGATCGACAGCGTATCACCGTCGACGTCAGTATCGTTGCCCACCAACTGCGCTGCGGTGTAGGTGATCGGCGTGTCCTCCGTGGCTGCGAGCGTATCCGCCGTTCCAACCGGTGCGTCATTGACCGCCTTGATGTCGAACGCGATCGTTTTCGCCGGCGCCGACTCAAGCCCCCCCGCATCGACCACACGGAAGGTGAACTTGGCAACTTCCGAGCCGTTCAAGTTGGCGGCTGGCGTGAATACCAGCTTGTTGAGCGCTGCGGCGTCAATCAGCTGGTTATCCTGAACCGCCTGCCCGTCGAGGGTCAACGTGCCTGCGGTGGACGACGGACGCTGAACGATCCTGACCTTGGCAAGCGTGTCCTGAGGATTGGGATCTCTGAACTGGAAGTCTTCGGCCGGCTTGAACGTGTAGGCGGCATCTTCCTGAATGATGATGGTTTTATCGAAACCGACAGGCGGACGGTTCTCGGTTGGCGCGGCGTCGTCTGCGCCCCGGATCGTAACCACCACCGAGCTCGACGTGCTCTTTACCCCGTCGGACAACAAGAACGTGAACACCTCGGTGCGCGTGTCGTTAGCCGTCAGAAAATCGGCGAGCGCCTGGTTTAGCGTATAGACGAACTCACCGGTGAGCCCGACCCGCTTCAGGGTACCAAACTCGCCAAGAATTTCGGCCCCTGATTCAGCGCCCAGCGAACGCACTGCCCCTACCTGCGGCTTGAAACTTACCGAACCGAGCTGCAGCGTTGCGCCCTCAGGGTCAGTACCTGCACGGAGCAGGTTGAACGCAGCCTTGTCTCGCGCCAGTGGGTCAACCCCGATTCCTTGCTCAAACACTTCACCCTGCAGCAGCTGCACGACCGGGGGATCGTTTCGGTTGCTGACCTTAATAACCAGCGAGCCGAAATCGTAGCGGGCGGTGTCCGCGAGCGTGGCGGTACCGTCGGCGGACAGCCGGTAACTGAAGGCATCCTCAACGACCGTATCGGGCTGAGTAAGCGTCGTTGTAACGGTATATACGTAGCGACCGTCAGCCCACAGCTCCAGCGTGCCGTAAGCACCGGTAAATGAAGAAGAAGAGGTTCCGGTAATGGCTTTGTAGGTTGGGGTTACAGCCAGTTCATCACCGACCCGGGCAGAAAACAGTGATTTGCTGAACCCGATGGGTACCAGATCGTTGCTGAGCAAATTACCGCTCACGCTGCCCTTCGCCGTATCGCTTTTGTACAAGGCAAACGCGTTATCGTCGATGGCGGTTGCAGCAACTGTTCGGGCAGACGATACGAAAAGTGTTCCGACCGAGGCCCGCGTCTGGATGATGGCGGAGTCCAGGTAACTGTTTACCTTGGCTAGATCGCCGCTGATCAGATCGCTTAGAGACGCCAAGGCGGTTCCCACCAGACTGGTGTCGCCAGTGAGGGCAACGCCTGCGACCGCCTTGGCAGCCGCCTGCGCCAGCACTGCCTGGGCAACGATCTGGTACTGAACTGCCGACGACAGCGCCGCGCCGACGTCGAGACTTTCAAAGCTGGTACCAGCCCGGGTAATCGCTTGTTCAACCGCCTGATTGATTACCGTATTGATGGCGGCCAGGCCTTTCGCAACCGATTCGGCGGCTGCGTTCAAAGCCGTTGCGGCGTTGCCTGTCGCCAGAGTAGCAACCTGCTCAAGAACATTCTTGAGCCCTGCAGCCGACGTTAGATCGACCCGTGAAAGACCGTTACCGACCAGTTGTGAGCCCACAACCTCGGCCACCTTCGCCGCGTTGGTCAGACCCACAGAGCCCGCTGCTTCCTGCGCGACGCGAAGAATATTTGCAACCTGAATGGACGCCGCCTGCGCCCGCAGCGAATCACGCGCACCTTCGACGCTTGTGGCGTCCGCTGCAACCGCCAGCGGGTCGGTGTTGAACGGATCAATACTTGGGCCCAACCCTAGAGCCGTTCGAACCTTGCCAGCATCGCCCACCGCAGCCGCCAAAGTTGACAGAGGGTTGACGATCGCCGAATTGGCAGGAGAGGTGTATCCACCGTTCCAGGATCGGTTGGTGGAAACGTCAATGGTCTCGAGGACGACGGATTGATTACCGTTAACGGCCCCACCAAACGTCCAGGCAACGGCCCGAAGCGGTTGGTTCCCGCTGCCACCGCCTGCGCCGATGGTAGGCGACTCGCCCCGCGCGTTGGTGATTCCCCAGGGCTCTGCGGAGAACGCCGCGCCGTTGTTGATGACAACCGTGTAGTTGCCATTTGATTCAGTGACCGAAACTGAATTGATGGGACCGTGATCCCAGACGCCGTCGTTATCAAGATCACGGAAAACCAACGCGCCCTTTAAGTAACCGTCGATCGTTTTAACGGCATCGCTGTTGGCGAACGTGACCTCGAAGGTGTCCGCCTTGGAGGCCCCTGCTACGTCAGTTGCCGTGACGGTGATCTTGTAATCACCCTTTGCCCCGAGCGGCGCGGTGACCACCACTGTCTGATCCACCTCGTTCAACGTGAACGTCCAGCCGGAGGTGTCTACCGGTTGCCCGGCGGCGGTGGTAACCGCAAACTTGAACGAAAGCCGTCCGCCTTCCGGATCACGGAACGCGCCGATTTTGAACGTGACCGGCAACCCCTCGTCAGCCTTGACGCCCGCATTGAGAATGGCCAGAGACGTCACAACCACAGGCGGCTCATTGACCGCCGGTGTCGCAGAGGAGGAACTTGCCGTGGCCTCTCGCAGGACGAGCGCGCCGGCTCCAAATGCGAATAACGCGGGTGCCATCGAGGCGATTTCTGCCTGCGTGACCCCGAACAACCCGGCGCTGGAACCGCTGCTGGACGAAGCTGAGCCAGCGGCGTCGGAGTTGCCTGAGGTCGACCCTGCACCTGCGCCGGCCGCCTGCGCGACCAGAACCGTATTAGAGGCGTCATAGGCAAGACCCGAGGGCGCCGAGATGACCTCGTCGGCGTCAGCCATCCAATCGGTTTGAACGGTCGGTTCTTCTGCCTGCCCTGGGACGCGCTTGTCCTTGCCTGCTCTAGGTGCCTTGGCCGCAGGCACACCCGCCTGAGCGCTTGCGCTTGGGATGGTGGGGTTGGACAGCGGGTCAAGCAAAAGTGCCAGTTGCTCTGGCTGAGGAACAGAGGTGCCCAGGGATGTCGGCCTGGCGGCCTTTCCTCGTAGTGTTTTCGGAGCGCCTGATTGTGTCATGACCGACCCTGTGCAGTTCGTTGGATTCGAATAGAACGCCAAACTTGGAGTTTAGCTCTGAAAATCGACGTTGCTGTAGATTCAGGGATTGCTATCAAAAAAAAGAGGCCTCTGATGAATTCCCGGGATTCCTGAACGTCTTGATGCATGCCTTAAACTGGCCTTTGGTTGACCGCCGCCCGAGTCTCAAACGAGGCAGGTTCAACCAGCGGAACCTGGGTAGCCGTTGCGGCAGACCAGGCGCGCGAAACGGCAAGGTGGAACGCGACAAAACCACCACAGAAGGCCGCCACCAGCACCCAATCCGCCAGCCCGACTTGCCAACCCATGATTGCCAGCAGGGCTGCCGTCAGACCTAGACCCGACTCAACAACCACAACCCCGCCTGGGCTGAGCCCCTTCGCGAGGAGCAGGTGATGCAGATGATCCCGGCCCGGACTCATTGCGCCAGAACGCCTGGACATGCGCCTGAGAATGACCGAAAGCCCGTCTGCCAGCGGTATGAAGCAACACCAGATAACGACCGCCGCCGGCACCCCCACCCGGTCAGGCGAGGCGACCACCAGCGCAAATACGGCAATGAGAAAACCCAGACTAAGGCTTCCCGCGTCGCCCATGAACACCCTGGCCGGCACGCCTTTGGGGCCTCGAACGTTGAAGGCTAGAAATCCGAGCAACGCCGCCGCAGGCAGAAGCGCCTGAAACGCGGTGATGGCGTGCCCGGCCAGCGAAGACATCAGGGCGAGCGACAGAAGCGCGACCACGCCAAGGGAACCGGCCAAGCCGTCCACCCCATCGCTCATATTTACCGCATTCATGACGCTGACGATGGCGAAGACCGCGAAAGGAATTGAGAGCGCACCGAGCCACACCACCCAGCCAGGCAACACTTCACCCAGGAATGGCAACGCCACACCGCTTACAATAACCACGCAACTGGCGATAAAAGCCTGGATCAGGAACTTGGAACCGGCCCGCAAATGAAGCAGGTCGTCAACCGCGCCGAGCAGTACGAAGGCGACAAAGCCCAGCAACCAGGCAACGTGCGGCCGGGTTTCCGGCAGCAATGCCCAACAAACCCCCAACCCTGCCGCCATGGCCAGCCCCCCAACCACTGGGGTGGGAGAGCGATGCTGCTTACGCCCACCAGGCCGATCAAGAAGCCCGAATCGGGGTGCGAGCCTGCGCAGAATCTCGGTTGCAGCAAGCGTTGCCAGAAGCGCAAGCGCCAAACCAACCGCAAACGTCGACGGAGTTGTCATTTGAAAGGTATTAGGAGGTCGACCGGGATGACGAGCAAGGCTATTCCCCAGCTAAACTCACCATAATCTTGTATCTTACTTGATGCACAGCACCGCGTCGCCTGCAAGACTGAGAAATTAAGCACACTTTTTGCCGTCAAGTTGCATGACCGGAAGCTCGCACAAGAACCCGATTAATCAGTCAGTCCAAACCTTGCGTCAAGCCGTGATGCTACGTAAAACACCCGGTAACCGCCAATAATCTGCTGAGCATACGCGTCGATCAAATCCCGTCCGGCTGCTTGAAGCACCTCTTGAGCGTTAAGAAGATCTAAGAGCGTTCCTCTGCGAAAGGCAAACTGCTCGCGCACGGCACGCAAAGACGACGCAGCAAGTTCCACCGCCTCGATGCGGGCGCGCACCAATTGGTCGGAGACCCTGGCCTCAGCCAGCACCTGCGATGCGAACCGCTCGAACGACAGCACCGCAGACTGGTACTCCTGTTCAGTCTGATCGAGCCGGGCAAGCGCCTGCGACTCGCGGGCCTGGGCTGCGCCTCCTGTGTAGAAGTCGTACCGAAAAGCAAGCAGGGCCGCCCGATCGTTAGCGGGCCAACCGTCACCGACCTGATCGCGCCGGGTAAAGGTTCCTTCAAAGTTCAACTGCGGCAGCGCTCGGGCAGCCACCGACTTTAATTCCGCCTGCGCAGCCTCGCGCGCCGCAGCGGCTGCGCGAACTGTCGCGAATCCGGCCGCCATCTGACCGATAGAACCCATGTCCGAGAACTCGACCGCCCGCATGGGCCCCGCCGCATCCACCGGGTCCGCCCCAAAGATTTCGCGATAGCCTGCAGCAGCCGATTCAACCCGCGTCAGCGCCGCGACGGATCCCGCCTGTGCGTCAGCAACCCGGGCTTGCGCACGAAGGACGTCGCTGAGCGACCCACCTCCCAGCTCGTATCGCTCGCGCACGTATTGCGCGATCGCAAGGCGGGCGCGCTCGTTTTCCCGCGCAAGCGAGCCTTGCAGCCGGGCGGTTTCAAACTCGATGGCGGCCTGTACAGCGCGAAGCACAAGTTCGGACCGGCGTGCCTCCAACCTGGCAGCTGCGATCCGCTCGCGCGCTTCAGCCGATCGAACCGCCGACTCGGCAGCGCCAAAGTCAAACAGCAGTTGCCTGAATGACAGCCCCCATCCGGCACTGTTGTAACGTCGCTCGGGAACACCGAACAGCCTGTTGGCATCAAACGAGCGCCAGCCGCCGTCGGTCTGCCCCGATACCTGCGGGCGAAGGCTGGCCCTCGCCTCGTCGGTGAAGCCGCGGGCCCCAACCCGCGCCGCCACAGCGCCTTGAAGTTCCGGGTGGCGTTTGACCGCCTCCCGAACGGCACTGCGAAACTGCCGCTCGCTCGCCTGCGGCTCGGCCTTGTCCCGCGATGACCGCAAAGTCTCGAGGAATCCGATTTGGGCTTCACCCAGCCCGGGTACTTGTTCATGAATCGGTGTACTCGGGCCGCCAGCCTGCTGACCGGACAGTAAGCCGGCCGGCTGCGCCAGCCCAACCCTCGCGCCAACCAGCAGGCAACACACCCCGGCTGCAAACAGCGATCGCCGCACCGCCCCGACTTTAACGCTCACGGAAAGCGTTCTCCTGCACCGCAACAACCGGCTTCGACAGATACTGAAGGACTGTCTTGGAACCGGTGATCACGTCAATCTGCGCCTGCATGCCTGGAAGAACCGGGAGTTCACGCTCTCCGACCTGCAACACTGGCGCGTCGGTCTCGATTCGGGCCATGTAGAAACTTTCCCCGCGCTCGTTCGTGACAACGTCGGGACTAACCTGAACGACCGTACCCGTCATGGCTCCGAAAATCGAGAAGTCATAGGCTGAAATTTTGATTCGCGCCTTTTGACCAATCTTTACAAACCCGATGTCCTGCGGAAGGATCATCGCTTCAAAAACCAGCTGGTCATCAACCGGCACCACTTCGGCGATCGGCTCACCAGGCCGCGCCACGCCGCCCACGGTGGTCACCATCAGGCGATTCAAGATCCCGTTAACGGGCGACCGGAGCTCGGTTCTACCGACTCGATCGGCCAGCGCAGGCATCACCTCTTCCATTGATCGAAGCTCGGCGGTGGTCTGGTTCAACTCGGCCTGAGCCTGGGTTGCGAGTTGACGAAGCGTTGCGTCCTTTCGCGCAACGACCTCTGCCAACGCGGCTTCAAGCCGGACGATCGCTGACCGCGCCGATTCAAGCCGCCCTTCCACCTCGGCAATCCCCCGGTCCAGCCTTACCAGCTCGATTTGCGGCTCAAGCCCCCGGCTGACCAGTTGCGCAAGAATCCTGCGCTCCTCGCGAGCGAGCGCCAGCGTTCGCTCAGAGGTTTGGATCACGACCCGCGTTTCTTCGATTTCCCGGCTGCGCTGCTCACGCTGCGAGTCAAGTACCCGGATCTGCGCGTTGCGCTCATCGGCACGCGCGTTGAACGCGGCACGCTCAATCGACACGAATTCTTTTGCCTCGCGCTCGAGTTCGGGACTGAATTTGAGCGCAGTGACCGCCAGTTCAGCACGAAGCCGCGCGGATCTGGCCAGCAAGGCAAAACGCTGCTGACGACGCGCCTGGTAATCGCCGTCGGCCTGCACCGAACTAAGCGAGACCAGCGCAGCCCCATCGGCCACCTTTTGTCCCTGCTTCACATGAATGGCCTGGACAACCCCGCCTTCCAGACTTTGAACGACCTGCACCCGCCCCGACGGGATGACGCGCCCCTGCGCCCGCGTGACAGTATCCAGATGAAACGTGGACGCCCAGACGAAAAAAGCAACAACGGATCCGAGCACGGCGTACAGCAGCCAACTGGCGCTTCGGCGCAGGTCGTTTTCCTGCAGCGCTGCTGAAATGGTGTCGCCTGAGGGTCGCATGAGCTTCGCTTTGAGCGCCTATTTGCTACGGCTAACCGGTGGAACGACGACTTCCAGCGCCCCAGGGCCTGCTGCCTGAACACCGAGCGGGCGTGCAGAAAGCGCTGCGCGAACATCGGATGACTGCGCTGAAGCGGGTGCCGGCCTCCTGGGTGCCGAGGCAGGCGGTGGGTCAACCGCTCGGCTGGCAGCGCGGTCGGTACCGGAGGGCGGCACGGATGGGGCTGGCGCTGGACCCGAGGGCGTACCGGATCCTTGTGCCCCGCCACCCCCGAGCACCTTATCGCGCGGACCATCGGCAATGACCTTGCCCTGCTCCATGACGATGACACGGTCAACCAGTTCGAGCAGGGTTGCCTTATGCGTGATGACCAAAAGTGTGGAGGGACCGATGGCGCTCTTCAGCCGCTCGATCAGCTGCCTTTCGGCGTTAATGTCCATTGCGCTGGTTGGCTCGTCGAGCAACAGGATTGGCGGCTGGCCCACCAATGCACGGGCGATGGTAATGGCCTGGCGCTGGCCACCCGACAGCCCCTCACCGCGCTCACCGAGCTTCAGGTTGTAACCATCAGGATGCACGCTGATGAAATCATGAACCCCAGCGATCTGGGCGACTTCGACCACCCGCTCATCAGAGGGATGATGAGCGCCCAACGCAATGTTCTGCCGCACCGTTCCCGTCATGAGCCATATGTCCTGCATGACGGCCCCGATGTTCCTTCTCAGATCAGCTGGATCGAGTTGTCGGACATCAGAGCCCCCCACCAGAACCGCCCCATCCGCCGGCGAATAGAGGCCCAGAAGAAGCTTGGCCAGAGTGGTTTTTCCCGAGCCGACGCGCCCGACCACGGCAACCCGCTCACCCGGGGCGATCTTCAGACTGACTCCGTTTAGGCCGCCCGCCTGCTGCTGCGGATACCGGAACGACACCTGACGCAGTTCAATCGACCCATCCAGCACATCACGAGGCATGACGCTCCGGGAGGGCGCGTGCTCCCGTGGCTCCGTCATGAGTTTCGCGAGGGCCTTGTAGCTGGCGTAGGACTGGTTAGCACGCGTCAGCAACTGAGCCAGCTGTGCAAGCGGTGCTATGGCGCGACCAGCCAGTATCGAGCAGGCGATGATCGCGCCCATTCCGATCTGCCCTTTCGCCACCAGAAACACCCCCAGTGAGACGACGGCCACCTGCGAGCCCTGCGAGGCAAAATTAGCAAAATTGCCTGCAAATTGCGCGAGGAAGCGGGTCTTGAGTCCGATGCGCGCCTGGTGCGCGATCGCCTTTTGCCAACGAGCACGCATCACCGGGCCCGCTCCAAGCGACTTGATGGTTTCCAGCCCTGCAATCGATTCAACCAGCACTGCGTGCTTGGTCTGACCATCTTCGTAGCCTGTCTGAACAAGGCGCCGCATGGCCGGTTGGAGCGCAATTCCAACCAGCAGCATCGCGGGAATGATGATGAGGGGCACGTAGGCCATCGGCCCTCCAATCATCCAGATCACCCCCACAAAAAGCAGTGCAAAGGGAATATCGATCACGGTGGTAAGCGTTGCTGAGGTCAGAAATTCGCGCACCGACTCAAACTCTTTCATGACGTTGGCGAGCGAGCCGGTGGAGCCGCGACGTGCCCGCATCTCAAGATCGAGCACGTGATCGAATAGCGAGTCAGCGATGACCATGTCGGCGCGGGCGCCCGCCACATCCAGAAAATAGCCACGCAACGTACGGATGACGAAATCGCTGACAAAGACAATCGAGACACCCACGATCAAGGCAATCAGCGAGTCGATCGCGTTGTTTGGCAACACGCGGTCGTAGACGATCATCGTGAAGATTGAGGTTGCCAGTGCGAAGACGTTGGTGAGCAGCGCTGCGAGTCCGACCTGTACGTAGAGCGACCGAGCCGTGGAAAGCGGGCCCCAAAACCAATGTCCGAAGCGGCCTCGCGGCACATCCAACTGCTCGGATGGCATCCGCAAGGGCGCCGAGATAGTCAACACGGCGTCGTCGGCAACCAAGGTGCCAAGTGCGTCGCGACTGACCTCGGTGGCGGCGCCTGTCTCGCCCGAGGTGGGGTCAAACAGCGTTACGACGCCATCGAGCCCGGCGAGCAGCAGGCCGGGCCTGCGGTCAGGGCGAAGCGCGACCAACGCTGGAAGCTGTGAACCGCCTATCGTGGTGGCCTGAATACGCTGCTCCCGAACCTGGAATCCCTGGCTCGAAAGTGCTTCTACGAAGTCGGCCTGCGTCCACGGACGGTCGAGACGAATTACCTGCGACCGCAACGAGGCGCGCGACATGGCCTTGTCGTTCGCGGCGAGAACGCGCAGCAGACAGGCTTCGTAGGGATCAGGAAGGAACCGCTCGGAGGCTTGGCTAGGGTCGATTTCAGTCACAAAAAGGAGTGTAGCGCCTTAATAGGGAATCTGGCGGGATGTGCGCCTGCAAGCCGCTCAGGAGTACAGATCGGCGTAGATTTGAGCGAGCAACTGTTCGTGATTGACGTAGACGCTAGCTACCGATTCAAATATCTCTTGTGACGATAGCGAATAGGGTGCGGCCGATCCTTTGGAAAGCGCAATCCCCTGCGAGATTGCCTTGGACGCCAGGTCGGAGGCGACTTCAGCCGAGCTGACAAGGCTTCCCGTGGACAGCAAGAGCTGGCTACCTGATGCGAGAAGCGAAAACGGCGCACTCGGCCGACTTGCTGCGTCAGCAGAAACTGGCTGCAAGCCTTGAACTACGAGTCCCGCGACCGACACAGTTGCGTCCCCGCCGCTTGCTACGTTGACGCGCGTCGCGATTGTGCCCAGCGAATTCCCTGGATCGGATACGGATCCCGCCCGCAAGGCCGAAAAATCCAGGCCATCCAACTGAGTCAAGTCCCCAACATGCGCGCGCAGCAGCAGATCGGGCCGATCCGCACTGCCGTCTACTCCGGCCACGCTCACCACTTTAAAAACATCCGCCCCCGGGCCTCCCAGCATTCGGATCGGTGCACCCACCTCGCTGGCGCCTGCAATCAGTACGTCTCCACCCGAGCCACCCATCAGCATGTCGCTTTGCCCCTGCGAGGAAAGAGACGGCGTGGTGTTGGCCGTATTTGCAAGCCCTCCTTCGTCAGCGAACAGAATGTCCGCACCTGATCCGCCCAAAACGGAATCCCAGCCGGCGCCACCGTCCAGGTAATCGTTTCCGGTTCCGCCGAGTAAAAAGTCGTCTCCACCCCCACCGAGAACTGTGTCGTTGCCCGCGCCGCCATCGATGAGATTCGATGCGGCATTACCAATCAAAACATTGGAATGCGAGTTACCAAAGAGGTCCGCTGCGCCCACCCCCAACACCGTGAGGCGTGTGACTTGACTGCTCTCCGCGAGTTGGAACGCTATCACCGGAGCCTCTGAGTTCAGCAGCAGCACCCGAAGGTTATCCACCGCCACTGTCAGCAGAGGACTGCCGGATTCAATATGGTCTGGCGAAACGACAATCGTGTCGCCCGCGGTTGCCGAAGCGAGCGCGAGTTTTAAAGATGAAAAACTGGAGGGGCCGCCTGTTCCAACCAGCTTGAGGGGGCCACCGAGATTCAGTAGAGACAGAGGATTGACCGCCGACGAGGCACCCGCGAACTGAACGGCCTCTGCCTGCACCAAAGTCCCTGCGGCGAGATCGGTTCCCGCTGGCCCAATTGCGAAAAGCGGATAGCCGGGCTCGAAGGAGGATCCTGCCGCTGACGCAACCGACCCAACCAGTGCTGGCCCTGCAAGTTTCGTAACAGTCCCCGCGGAAGCGAATCCAAGCCGGGCGAGATCAGTGCCCTGCCCGCCGATGAAGGTGTCTCCTGCGCTCAGATTAGAGGCGGTATCGTCGCCACCGCGCCCCAAAACCAGCGCCCGCGCCGAAACGCCCGCATCCAGGGTGTTTCCGCTCTCGTCACCGGTTATGACGGTCGTTCCCGGTACCTCAATTTTGAAGTTTGGCTTAGAAATGACCATCGACCCGGGTGCCGATGAGGAAGCTGCGTACGCCTGGGCAGTGTCATCTGTGAAATAGTCGACCTGAACCGAGACAGGGCTTATTTCTTTAACAAGCGGCTTAACGTCCAGCTCGAGCGACAACAGTTTTTGCATGCCCGCTCGTTCACCCGAGGTCTCGATCTTGGGTGGGGTATAGATTTGTTGTCCTGGCGTTGTGGTGCTCTCGATGCTGTTGAACATGACAGCGATGATGGTGGATCCCCCACCGACCATGCCCGTCCACCCCGAAGGAATCTGATAGGTGCCGGCGCCCGTTGCCAAGCTTGCATCGGCAGGGTCTAGAGTAATTTTGAAGGCAGCGTCAACCAACCCGCGAAACGCGGTCTCTTCAAGGCCTTGCTTCACCCAAATCTCAAGGGCGAGCTTGCCCGAAGGCAACTGGCTCCACGCAAGGTCAAAGACCGAGACGGGCGACTTCAAGCGAGGCGGGAGGGTGGTAGACATGTTGCGCGGATTCTCAAAAATGAGTCAATCGAGGATATCAGAAGACGCTGTCAATGCGCCTCTGAATTTTTTGTCCAGCCCGAGACATTTGCGTCATTAAGGACCCCGGTGTCAGCCAGAACACATGCAAGGCAGTCATTCCCCGAAAAGAGGATCCAAGGGGTTGATTGTCATTGGCGCCGTCCCCGCACTAGACGTTGTCGCCCAGCTGCCATCGACGTCTCCCAGCAAGACGCCGACCCAGTCGATCCGGGTTTGGATTTGGGCCTCAAAGGCGTACCCGGCGGTATCGGCGGGGAGCGCAGGCAACCCCGATTGCATCCCGTTCGAGGCCAGCCCGGGCACTGGAATGAATTGCCACCGGGGCAGAGGGCCGTCATGCTCTCCAAGCGCCGCGCGCAGAATCAGTGCCGCGTCAGACTCTTCGACAGACCCGTTGGAATCAAAATCGGCTGCCATCAGCTGATAGGCCGCCTGCACAGAGAGGGGCTCTTGGACGGTCGCGGAGCCTCGACCCGCGGCAAGTTTGAGCGCGTGCAACACATCAGCCGCGGAAACGGCATTGGTGGTTTGGCTCTGGTTTGCACCCAGCGACGCCGATGCAACGAAGCGGTCAAAATCGAGCCCAGGCAACGACCATGATCCATTAAGGGCGGACACCTGTTCAACGATAACGCTGTCGGATCGCGCCGTTTCCGGGGTCAGTCGCACGGTCACCCCGGGCAGCGGTTGCAGCGATTTCCAGTCAACGACCCTGCCTTCAACCGAAGCGGAAGTGAGCGAAAGCTTGGCTACGGTATCGCCAGACATCCCGCCCTGAGCGTCGCGGATAATGAATGAGAGGTTGGTGGCGGGATGCGCGAGTGCCTCCTCGCCGCGGACGCTGAACTGTAACCGGCTGAGCTCATCGCCAGTTAGCGCGCGGTACACCCGATCAGCGAACCGAACAAACGGTTCGGTGGTCGCTACCCCACCTGCCGAAACGGGGTTGACCTCAGTCGAAACCTGTGTGAACGAGGGAAATGCCACCCAGCCCTGCCCTTCGATCAGGAGCTTACCGGTAGGAGGTTCAGCCACAAGCACCGGGCGGAACCCTTCCGTAATCCAGGCCGAAATGGCGGTCGACGCTGTTGGCGAATTCGACGCAGGATCCACCAAATCGAGGCCCAGCGCGACGCCTGCGCCCGTCTGAAAATCGTCTCCATAAAACAGGGTCTTGCCCAGCGCCAATGAGCGCCCTGCCTGCACGGTAAAGGACTTAGCAGTTCCAGAAGCAGCGCCGACCAGATACGGTGCGAAGTTAGGCGTTGAATCGAGAATGATCGACGCGCGCAACTCCTGCACGCTCTGGCCACCGAACTGAAGCGGGAAATCTTTGAATCGAATGTAGAACCCTGCCTCGCCCTCGGACAGCATGAAGAGCGTTCGAAGGTTCTGTGCGCCAGCAGTGACATTTGCAAGCAGCGACAGAAATTGCAAGTCGAGCCACGTGCGCCCCGCTGCATCGACGCGAGAAGCACCAAGAACAAGGCCGTCGCTCAACTCAATCTGAACCGAATCTTTAACCTTGCGAGAAGCGCCGTCGACCGCAATGCGCGTGATGTTGTCGGGGCCTGTCTCGACCCGTACCGCCACCGACCCAGAGACAGGGGCTAGCAGCGCAGACGCCTCTGCACCCAATTCGAGCGTTGCGTAAACCGGCTGACTAAACGTCGGAACTGACTCAAGGGCGAGCGAGAAGAACGGCGCATTTCCTGTGGACGGGTCTGAGTCCAGCAGTTGCAGAAGGTTGGGCTGGGATAAAGATACGCCCCGCACTGCTTGCGCAGTACCGGCGCCAATCGTAGCCTGCAGCACGCCAGATTGAAATCGCAATGCTGTCAGGCTGGAAAATGTGCGACCTGACCAGTAGTCCGTCAAGGTCAAGACTTTATCGCTGACTTCCAGGGCTGATTGCGCGACCATAGTCTAGGATTAGGTGGTTCGATTGCGCACGAACCGCGCGGCAGCGTATGCGATACGCGAAACAACGCACACCCTGCGCACAAATTGGTTAATGTCCATCACCAGCATTTTTATCGATTCTTGAAAGCTTTATGGCCAATTTTCTTTTCGTTCATCAGAATTTTCCAGGTCAGTATCGCCATCTCGCGCCCGCGCTGGCTCGCTCGAAAGAGCATCTCGTCATAGGCGTTAGAATCGGAGACGATACTTCGTGGCAGGGGATCTCTGTTCGCGGTTACCGCGTCAGCCCACCAGGCGGTGGTGCCGGTCACCCCTGGCTCACTGACCTTCAACCCAAACTGATCAGAGCCGAAGCCA
>VGHA01000079.1 GCA_016868375.1 Betaproteobacteria bacterium | reverse complement strand
CATCGTCGCGCCGTCGCCCGCCACTGCCGTGGCAGCAAACGGCACCGCAACAAGTGCGCCCGCGGTGGTTTTCACCTGTGCAGGCAATACAAGTTGTGAGGCGGCCGACGCTGACTGACTTGGTGCGCCAATGCCGACCGTTGTCGACACAAGCTCGCCGGTACCTCGCGCAACCGACACCCCAACCGCGAGCCCAGCGCCTGAATTCAGCGTCGCTGGCCCGTTGTAAACCAGTCGGCCCGCCACACCCTTCAACAGGTTTTCTAGCTGCGTGGCATTGCCTGAAATGCTGAGGCTGGCCTGCGCCTGCGCGGTGCTGAACGTTGAGCCGTTGCTATTGAAGAGGGACAAGCCCTGGCCCGTGCCCAACGTCAGTCCGCTTGTCGGCAAACTCAAGGTAAGCGTCAGCGTTTCATTGGCAACAACATCAGAGATATCCGCGCCGGCAAAGATCAGATCCGAAGCACTGGACGGCGTCACATAGACCGACGCAGGCAAGCTCGTAATCACCGGCGTCTGTGACGGCGTAGCTGTGCCTGCGCCCATCACCGCCATGAGTGTGGTGCCACGCTGCGCTGCGTTAGCCGCAGGGTGGGCGAGGCTAGCCTGGATGCTCCAGTCAGCCACTTCCAGCGCCAGGGTGTTGCCTCCCAAGTGCGCGGTGTCTACCGCCGCGCCGTCGTAAACGCGAAGCGTCCAGAGATCGTTGGCGCCCTTACGGGTTGCCGAAACATATCCACCGTTATTCCAGAGAACCGACCCAGGGTTGGCGTCAGTGCCAACGTTGAACCCGGTGTACGCCCCACTGTTTGGCGGCGTATCCCCATACCGATCGTAAGTTGAGGTCTCAGTGCCGTTAACAACATCCCAAACCGCATACAGATCGTTGTAGGTTGCATTGGTCACGGCGCCACTGTTGATTGCAGTTCCGGGCTGCCGGCCATACCCAAATTGCCCCGGAATTCCAATCGTTGGAATGGCGAGTCGTACGCCGTTAACCGTTGCGTAGCGATAGACATCGCTGAGGGCATACCGGTTCGAATCGCCCGCTGCGCCACCCGTGAAGTCAAGAGGACCAACCGCGCCCGCCGCGTTTTCCTTGAAAAGATTCAAGGCCTCGGACAACCATCGATATCCTGTTGGAAGCGCCTGGTTTGTTCCGATGACCCCGCCCGAATCAAAATAAAACTGCCAGAAATCGCCCTGGGCGGAGCCACCGCCGTCGCGATCCCAGTGGTAGTACCAGTGATCGCCATCTGCCTGAATCGGGTGGATGAGCTTACCCAGGCTCCCCAGATCGATCGATGAGGTGCCGGGGGTGACGGCCGTGTAAATCTTTCCGCCATTCAAGCTGATGCTGTTGGCGGCAACAGATACACCCGCGGCGGCGCTGAGTTGGGATGAGACGGAGTAACTGAACGTGAGCCTCTTACCGCCCGACCCCGCGCTATACGCTGCCTGAACAACCTGACCCCCGACTTGAAGCGCGACTGTCGGTGTACCCCCTGTCGTGGAAACGAGGACTGGCGAACTGAAGCTCACCACTGCGTAAATCTTGTCGCCAGCCGCGAACGCCCCTGCGGGCGGAGAGCTGGTTTCGATCGCGAGGACGGTGGCCTGCGCCCCCAGGTTTGAAGCGACCGGCTCAAGGTTGACATAGGCCGCACTGGACGTCTGGCCAAGATACGAAGCCGTCAACGTGAGGGTTGGAGTGCTCCCGGAAGCCGCCGTGGCGGTCAGTTTTCCTGCGGTGCTGAAGTACGTATTGAATGCTGCTGCCGTGCCACGTAGCGTCACGGACGTGGCGCCCGCGGCGCCTGCAAAGCTCGCGCCCGTCGTCGACAGAATATTGGTACCCGATGCCAGCGACAGGGTCGCACCTGCGTTGACGCTCACCGTGAGGTCAAACAGCGTGTTGCTGGCCCCCACCTCGGAGAACGCATCGCTCGCAAACAGCACGTTGCTCGGGTTGGCCTGAACCACTCGATGGAAGGCCGGCACGCTGATCGACAGTGTCGGCTGACTTGTCGAGAAAATGATTTCGGACGTAGTGGCCGCCGTGAACGTGCTCGCGCCTGCCTGGGTGCGGCTGACCGTCGCGGCGAGCGAAGTTGTGACCGACCCGGTGAAGCGGACCTGGTCGGCATCAAGAAATGCGCTGACGTTGGCGGCGCTGCCGATGAGTACGAGCGTAGAGGTGCCTGACCCGCTCACCGTCACACCGCTATGGGTGCCGTTGCCTGATGCGTAGGACAGCACGCCACGCGGGGCGGACAGCGTCAAAGTAAGTGGTTCGCCGGAGGCTGCATTGGCCGTGACCGCGTTCGCGCTGATCACAAGCGGTGTCGCGCTGCCCGGTGTGACGACAAACGCCTGGGGCAGCTTGATGGCCGGCCCGTAGCCAACATCCTGAGCCGTCCGGGTCTCGATCGCGACTCCCGCCTCGCTGCCCCCTAGCCGGAACTTGAGCGAGGTACGCCCTATAGCATCGACCAGTACTTTTTCGGGCGTGCCGCTGAACAGCGCGTTGAGCGCTGCCACCGATCCGTTGAACCGCACGGCCGTTGCCGTCTGACCTGCGTCGTTGGTAAAGCTTGACCCGGCAGTCACAACCACATCGCCGGAACTGGTCACCAGCGTTTGCGATGCAGTCGTCCAGGCGCTCGCGGCATCAGCGGGCCTGATGTTGTTAATGGTCATCAACTGGCGCTCGGCCAGAATTTCAAGCGCAATCGTCCCCGAATTGCCATCGAACGCATCGGCGCTCAAGCGAATCGGCAACAACGCCCCCGGCGTCGCCACCCACTGCTTGGGCAGCACCATCACCCCGCCATACGAGCTGGTGGCAGTCGACTGCGTGGGCGTCACCAGACTGACGCTTGCGCTTGCCGCAGCCTGCACCCAGGCGGAATTCACCAGATGGTCGAGCTTGATTCGTAGCGTCGAGGCGACGCCCTGATATCGAACCTTATCTGCGGTCTGCAGATAGATCTCGAGTGCGGCTGCATCGCCGGCGATGACGATGTCATTTCCGCTGTTCACCGTAACGCTTGAGCCGCCTGTCGTTGCGATGCTGTAGGCGCCATTCACAGGGCCCGTCAGCCCCGCGAACGTGAGCGTGCCCGCGTCCGCGCTCACGCGCATGCGAAGCGCGCCCGAGGCCGCGTTGGTCTCAAAGTCAACGCTTGCAAGCGCAATCTGTGACGACACGCCAGGGGTGACCCAGGCCTGCTGTGACAGGCTTCGAATGGATGAAACCGTGGCCGCTGTACTGGTGGGGCCAAAGGCGACCAGCTGGGTGCGGGCCTCGGAATACACCAGGGCGTTGTCCTGCCGCTCGAGGCGCACCGTGACCACTGGCTGGCTTTCGCCGATGTAAGTGGCACGCCCGGCCTGGTTGAAATAGGCGCTGAGCTGCGAGGCGGTGCCGGTAAAGATTTTTGACGCGATGGAGTCGCCTGCGCTCACCGTCACGTTGTCTACCGACGCCCCGTTGATCTCGCCGCCGGTGGCGGTGAGCGTCACCTTGAGAGGCGTCGAGCCACTTCCAAACGCACCGGCTCCGAAAAGCAGATCGCTGGGCGACCCCGGCACGATCACGATTGCCAAGGTGGCGGGCACCAGGATCGGATACGACACCGCAGCCTGCGTCGCCTGAAGCGACACGCTGGTTTCAACCGAGCGCGTAGATGCCGCATTGGCAAGGCGCACGGTGAGGGTTTCGCCTGCGCCGGTATACCGCAGCAGCCCCGATGCGAGGTACTGGTTAAGCGAGTCAATCGAGCCAGTGAGCGACACGGCCTGGCCAGTCTGGCTCGCCGAGTCATTGGCCGCCAGCACAGCGGTCGAGCCCGCTGGGAGGCTCAGCGTCAACACGTAAGTCGTTGAGTTCGAGTCCCCCGCGAGCGAATTTCCGGCGAGGGCAATCGACGACGCCAATCCCGCAGTCACGCTGTATTGCGTGGGGAGCGACATCGCAGGCGTGGAATAAGTGGGCGCGGTCACCGACAGCACGGGCAGCGTCGCCGGTGCCGCCACCGGCACCAGGTTGGACTGAGCGCTCACACTCGCGGAAACACCCGCCGATACAAGGCTGACGGATCCAGTCAGTGTGGCTGCACCCCCCGAATGACGGAGCTTGGCCGCCGCCGACAGATAGGCGTTGAGCTGCGCGGCCGTGCCCTGCAGCGTGAGCGTGGCTGCGCTTCCCGCCGCCAGCGCCGCACCGCTGCCATCCAGCAGTGCCGCATCCGAAACCCAGCTGAGCGCCGGCGTGGCCTGCCCGGACGCGCTCAGCCCAAGCGTGACCCGCAGAATCCCGTTACCCCCCACCGTATCAGGGGCGAGCCGCAGTTCGCCATTCGCAGGCACCGTGAAGGCTTGCGGCAGCTTGAGGGAGGGCCCATTGACCACCCCGTCGGCCGGATGATGATCGACCGTGATGCTGCCAGATGACACCACGCCATTCGCAAGCGCGGTGAGCGTGATGCTCGAATCACCCGTTGCCTCAACCTGTAGCGACCCGACCGTTGAGAGCCAGGCGTTCAGCTGCGCGGCCGTGCCGGTCAGCGTCAGAAGGCTGCCCTGGCCCGCGGCAAGCGGCGCACCGGCCGCAGCCTTGACGGTATCGCCTGCCAGCCAGTGCAGCGTGGCACCCGCCTGAGCGGCGAGCGTCAACGTAATCGGTCCGCTTCCCGCCAGCGCATCGGCTGCAAACGCGAGCGGCACGCGCGCGCCCGGCGTGGTGGGCAGAATGGCCGGTGCGGTCATGCGCACGCCGGTAACGGCCGCCGCAGGCTGCACTGGTGCCACCAGGTCAACCAGCAGCGAAGAGCTGCCCGCGCTGCTCGCTAGGGTTGCGGTCAGCCGCACGGGGGCGTTCACGCTGATCAGGGGCGGCGTGTCTGACGATGACACGGCCACGCCTGCCGGCCCGGCATAGCGAACGCGCCCTGCGGTCGCAATGAAGGCCGAGAGGTCAGCGGCACTGCCTTCGAGCGTAAGCGCGCGCGGGCTGCTACCCGTCGCCACCGTCACGCCATCGCCCGACTGGGGCGCTGCCGACAGGCCCTGGCCCTCGGCCAGCGCCAGTGACTGCGGTACCGCGAGCGTCAGGCGAAGGAGACCCGCACCCTGCAGGCTCGCCTGCGGGAACTGAAGTTGCGAGGAGGTGTGGGCGGTGACCCAGAGCCGCGCCGGAAGCGAGGCAATGACCGGCACCACCGAGATGCTGCGGCTCGCGCCATAGAGGCCAATGGTGGCCACCGAGGACATCTCGCCCAGCTTGGCGGTGGCCGCCCGCGTGGCGGTGACCGAAAGCGTCTGTCCGGCGAGCCCGTTATAGCGGATGTTGTCGCCGGCGAGATAGGCGCTGAGCGCAGCCTCTGTGCCCTTGAGCGTGACCGCGCGGCTGCCCGAACCTGTGATGGCAACCGGCAAGACGGTATTGCTGATGCTGTCAGACGCATTGCCGCCAGCCAGCAGAGGCGCTGCCTTCAGCACGCCAGCAGTAACTGGCACCGACAGCGTGAGCGTGAGCATGCCCTCACCCGAGCCGAACGCATTCCTCACCTCATCACCGGTGCCCGGGAACACCAGGACGCTGTCCGCATCCGGCACCACCACCAGGCCGCCCGGCAACACGCCTGCCGGTGTCGTGATCGGCGGCAGCACCGTTTCGGTGTCGGTCAGATCAGCGAGGGTCTGCTCTTCATTGCCCGCATCCATCGCGTCAGCGGGCGTTACCAGGAAGCGAGAGGTGGCCACCTCCACGCCGGCAAGCAGCAGCCGGTTTGCCACAAACACCGCTTCGCGCGCCGTCACCGAAACCGTGAGCGACTCCGAGGCGGGGAGCGGATCGGCCACCGAAATGAAGGCATCGCTGGCAAAGCTGAGCGAGGGCCCTGCAGAGAAGGCGCGCATCATCATCGGCGCAACGCTCTCGGAGGGGTCAGCGGCGGGCTCATCGGCCGCAGCCGTGGGCTCGGTGACGATGACCGCGCCTTCCGTGATCTCGCCCGTTTCAGGATCGACATAGCGCGCAGCCGAACCCAGCCGCAGCGGCTGGCCCGCGCGGTACTCGGTTCGCGACGCACCCGTGAAAAGCCGGGCGCTGGTGACAAAGCCCGCGGCCACCAGCGTGAGTTCACTGATCGTGCCCTCAAGGGCCACGATCGCATCCGAGTGAAGCAGCGACAGGTTCGCGCCCGCGTTCAAGGCGACGAATGCGCCATCCGCCACCCCGATCTGGCTGCTGGCCTGATTGATTGCAATGGATCCGGCCGCCTCGAGACTGATGCCACCCTGACCCATCGTGATCGAGCCGATGGCAAGACCCGATACCGTCTCACCCACCCCGTCAAGGTCGGACACGATCAGATTGCCCTCGGCAATCTTGGCGCTCAGGCGGTCGATCGCGGTCACCAGCGCATCCACCGAGAGCGCCGACAGCTTGAGCTCACCCGCTGAAATGCGTGGCTGTGATCCGGTGTCGCCCACAAAGCGGATCGCCTCGGGCGTGATGATTTGTACGCGAGCGCCTGCGGCCGGCGCCGTGGCCCGCGCATCGGACAGACGCGATGAATAGGGTGCGGCCGACACGCGCGCAAGCGTGACCTCGCCCTTGGCCTGAATCTCAACGCCTGCGCCGCTTGCGATCAGTGTGCCGGCAGACTGCTGGAGGCTACCCGCCACGATCAGCTCGATCACGCCACCGCCCAGCGCGGTGCGCGCATTGCCGGACACGATGTCGCCCTCGATCACCAGATCGCCCGCGTCATCACCCATGGCCTGCACATCGAGCCGGATGCCACCCGAGCCGGCGGCGATTGCCACGCCTTCATCAATGGCGGCATCCGACAAAACGCGCAGGGTGCCGAGGTTGGTCAGCTGCACTGCGCCACTTGCACCGGTGCGAACCGCCGCCTGCTCCAGATCCCAGAGCGGCAGGGTGAGGCCGGCCGCGCTCGCCCGAAGCGTCCGCAGGTCTTCCACCGGACCGAGCGCGAGCTCGCCCACGTTGTAGAGCCGCACATCGCCCTGGGCAGTGACCGCCGACAGGCGGACCACACTGGTGCGAAGCGGATTGAGCAAGGCCTGGGGATCGGTCTCTTTGGCACGCTGTTCACCGATGCCGCGACCCGCCTGCAATCGAAGCGTCTGGCCGATGAGACTGACCGCGCCTTCATGCGTACCCACATCGCCCACGATGCTGCCCGCGCGCGAGCCCACATCGCCCACGATGCTGCCCGCGCGCGAGATCAGTGACAGATGGCCGCTGACGGCATCGCCCGATGCATCAACCTCGGACACCGCGAGCGTCTGCTGAGCCGCGAGACGAATATTACCGCCCTGGCTTCTGAGCGCAGCCGCAGCCACCGTGTCTTCATCGAGCCCGCTTTGCGCGGCCATGCTGATGCCGCCCGAGCGCGACTCGAGATCCATATCGCCACCCTCTGCGAGCAGCGCGCTGGCCGCGCCCAGCGTGATGGCCTGGCCCGCGATCAGACTGAGCGTGCCCGATGGCGCGCCCGCGCCCCCGCGTACCGACACCGTGACGCCTTCCGCCACATCCAGCGTACCGCCCGCATCGAGCAGCAGATTGCCGCCGCCCAGCACCTCGATGGCGGTGTCCACCCTGATGGCGCCGCTTGCGCGAAGCGAGAACGAACCGCTGCCCGTGCGCGTTGGTCCGCCATAGGTCAGAACAGGCTCGGCCACCGGCTCCGTAGCGGTGGCGGTGATGCTTTCATCCTCGATTGCCGCCGCCAGCAGCGCAGGCTCGACATCTTCGGACACGCCAGTGGTGATGCCCTCCAACTCCACCGCCGGACGCAGCACCGCACGACCAAAGGCCTCGCGATCAACCCGATAGCCCGACACCATCACCGAGCCAATCGACAGGCTGCTGCCGCCTGCGGTGATGGCGGCACCACCCGGCGCCGATAGCGCAAGGGTCTGTGTCTCGACCGCAAGCGCGGCCAGCTGCCGGCCCATGCGGCCCACGCTTGCCGCCGCCTCGATTGCGAGCGCGCTGGCCGTGAGGTTCACGCCTCGTGCGTTACCTGCCGGCAGCACCGTCACCGTAGCGCCACCCTGCTCCCTCACCACGAGCGGTGACGCTGCCACGACATTGCCGTTGGCCGACTGAAGTGCCAGCGCTGCATTGCCGGCGTCGATGTCCGACACCACGATATCGCCCTGCGCTGCGATACGGATCGGACCCGCCCGCGAGCCACGGGTCGAGATGGTGCTACGGGCTTCCTGCACGAAGCTGCCACCCGCCTCGATATCAATCGAGGTGAGCGCATTCCTGAAGCTGTTCGGATTGGAAATGCTGGATGCGCCGCGCTGAATGATGTCGCCGCTTGCAAGCAGGCTGAGTGCGCCGCTTCCCACGAGCACATCACCGCCATCAAGCGTGAGGTCGCCATCGATGGCTTCGAGCAACACCGCGCCGTAGGGATCAAAACCCGACTCGACCACGCCGCGCACCGCGAGCGAGCCGTTGGCCGTGATCAGAATCGAGCCCTCGTAGGCAAGCTTCAATCCGCCTGCCACCGGACTGCCGCCGGCCAGCGCAGCCCAGCCCGGACCATCGACCACCAGATCGTTGACATCATTGAGTGCAATCACCGAGGCGCCCGCGGTGCGGGTACGCGCCTGAAGCGTGTCGGCATCGATGGTGAGCGGCGCGAGCGGGCTTCCAATCGATACGGACGTGAAGGTGCTTGCGGGCGTATCGATCACCTCCAGGCTCATCGCCTTGCCTGACAGATGGATCACGTCGGCATCCACCCCGCGGCCTGAAGCAAAGAGGCTGCCGTCCGACACCTTGAGCGTGAGATTGCCACCCGCATGAATGCCGCCGGTGCGAAGCGTGCTCGCCTCGCCACGCGATTCGCGCGACAGCCGCTCCAGGTTCACATCCCCCGCAGCATCGACCTTGAGCACGGCCGAGGCCGGCAGATCGAAAGCAAGCGGGAGGACCACGACGGCGCTGGTGACCGTCCCGTCTTCAGCGGTGGTCGCTACGCTACCCAGGCGCAGCACGCCGCCCTCAATAGCCGAACGATTGCCCTCGGCATCTTCGCCGCCCGCCGCGATCAGCGTGACATCGCCACCCGCGCGGATCACCGCGCCGGAGAGCGCCGGCGAATCGACCACGTAAACACCACCGGTGGCTTCAACCCTGAGATCACCCGCGGCCGAGAGGCCGCTGATCGTGAGGCCGTCGCGGCTGCCGTTACTGATTTGCAGATCGCCGTCGGCGCTCAGGATCAGAGCGCCCTCGGAGCGAGCCGCCACCATGCCGGTTGCCGACACATTGATATCGCTCACGATCTGAAGCGTGATCGCGCGAATGGTGCGGCGATCTTCGACCCATTGCCCACGCGTCACATCGGCAAAACCGTCAGTCGACGACAACACCGGCCCTGCATCAGCGGCCTGCGTTTCGTTGGCACCGACCCTTCGCCAGAGGCTGGGGCTCACGAAGGCGTTTTCATCGGCCAGATCAAGCGTGGTGTCTTCGCCCAGGTATTCCCACATCTGGTAACGAACATCGACGATGTCGCGCGGTCCGGCCTTGGCGAGCAGCGCCCGCTGCGATTCGGGCAGATCATTGAGCAAACCCGGCACCGAGATCAGCGTGCGCGCGCTCATCTGGCCAATGCCCGCCTCGATCGGCTCAGGCGGCTGGTTTTCCACCCAGCCGTGAATGCGCAGACCCGCCTCAAAGCCGGCATCTGCCGAGGACGCCAGATACTCGGCATCCGTGCCGACAAGATTGCCGTCAGCGTCGGCCTGGCCCGGCATCCCCCACACGTAGACGCGGAACTCGGTTTCCTCCGCGACCTCGAGGTTGCCGATATCAAAGCGCAGTGTCTCAATCGTGGCATCGGGATCAAGCGCGAGCACGACCTGCGACGCAAAACCATCGCCGCTGTGCGAAAGCGCGGCATACCGCGCACCCTGGCCCTGGAAGCTGCGCGTGGTCATCTCAACCGAGGCCACACGCACCAGCTTGTCGCCGCTTTGCGTGGAGAGCGGCGTGATGGTGAAGCTCACATAGCGCTCGGGGTCGAGCTCGGTCTGCGTTTCACCCTGGAACGCAGGCCAGCGCCCATCGGCCTGCGCGGCCACCGGCGCGGACTGCGCGAGCGCACCCACTTCGAATCCTGCCTGATGGCGAATGGCCTCGAGCGCGACCTCGCCGCTTGCGCCGGTTCCGGGTTCAAACGATGCGAGCAGCACCGGGGCCTGGTACACCGCACCAAACACCTGCACGCCCGTACCTGCCGCGGCAGACGAGGTAATGGCCTCCGACATGGACCGGACGGTGATGCCGGCAGTGCCCGCCTCTGCATTGAGCAGCTGCGCATCGGCAAGCTGCAATTCGCGAAGCTCAACACCTTCGACCGTCTCGGCACCGCGCGTGGTCGGGAACACCACCTTGTAGTGCGAATAGGCCGTTGAATTGTCGAAGGCTATCGTGCCACTCGAGCCTCTGACCTCACTCAGCCCGGTCGGTCCATCACCCAGCAGCGTCCAGGTGCCGTATTCCCAGTCGGGCTGCGGGTCATTCGATCCATAAATCTCATAATCGACCGGGTCCCAGCCCGGGCGATCATTGGCGGCGATGAGATGCAGACGGTCGATCACACGTGCCGACGCATAGCCCACCTGGAAGCCGCTGCCCGCGCCTGCGCTATTGCGATAAACCGTGTCGACATCGCCGTCATTGACGCGGCTCACATCCTGGCCGTCAGGCGAGTCACCGGCAGGCGATGCACCCAGCGAAATGATGTCTGCATCGAGCGGCTGGCTCGCCATGCCCCAGGCATAAATCCTGATCTCAGTGCTTGCCGTGATCTGCAGGCCGCCGTCCAGCTGAAGCTCGGTGCCGTTGAAGTCGACCCGACGACCGATCTGGAAGTCCCAGGTCTCGGCAGTCATGCCGGGCTGCAAATCGATTTCGTAAAGCGTCCTGAACCCGTCCACGCTGGTGGCGAGCGCCGCGTGCCGCGCGCCCGCGAACGCGGCCGCCTGCTCGGTGCTGACGGTGATCCTGTCGATGCGGACAGCCTTGCCCTCCTGCGGAGCCAGCGAGACGCTCAGATACGCCTCGCGATCAATCGCATCGCTGTAAACACGGCTGAAGGCCGGTAGCCGATCCGTACCCGAGAGCAAAGCGCCCGGCTCAACCTGAAGACCCAGATTCGAGCCCGACTGCAAGAGGGGACCCAGCACCACCGGTGCGCCCGCCGACGGCATGAAGGGCAAGGCCACCGTACCCGGCACGGCAATGCTTGCATCGCGTGCGCCGGTCGGATCCCACTTGGCGATGAGCGTGCCCGCGACCTCGGTGACCGAGCCTGCCGGCGGACCGCTTAGTCCGTCGGAGGCCGACAGCACGATGTTGCGGCCGCGCAGATTCGCAAGCTCGGTGGCGGGCGTATCGGGCACCTGCACATTCATGTGCGGATAGAGAACCGCCAGCAGATCGGCCGCGAGCGGATAGCGCGCCAGATCGGCCATCCGGTCAGCGCTGCCGAAGGTCTTTGCCATACCCTCGGTGTCGCTCGCCCGAACGCTGTCATTTAACTCGGCAATCTGCGCCTCGCTGATCACATTGCGCTCGATCGCTGCATCGAGGAGCGCCCCGCGCGTGACTTCCAGCGTGATGTCCTGCGGCGTGTACACGAGCTTGCCCTTGGCATCGGGCACCATGCCGCCCGCTTCGATGGAGGCAGTGGCATCGTCCCAGGCCGTGGGCTCGATCAGATTCAGATCACCATTGGTCTCAACCAGGTTGATGCTGCCGAGTGCGCGCGCGGCCACACCACCGTCGCCTGCGATGGCGCTATCGATTCGTGCAGCCACCAGGCCACTGCCGCCATCCAGCTGGATGTTGCCGCCCAGGATGCGCGAGGTGGCACCAATGCCCAGAATGCCATCGGTCGACAGCACCCGCACCTCATGCGCCTCGGCGATGGTGAGCGAGTTGAACTGGTCCAGCATCTCGCCCGCCTTGAGCGGCCGGCCGTTGTACTCATAGCTCGCCGCAATGATCTGGCCGACACGAATCGGGAGATTGCGGTTCTTGTTGTCGATCTGCTCGATCGTGATGTCGCCGGTGGCCACCACATTGAGCTTGCCGCGTGGATCCTTGATGCGGATCGTGATGTCGTCGTTCGCCTTGATGTCGGGCACTGCGCCCGAGAACACGGCGCTGCCCGAAATCTCGAGCGCGTTGGCGGCGAGCGCAATCGGCGTGAAGCTGTCGTAGTCGTCGGTGCCGACCGCGTTGCCGTAGGTGATGCTGCTCCGAAGCTCGAGCCGCCCCGGCGTCTGAATGTTGATGGTCTGCTGCTGAGACCCGAGCATCGCCTCGATCGCAATCGGGCGGTCGGCTTTCAGGCCATAGGTATAGAAATCCTTCAGGCCGGTGATGGTCGTGGTCTTGGTGGTGACGGTTTTTTCGCGCAGCCAGCCACCGCCCGTCACGATCGGCGGGTCTTCAATGATTTCCTGATTGTTGAAGTCGCTATCGAAGCGGTCGTCGGCCTTGGCAGGCTTCCAGTCCTGCCCCAGGTACTTGATCTTGTTGGATGCGGTGCTTTCCCAGGGCGTGTACAACGCCGGCTGGCCCGGATAGAGCGCCACCTTCTCGACATCGAACACCTGTTGCCCGCCTGAGAGCTGGGCCACCTCGGTCCACTTGGCGGCATCGGTGAAATCAAGAACCGGGAAGCTCACATTGCCCGTGGCGCCCGCCCACCGGTAGAGCTTGTTGGTGGTGACATCCCGAACCAGCGAGACTTCTTTGGTGAGCGAGACGGCCGGGTTGCTCTTTTGCAGATAGACCGCCACGAACAACTCATCGCCGTCGATCAGATCGGTCGGAACTTCGGCGGCCTCGATCAGAAGTTCGGCTTCGCTGAGCGGCGTGCCATCGGTGAACTTGGTGCTGGTGGACTTCGCTTCGGCGTCCGGGGAGAGAAAGTCCCAGTCCCAGCCGATCAGGTTGAAGCTCTTCTGCTCGTAAATCTTGACGGTGGTTCGGGTCTTGGCCTGACCGGCCGCCCACACGTAATAACGGCCCGCTTCGGGCTGGTACAGGATCGGCACATAGTCGGCCGCAGTGGCATCGGCCTGCAGGCCGGTCTGCTCACTTTGCTTCGTATAGGTGATGCTTGAGACACCGCCTTCCAACTGCTCGAGCGTGCCCTGATACAGCGCGCGGTCCATCATGCCGTCGGCCACGGTGAACACTTCGCGGCGCAACGTGTCGGTATCGGTAATCGTGATGCGGCCGACACGGTTCTCCGACACATCGATCGATCCAACCGCCAGCCGATAGCGGGTCTGGTTGACGATGTTGACTGCGGCATAGCCGCTTGCCACGCGAATGCGCCCGTTGCCGGTGCTGACCACCTGGCCGGTCAGGTTGATGACACCCGCCGCGGGCTTGATGTCATCAAGCAGAATCAGGCCCTGCTCGGCGTCGAACGCGCCATCCACTGACTGAAGCTGGTTCGGTCCGCCAAATTCAATGCCCGGCAGCAGCTTGCCCTGGCTGTCGGTGAAATTGCTGGTGCGTGACGGATTGAACTGCGGCGTGAAAGTGAGATCGATGCTGTCAACACCCGACTGGATCAGACCGTTGACATTGAGATAGCGGGCGTTGATGTTGATCTCGCCCATTGCAAACACCACGGAGGCGCGCGCGGCGTTGGCTTCGATGGCGTCCAGAATCCGTTTGCTGCGCTCGGTGTCAGTCAGGGCGATTTCGCCGGTGCGCCGCTGTCCCGCCTCATTGTTGAGCGGCTTGCCATAGGCCTCGAACCACGACAGATACTGCTGCGGGTCGGCCCCGCTGTGGTACCAGTCATCGGTCGCAAGAT
The DNA here is from genome assembly GCA_016868375.1 of Betaproteobacteria bacterium. GTDB lineage: Bacteria > Pseudomonadota > Gammaproteobacteria > Burkholderiales > Burkholderiaceae_E > SYIM01. Next base: position 3,543 of record VGHA01000079.1, on the reverse strand, counting down.
TGAAATCGCCCAGCGCGGTCAGCTTGACCGAGGCCGCGCGCAGCTCACCCGTGACATTGATGCTGCCTTCCATGTTGGTGAGGAAGAGCGCGCCCGAGGCATTGCTGATGCGGCCCCGCACATAGAGATCCTGTGGCGCATCGGGCAGCTTGAAGGTGCCACCCACGTCGTACCACTCTTTGGGATAGGCATCCTGCGTCACGCGAATGACGCTCTCGCCCGAGGCCGAGCCCGCATCGCCCACGCGGCTGCCCTTGAACCAGGTACTGCCGGCTGCCATCGTGACCAGCTCTTTGCCAATACGGTCGGTGCGGCCTGAGGGCAGGATGCCCAGTTCATTGACCACCAGCCCGAAGGGCGTGGCATTGCTGATGGTGATGTTGGCGCTGCCGTGCGCAACCGCGCGGCCCGAGCTGACTGCCGTATTGAGCGCGGTCCTGCTGACATCGTCGGCGTAGACATAAATGCCGCCGCCCGAGGCCTGCAGGGGCGGCAGCTTGAGGAACAATTGATCGAAGGCGGCGCGCGCGGCAACCACGCCGTTGACCGTTTCAGCAAGTCCAAGCTTTTTCAGCTTGGCATCGATCTGCTCGAGCAGTACCTGATAGCGCGCCACCATTTCGGCATTGCCGGCGTGGCTCTGAATCCAGTCAACGATCTTGGCGCGGTCTTCGAAGAGCGAGTTGGCGACATTCGCATACACGAGCTGCGGCAGCGGTACATCCTTGGGCTTGACGACGTAGAAGTCATCGGCAAGCGTCATAGCAAGGCTGAAGCCCTTGTCGCTCGATATCGAACTGAGGTCGCTCCACCCGCTCGCGAAGCTTTCAGCGCGGGTAATGGTGATATCGCTGCCCGTGCGCGTGTACCACTGACCGGTGGCCGTGCGAACGGTTTCGCCCTGCTTCACGTCATAGGAACTGACCGAGGCGCTGATCTGGTGATTGGGCTCGATCGGCGTCCAGAGCCTGGCGTTGGTGTAGTCCTGCTGGTCCAGCACCAGGTTGGAATCGGTATCGCCACCTGAGGCGGGCGTGAACTCATAGTAGCGCTTGCCAGGCAGCGCCTTTCCAAAGGCACCCGGCACCGCCTCCACAATGGTGCCGCGCGAGACACCGATTGCCACCTCGTCCATCTCGATGCGCGCGAATTCATAGCGCTGCGCGATATCGAGCCCGAAGGCCTCTTTCTCGGCCGGGGTCAGGTCCTGACCCAGGCGGTCCAGCGTGAACGCAGGCGCGCCCGCAACGCCTTCCGGATAGGGGTTGTCGAGCTTGCCATTGACGAGAATGGGCCGCACCAGCATCTGCGTGCGGTAATTGACGCCCGCCTCGAGCGTCGCCTCTGGGCTGACCTCGACGAGATTTTTGCTCGTGACCGTGCCCTTGCCGTCAAGATCCCCGCCAAACGGCGGCAGCGCAAGGTTCAGATACATGCCGCGATGGCGTGCGCGCTCAGCATCGCCCGTGCCGGGCTCGGCGAGGATCTCCACATCACGCACCGCGCGCACGGCGGTGTCGCCCACCAGGCGCACGGCGTTGAGCTCATCGAGCGTGGCCTTCACCGTCGGAATGCTGAGACCCTGAAGCGCCACCAGCTTCATGTCGGCGCGCGCGGTGTTCATCAGCAGATTGGTGACGCGGTTGGCGTCCTGGCCCGAGCGCAACTTCACATCGGTGCCCAGCAGATCGGAATGGCTGACTGTGATGGTGTTGTCGCTAGAAAGATCCGAGAACGCGCGGCCGTCGGCCCCCGCAAGCGAGCCGCCCGATCCCACATTGGCGGCGGCGGTCAGGTCGGCATCGGTGCGGGTTGCAACCAGCACATCGCCGCTGAAGTTTCGAAGCGTGGCGCCCGACAGGTTCACGCCCGAGATGAGATCAGCTGACTGATCGGCGCGCGCGATGTTGATCGCATACCCGCCATAGCCATCGACCCGCACCTTGTCGATGATGTCGACATTGGTGTAGGTGGAAATCGAGAGCGTGCCTCCTGCGGCGGTGTCGGATTGCACCGTGATCTCGGAGCCTTCGCCGATATCGACCACCGCGCCAAAGCGGGCAGCGTCCGAACCCACGCGCGTGGTAATGGCCAGATCGCTGATCGAGCCCAGACCCGCGGAGGTGGAATCCAGCGAATCCTGCGTGGCCGACAGTCTGGTTTTGTCGGCGGCATTCTTCGCGCGAATCACCACGGTTTCAGCGTCGATGGACGAGTTCTCGCCGATCGCCACTTTGGAGATGCCGCGCACCACGTTGGTCATGGCCGCGCCGCTTCCCGATACCAGTCCGCCAATCGCAAGGTTTTCCGAGCGCGCGTCAAAGTTGTTGTCGCGCCCGGAGGTGATCTGAACCGTGTTGGCCTGAATGCGGTTGCGATCGCCCAGCGTGGCAAGCGCCACGCCCTCCAGGTAAAGCGTTGAATCGGCACCCGCCACGCCTACAAACAGGCCGCCGCTTGACGCCGACGCGAACTGATAGACGTTATCAAGCGCATAGCCATCTATGCGAAGCGTTCCGGCCTCAAGCTGCACATCATCGCCCAGCCCCGCACGGATGATGCCGCGGTCAATCGTTGTGACCGAGGCAACACCCACCGATGCGCCCGTGCTGACCGCCAGGGCATGCGACTCGGCCCAGGAGCCCTGATCGGCGCGCGCAATGATCTCAACCGTGCCCTGGGTGATGACTTCGGTGCCCGAGATGCTGGCATCGACCAGCGATCGAATGGTGTTCTCGGTGACGGTGCCAGCGCCGGCCGCGGCGATCAGCCCGAAAGAAGCCGCCGCTGCAAACACCTCGTTGTAAAGGTCGACCTCGTTGGACGCGAAGATCGAGATGCCCGCATCGGCCACCACCTCGCTCCAGCCGAAGGGGCTGCTGCTTTCAACCGGCGTCTCGCCTGAACGGTCAATGACCGCCTCGACCGCCGTCTCGATGGTGTTGTAAGAGACCGCGCCGCCGCCTGCGAAGGCCACACCGATTGCACCGGTGATCGCGACCGCCACGGCGGTGGAGTAGGACTCGATCGAGGGCTTGTCGAAGGCCTCGACGCTTACGAAGCCCAGAGTATCGATGGTGGCGCGATCAATCTGCGCGCGCACCGAACCCGCGATCAGATTGTCGGCAATCGACACGCCAATTGCGATCGAGCCACCGAAGGTGCCGAATGCCGCTGCAACCGACACCGCCATGACCGAGGAGGTGATGCTCGCATAGTCGGCTGCGGTAATCGTGACATCGCCATCGATCTCGACGCCGGTGACGGTGGGCACATCATCGGTGTCGTCCTTCGGCGTGCCGTTGTCATCGATTTCCTGCGTGGTGTCGCGAAGCGCGGCGAGCGTATCGGTATTGATGCGGTTGAACGCACTGCCCCCCGCGCCCGACAGCGAGCCGCCAAAGCTGCCGCCCACCGACGCTGCGACGGAGCCCGCAAACACGCGGGTATCAATCGCCTGTCGGTTGGTGGCGGTGATGACGAGGTTGGTGGTGAGCACCTCGACGTCTGGATCGTCCAGCGGGGGGCAGTGCGTTCACCGCA
>VGHA01000078.1 GCA_016868375.1 Betaproteobacteria bacterium | reverse complement strand
GCCCTCATTGGCCGGGCACGGGCGCTTGAAATGATGCTGACGGGTCGCGCCATGAGCGCGTCCGAGGCGCATGCCATCGGGCTGATTCACCGAATCGCTGCTGACGAATCACCGCTCATCGATCAGGCGCTTGCTTTTGGTCGTGAAGTCACGCGCTGGTCGCCCACCGCGGTGGCAGCGATTCGCGCCTGCGTGGATGCCTCGAGCGATACGCTCACCGATGAAGGGCTGGCGGTGGAACGCACCCAGGTCAATACCAACTATGCCTCTGCGGATGCACGTGAGGGCATGGCAGCGTTTCTGGAGAAACGGGCGCCAAAATTCACGAGCTGAAGCGGCACTAACGGAGCCTCCGCCCGCGAACGACATACCGCTCGGGCGGGTTTTCCAGCATGCCATGCGGCGGGGCAATGTCGCCTTCAAGGTCGTTGCCGCTTACCTGAAGCCGAACGGTTTTGAGCAAGTCGGAACTGTCGACGAAGCGAAACTCGAGCCGCGCGCCGTCAATGCTGGGAGCGAACAGCGGGGCCGACCGTCCATCGATTTCAATGCTGCCTGCCAAGCGCTGATAGCGCTGCGAAAGCGACAGCCGCGCCGGGTTCTGTGTACCGGGCAGCCCCTCGAGCAACCAGTGGCCCGCCACCTGGGCAGGCACCATCCAGTAATAGCCTACCTGCGTGCCCACCCGAACCACGTGATCGGGCTCCCAGTCGCCCATTGCAAAACTGTTGGACACGATTCGTGTGCCTGGCCGCATGCGCAGCAACTGCGGGCGCAGCTGCTGGTTGAGCTCTTCCAGCAGATAGAGCGTGAGCACGGTTGCTTTTGAAAAATCGGTCTTGAATAAATCGCCATGCAAGATGCTCACGCGATCAGCCACCCCGGCAAGCTCCACCTGACGCTGCGCATACGCGGCAAGCTTCGGGTTGTATTCGATGCCCACTGCTCGGGCGCCATGCCTGCGGGCCGCTGCAATGGCGATCTTGCCGTCGCCGGCGCCCAGGTCGAACACCAGATCGTCGGGCCCGACACGCGCCACTTCAAGCAGGCGGTGAATCAGCTCATCGGGCGTGGGCAGCCACATCACATCTTTGCCGGTCTGGCCACGCTGGGGACGCCAGCTGTCGTCGGTCTGGGCAAACGCCCGCGGGGCGGTCATTGCCACGAACAGGCTCAGCGTGACAAGGCCGAGAACCAGCCTGCGCGCGGTGGGCACTACAATGGATGCGGTCATGGAAGCCGTCAGTCAAGCGCTTATGCAGCAGGGCGAAGCGCCCGAAGTGTGCGCCGAAGCAAAGCCCGCAGGCAAGCCGCCCCTGTCGGTTTCGGTGCGGGCGCTGTGCGCATTCGCCGCCCGGGCGGGCGACCTTGATCTGCGCTTCACCCCCTCGCCCACCGCCCAGCAGGGCCGGGAGGGCCATCTACTGGTGGCGCGTCGTCGCGGCGAAAGCTATGAGAGCGAGATTCGGCTGAGCGCCTCATGCGGCGACCTGGCGGTGACCGGCCGCGCCGACGGTTACGACCCGAGGCGAAATGAGCTCGAGGAAATCAAGACCCACCGGGGCCGCGTTGAGGATATTCCTGCCAATCAGCAGGCACTGCATCGTGCGCAGGCAAGGCTGTACGCGTGGATGCTGTGCGAGGCACGGGGCCTTGAATCGATCACGGTGTCGCGCGTTTATCTCGAGATTGGGCTTGAAGCCGAAAGCCGAATCAGCGAAACCTTAAGCGTGCACGCGCTGCGAGAGTTTGCGGCCAGTCTGTGCGATCGCTATGTGGGCTGGGCGCGGAGCGAGTCGACCCATCGAGAGCGCCGCCAGCGCTGGCTTTCCGCGCTGTCGTTTCCGCTGTCAGAGTTTCGGGCGGGCCAGCGCGACCTGGCAGCAGGCGTATGGCGTGCCTGCACCCGCAGCGAGCGGCTGCGAATCGAGGCGCCAACCGGGCTGGGCAAAACGCTGGGCACCATTTTTCCTGCGCTGCGCGCCATGGCCGAGCGGCCGCTGGACCGAATCGCCGTACTGTCGGGCCGCACCACCGCCAAGCGTGTGGCACTTGAGGCGTTCGCGCAGATTCGCGCGCAGCACGACGCGAAGGCGTCCATGCCGCTTCGAGTCATTGAAATCGTGGCCCGCGAACGTGCCTGCGAACATCCGGACAAATCGTGTCACGGCGAGTCGTGCCCGCTGGCGCGGGGCTTTTACGATCGGCTCGCCGCAGCAAGAATGGAAGCGGCAGCGGCCGATCTGCTCGATCAGAGCGTCATTCGCGGCATTGCGCTCAGGCACGCCATTTGTCCGTACTTTTTGTCGATGGAGATGCTGCGCTGGTGCGATGTCGCCATTGGCGACTATCACTACTGGTTCGATCGCTATGCGGTGCTCGCCGCGCTCACGGCCGAATTTGACTGGAAGGTGGCGCTGCTGATCGATGAGGCGCACCAACTGGTGGCGCGTACCCGAGCCATGTACAGCGCCAGCGCCGAGGTCAGCGCACTGATGGCGCTTCAGACCGAGGTGCCCGCTGGCATGCGTGGCGCCGTGGCCGAGCACCTGAATCAATGGGATCTGCTGGCCGAGCGCCATACGATTCCCCCCACCGTCTGGCAGCGACTGAGCGAACCACCGCAGGAGTGGCTGCGCTCGCTCCAGCGATTGAACAGCCGGCTGGGGGACCACGTGATCGAGCAGGGCCGGGCTGCGCCGCCGCGTGTCATGCAGGCCTGGTTTGATGGGCTATCGTTTGCAGCGCTGGCCGACAGCTTTGGCGATCACAGCCTCTGCGAGCTCAGCCTGGCAGAAACGCCCGCCCTGCACGAACGCGATCGTGCCCAGCTGGTCTTGCGCAACATTGTGCCCGCCCCCTTCACACGCCCCCGGCTGGCGCTGGCGGACTCGGTGGTGATGTTTTCCGCCACGCTGAATCCGGCTGACTATGATCGCGACCTGTTGGGACTGCCCGATGAGACGATCACGCTGACGCTCGCAAGCCCGTTTAACCCCGACCAACTGCGCGTGTCGGTGCTGCCGGTGTCAACACGGCTGACTGACCGCGTCCGCACGCTGCCCCGCATCGTGTCGGCCATGGCGCGTGAATACCGCGAGCAGCCCGGCAACTATCTCGCTTTTTTCAGCAGCTTCGACTATCTGCATCAGGCCTATGAGCAGCTGCGCGCTCAGCACCCCGACATCGAGGCCTGGGCCCAAACCCGCGCCATGTCCGAGCTGGCCCGCAATGCGTTTCTTGCGCGCTTTACCGAAGGCAGCGTGGGAATCGGCTTTGCCGTGCTCGGCGGGCCCTTCGGCGAGGGCATTGATCTTCCGGGCAAGCGGCTGATCGGCGCCTTCGTGGCCACGCTCGGCATGCCCCAGGTCGATCCGGTCAACGAGGCCATCGCGGAACGCATGGAGGCCCTGTTTGCCAAAGGCCACGACTACACCTACCTGATTCCGGGTCTGCAGAAGGTCATTCAGGCGGCGGGCCGCGTGATTCGCTCGCCTGATGATCGCGGCCGTCTGATACTGATCGATGCGCGTTACAGCTGGCCGCGCTACCGGCAGTGGCTGCCCGCCTCATGGGGTTTGGGCGATGAGGAAAACCTGCCCATCAATGCGCAGCCGCCGCGCATTGCATCATCAGAGGTTAACGCATGGGTGCCCGCTAAAATCGGGCGCTCTTGATTGGAATGCACTTGCCCCCGCCCCTGTCCGCACCGCTGTCCAACCCCGCTTCGCCCCACTCCGAAGGGATTGGCAGGGGCGCGATCGCCTCGGACCGCACCGCCTGGCTGTCTGTTGCGATCACGGTGTCTGCCTATGCGCTCATCTGGTCGATCGCCCAGTGGCTATCACAGCCCAACCTCGACCGTTATCACGACATGCTCGAGAGTTTCGCGTGGTCGCAAACATTCGATTGGGGCAGCTTCAAACATCCACCATTTTTTGCATGGGTGACGGGTGCCTGGTTTGCGTTCATGCCGCGCACCGACTTTGCCTTCAAGCTGCTCGGCTATGCCAATGTCGCCGTCGGGTTGCTGGGGGTGGCAGTGCTCGCACGCCTGGCCGGCCTGGGGCGATTCGCGGCGCCGGCGGTCATCCTGCTGTTCTGGTGCCTGCCCTACACCACGCTCGCCGCTAAATTCAATGCCAATGCACAGCTGCTGTCGGTATGGCCCTGGGCGGCGGCGGCCTTGTTCGGCAGCCTGACTCGCACTGGATGGCAGGGCCTGGCCTGGAGCACGTTATGCGGGCTGTGCTGCGCCGCGGCGATGCTCAGCAAGTACTACAGCGGCGTTCTGTTGTTGGGCATGTTTCTGGCGGCCCTCGCCCATCCGGCAGCGCGCAGCTGGTTCGCGAGCCCGCGCCCCTGGTGGACACTCGCGGTAACCCTGGCAGCGCTGGTGCCGCATGCGCTGTGGTTGCAGGCAAGCGGTTTCGCGATGCTGCATTACGCCTTTGATCAGGGCGGCGGACAGTTCAGCGCCGCCATGACCGCGCGATTTGCACTGGCACCGTTTTTTTATTGGGCGCCCGGCTGGCTGGCCTGCGTAGGGGTGTTCTTCGTCGCGATGAAGCGCCGGGGCGAGCGCCCCAGCCTGCCCGGCCTGCTCGCTCGCGCATGGCGCCCTATCGGCTGGCGCGACAGCGTGTTCTGGCTGGCATTCACCCCGTGGGCGGCCAGCCTCGGTTTTGGCCTGGCCGGGGCGGTTGAGCTTTCCACACCCTGGGCGATTCCAATCGGTTTCGCGTTTCCCCTCTTGTGGCTTCGTAACCTGTCGAACGCGTCGGCCGCAGAGGCGGGCAAACAGCTTGCAGCGCATGGGGCTTCGTTAGGTATCACTTCACCCCGGCTTACCGCCTACGTGCTGGGAACGGTATGGCTGACGTCTGTTGCGCTGGCAATTGGGTACGCACTTACCGGGCAGCGCGACTACTACCGCGCCACCCAGCCGCTCGCCCAGGCGGTGGTCAATGATTGGCGCGCACTGCACCCGAAGCAGCAACTCGGCTGGTCGGGCGGCGCCTGGCCGGACAATGCCATGCTTGCCTTCTACGGTGACCCGGCAATCCGCGCCCTGCCCGGGTTTCCTGACAGCCGCGAGGCATCGCTGGCCCCACATCCCAGCTGGACGCGCGAACACGGCGTGCTGCTCTGCCCGCCCCTGCCGGGTGGCAACCCTTGCCAGTTGCGCGCACGGGAATGGCTCGAAGCCAGGGGTCTGCCGATCGCACCCCGAACCATCGCTGCAGCCCGCAGCGGCTGGCGGTTTCCTCACCCTATTGAACAGCGGCTGACGGTGTTTGAAGTGCCGCCGCATACTGGCCGGGCGCTGGCGGACAACGCCGGGGCCACGCAATGAACATACCGGGTCGCAGCCCCGCAAGCCTGCTCACGCAGGCACTGCGCTTTGCGGTGGTGGGCGGTGCGGCCACGCTTGCGCACTTTGCAGCAATGGCTGCGCTGATCATGCTGCAATGGGCCTCGCCGCTGATTGCCACGTTTGTAGGATCACTGGTTGGGGCAGCCGTGGCTTATTGGGCGAACCGTCGCCACACGTTCGAGTCGGATGTACCGCACGCTCGCGCCTTACCCAGGCACACTGTTGTCGCGGCGGGGTCCATCGTGCTGAACGCACTACTGTTCCGGCTGGTTCACGGCTCGTTCGAGGCACCCGTGTGGTTTGCTCAGGGACTGGCCACCGGGCTCTGTATGGTGTTCAATTTCGTCGCGTCGCGCCAATGGGTCTTTAACCAGCGATCACTCTGATGAAAGCGTCTTCAAGCATGCGTGTCTGCCGGACAGCGTCGTTCGCGATCTCGCTGGCGCTGACCCTTGGCGCTGGTAGGGCCAGCGCACAGGCTCAGTGGAATGAGGTGAGCAAGGCACGCAATGGCGACGTCTGGATGATGGAAACCGGCACCGCGCGTCGTGCGGGAGACCTGGCACGCGTGTGGGTGCTGGTCAACCATCCTCTGCCCATCACCAATCCTGCGCCCTATTCTCATAGCGGCGTGCGGTCATTTCGGGCGCTGGTTCAAATCGACTGCAAGGACCAGCGCGCGCGCAGGCTCGAGGCCAGTTATTTCAGCCAGACCGGTGGCGATGGCAAGTTGCTGGGCACCAGTGAGAACGACGACTGGTTCAATGTGCCACCTGACACACCCGATGCAGATCTGCTGAAGGCGGCCTGTGAGCTTCCCGATCAGGGGCCCGCCACGCCTGCCTCAGGTGCCGCCGCGGGCCCTGCCCCGGCGGCAGCCACTGCAGCCCCCGCCCGCAACACGCCCGCTGCGGGCGCTGCACCCCGTGCGCCCGGTGCACGCCCGCCCGGTTGAATCGCAATGGTTCGGGCGCGTAACTGACCGCATCCGCCCTCAACGTCCTGGGCCGCCGAGCGTCTGAGCTTGGCGAGCACGCCACGCTGATGCAGCGTTCTTGCCATGGCGGCGGCGCGCTCCCATGAGGGCCGGCGATAAGGCGAGTCGGGTATGGCGTTCAGCGGAATCAGGTTCATGACCGCATACTGGCCAGCCAACAGCCGCACGATGCCTTCGATTTCTTCATCGGTGTCATTGACGCCTTCGATGAGCGTCCACTGGTACTGCACCGGATAGCCAATCTGGCGGCCATAGTCTTGGGCCAACGCCACCAGTTCGGCGGGATCAAGCCGCGGCGCGCGGGGCAGAAGCAATTCGCGCAGCGCCGCGCGCGTGCTGTGCAGGGACAGCGCAAGCGCGGGGCGCACCCGACCCTGCGGCAGCAGTTCAAAGACCCGTCGGTCACCTACAGTGGAAAACACCAGATTGCGATGACCGATCATGGCTTCGGTGCCGAGCAGTTCGATGGCCTCAAGCACATTGTCGAGATTGTGCGCAGGCTCGCCCATGCCCATGAACACAACCTTGCGCACCGCTCGGAGGCGTCGCGCCTGAACGACCTGCGCCACGATCTCCGCGCTGCCCAGTTGCCGCAGCAGCCCCGAACGACCCGTCATGCAAAAGGTGCAGCCGACCGCGCATCCCACCTGCGTGGAGACGCACACGCCACCGCGCGCGAGCAGTACCGACTCAACCGTCTGACCATCGGCCAGTTCAAACAACAGGCGCTCGCCCTCATCATCACTGCTGGGCTCGCGCAGTTGAAGGCTGGCAAGTCGCTCAAGCGACTTGATGAGTTCTGGGAACGCCAGATCGAGCTGACGCGGCAGATGGTCGGCAGGGTGCCGCCGTGGACTATCCCAGGGCAGTGCGTGGGTCCAGAGCCGCATGACACGCCCCTCATGAAGCGGCCCGGCCCCCCATGCGCGAAGCTGCTCGCGAAGCTGCGATACCCGCAGCCCCGCCGACTGCAGTGCCACAGCCCGATCAGCTGATGGCTTCGAAGACGATGTCCTGCGCGCCTTCCCACAGCACCTTCACACCCAGCGTGCGAAGGTTTTCGCGGCCTTCGGTGATGGTAAGGAAATGGTTGCCCGCGAGTTGCCCAAGTTTGCTCGCAAAGCAGCAGGCCCCGTAGGCCATGATGATCTCGGTTTCGCTATAGCCGCCGGGGTAAAACAGGATGTCGCCCCGTGCCGGATGGCTGGTGGCGTTTTCGAAGCTGACCTTGCCCTGCCCGTCCTCAAGCACCCAATCGCCCAGCGGCACCCAGCAACCTTCACCGCTCCAGCGCACATGAATGATTTTCTGGCGATACGGCAGCAGCTTGGCAAACGCGGCCACGGTGCGCGGGGCATCCGGGTTGGCTTCGGCGATGAGCTGATGTCCACCCGCGGTGATACGAATTTTCATGATCCGGTTCCTTGAGAGGGGGTGATCCATTTATTGACGCTGGGTGCCTGCCAATTGGCGAGCGACTCGAGCAGCAGGTGCGGGTCAGGCGACATGACGATCATGTCGTTGTGGGCGGACTTCATGAAGCCTTCGGACACTGCCCGGTCGAGCAGCGCGCGCATGGGATCGAAGAAGCCGCGCACATTGAGCGCGCCGCAAGCCTTGGCCGACTGACCGTTGTGATCGCCCAATTGCGTCAGCGTGGCGGCTTCAAACAGTTCTTCGAGCGTACCCAGGCCACCAGGCAGTGCGATGAAGGCATCAGCCAACTCGCCCATGCGGGCTTTACGAACCCGCATGTCAGGCACGATTTCGTGCCGGGTAAGCCCGGTGTGCAAATGCCCCCGGTCGTGCAGGCGGCGGTTGATGATGCCGGTGACGTCGGCCCCAGCTTGCAGCGCCGCGTCGGCCAGCACACCCATCAGCCCCATGTGCGTACCGCCATACACGAGACTGATGCCGCGCTGCCCCAGCGCCTGGCCCAATGCACGCGCCGCGTCCGCATAGTGCGGCGTGCTGCCGAAATTCGATCCACAAAACACTGCCACGCAACGCAGCGCGCCCATATTGCCTACCGTTACCAGGGTTCAGACCATCGCCATGTCACCCTTGCGCTGCGACCAGCCGGTAACCCGCGATTCGAGCCACGACGATACCAGATACAGCGTCACCCCCAAGGCGGCCAGGATGACCAGGCCCGAGAACACCAGGGCCACGTCGAAATTGCCGCTCGCGATGATCATCACGTTGCCGATTCCGCGATTGGCCGCCACCGTTTCTGCCAGCACCGTGCCCACGAACGCCAGCGTGATGGCGATCTTGAGCGAGGCGAACAGGTAGGGCATGGCCCGCGGCAGACTTACGTTCCAGAGCACATCGCGACGGCTGGCGCCCAGCACCTTCAACACGTCCTCCAATTCAGGCTCGGTACTGGCAAGCCCGGTTGCGACGTTGACCACCACCGGGAAAATACTGATGACCATGGAGGTAAGAATGGCCGGCACCGTGCCCGCGCCAAACCACACCACGAAGATCGGCACGACCGCAACCTTCGGAATGCTGGAGAAGCCCACCAGCAGCGGATACGCAACGTCGTACGCAAGCTTCGACGAGCCGATGGCAACGCCAATGACAATGCCGGTAAGCACACCCAGCGCAAAGCCCGCCAGCGTGGTCTTCAGAGTCTGAAGCGTGTGGGGCCACAGCAGGGGCATTTTCTCCCAAAGCACCACCGCAATCTGCGAGGGCCGCGGCAGGATGAGGTCGGACACACCTACGACCAGACAGATCACTTCCCAAAGCAGAAAGAATGAGACCAGCGCAAGCGCTGACAACAGACGCTGACGTAAACGGGGAGACCAACTCATGCTGCCACCTCCTGGGATTCGGCCTGATCTTCCTGACTGCGCGCCTCGGCAATTCGCATGCGAAGCGCCTGCACCAGCGCAGCCATTTCTGGCGCGTAACTGGACTGGATCGTGCGCGGACGGCTGAACGGCACCTCGCGCGTTTCGAGAATTCGGCCCGGCCGCGAGCTCATGACGCAGATCCGGTTGGCGAGATAGGCGGCTTCGCGCAGGTCGTGCGTGACCAGCAGCACCGTGGGTCGACGCTCGATCCACAGGCTCTGCATGATCGCCCACAGCTCTTCACGCGTGAACTGATCGAGTGCGCCAAACGGTTCATCAAGCAGGAGCAGCTGCGGATCATGAATGAGCGCACGACACAAGGACGCGCGCTGCAGCATACCCCCTGACAATTGCCAGGGCCGCTTGTCACCAAAGCCCTTCAGGCCCACCTGCGCCAGCAGCGCTTCGGCGCGATCGGCAAATTCGCTGTTGCGCTTGGCGCGGTAGCTGGCGCGAAACGGTGGCACGATCTTGAGCGGAATCATCACGTTCTCGCGAATCGTGAGCCACGGCAGCATCGTGGGATTCTGAAAGGCGATGCCCAGCCTGAGGCGCTCGCCCCCCACCGAGGGGCTCCCCTGCTCGCGACCGCGAACGATCACACCGCCCGACGTGGGCTGCAACAGACCCGCCACCAGCTTCAGAATGGTGGACTTGCCGCAGCCGCTGGGGCCCACCAGTGCCACGAAATCGCCGGTCTCGATTGACAACGACGTGCGGGCGAGCGCAACCGTACCCGTGCCGTAGCGCAACGACACATCGCTCAGTTCAATGAAGGAAGGTTCAGCCATCGCTTGCCTCGCGGGTTAGACGGCCGTTGCCGTCGGTTGGATTCGAACGATCGCAGCAACGGGGCCACCACCGGGTGGGCCCTGATGCTCGGCACCGCCAGACACATAGAGCGCGCTGTGTCCTGCCACCGAGGCGAGCACCGCGCCCACCGCGGCACGGGCGTGCCGGGTACTGTGGATGTCGGAGTCGTTGAGCATCGTGTGGCGCGAGCCACGCACCTGGCCATCAGGACTGGCTTCGGCTTTGGCAAGCAGATTGACCAGCCGATCATCCACGCCGCCATCCTGGTCGGGGTCGAGCCCGAACTGCTCAACAAGCATGCGGCGCACCGAGCGCGCGTCAATCGCATCGCGCATCACGGCATGACCGATTGCCACGTCAGACGCACTGGCTACCGACTGGCCAAAGACAATCACCACATTGGCATCGAGCTCAATGCCTGCCGAGACCGACGCGCGGCTTGAGAACCGCCCCCAGTCGGACAACACATCCGACTCTTTCAGGGTGGCCGCGTCGGTTTCACCCAACGCCATCGCGACACCCAGCGCAGACGCACCGCGCGAGTAACCCATGGATTCATAGGTGTCGCGGGTAACCGGCTCAAGCCCGCGCGACAGACAGTCACCCACCTTGGTTGAGGTCAGCAGCGGACACTTCACCTGAACAAAGTGAACGTCGGCCGGGTCAGTGAGGCCTGCATCGCGCATGGCCGCGCGCACCGTATCGGCAGTGGCTCGTGCCTGCTCGAGCCGGCCCAGGTGTTCGGGTGCGAACGCAGCCGTCTGGGCGCAGCCGATCACCATCCGCTTATCGCTGGCGGGTTGCGCCACCTCAGTCCAGCTGCGGCTGAACACGGTGAAGTGCGGCGAGAGCACACCCTCGGTACCGCCCGACATCACCAGCGCCACGCGGAGATGCGCCTCGTCGGTGCTGCAGCCGAGCGCCTCGGCAAGCAGCCCCGCCCACATCACGCTCGCATACTCGCGCGTGTGGTCATTGACGCAGCCGTTGCCTTCGGTTTTCCCCATGACCGCGACGATGTCGCGGGGGTTGAGCGCACCCGAGGCGATCAACGCTCGCACGGCCGACAGATCGCCCGGGCCGGTGCACGCCACGCGCTGCACAGTGACTTTCTGAACTCTCATGATCAGTGGCCGCTTTTCGCGAGCGGGTGCAGATAGGACTCGTCGGCCCAGAGCGTGTCCTGAACACCGTCCACCGGACGCGATGATGCGGGTGCATCCGCGGGCCGCGTGGCAATCGCGCGCGTCGTGGTGTCGGTGTTGCGCGGGATGGCGGGCGGCATCTGCTGGATGGGTTTCACCGATGCGCCCCACCCGGCCGCATCGCTCACCAGTTCGCCATCGCGCATCACAAAGCGACCGCGCACAATGGTGTGCAGTGGCATGCCGACCACGGTGCGGCCATGCCAGGGCGAAATGCGGCTGATGGACTGCAGACGCCCCTGGTTGACCCGGCCGCGACGATTCATGTCGATCAGCACGATGTCGGCATGCGCGCCGGGTGCGATTCGACCTTTCAGCGGCCAGATGCCCCAGGCGCGTGCCGGCGCCTCGGCGCTCCAGCGCACGTAGTCCATGAGCGTGGCACGGCCGCGATTCACTTCGGTGAGCATCAGCGGCATCTGCGTTTCCACACCGGGAAAGCCGCAGTCGCAGGCCCAGATGTCCTCGCGGGTTTTTTCCTCGGGCGTATGCGGCGCATGATCGGTGGCGATCATATCGATCAAACCCTCTTTGAGCGCCTGCCAGAGAGGCTCGTTGTGTCGCGGCTCGCGGATCGGCGGGTTCAATCGAAGCAGGCCACCCAGCTTCTTCATGTGGTCGGTGTTGATCAGCATGTACTGCGGGCAGGTCTCGACGGTGATGTCGACACCGCGACGCTTCGCATCGCGGATCAGAAACAGCGAATCGGCCGAACTGTGATGTGCGATATGGATACGCGCGCCTGTCCATTCGGCCAGCGTGATCACCCGGCCGATCGCTTCAATTTCGGCCACCGCGGGACGCGCCGCCAGGTGCGCAAGCGGATCGGTTCGGCCAAAGGCCTTCAAGCGCATTTCACGGCGCGCCATGATCGATGAGTTCTCGGCGTGCACAACGGTGCGCACCCCACGCGCGGCCAGTGTCTCAAAGCCTTCAAGCAGCGCGCCATCCGTGGGTGCTGGCAAATTGCCGAACGTATTGCCAACGAATGCCTTGAAGCTGGTGGCGCCCGCGTCAAGCAGCTCTTCCAGGCGATCGACCGTGCTGTCATCAAACAGCGCATGAATACCGTAGTCCACATAGGACGAGCGCGCGGCATCGAGCTTCATCCGAAGCGCTTCAATCGTGCCGGTGGGCGGGTTGGTGTTCGGCATCTCGAACACCGTGGTGACCCCACCGCAGGCCGCGGCCGCTGAGCCTGTCTTCCAGGTTTCTTTTCTCGGATAGCCTGGATCGCGGAAATGCACATGGCTATCGATGGCGCCCGGCAGCAGGTAGAGCCCGGTTGCGTCCACCGTCTGCCGCGCCGGCGGCATCAGCGCTTCTTCTCCCACCGCCACGATGCGCTCGCCGTTTACCGCCACGGCGGCGTTGTAGATCGCAGAGCCGCTTACCACCTGCGCGCCCCGAATGACCAGATCGACCACTGCATTCATCGGTTCGTCCTTCAAAGCATGGCCCAGCCGCCATCGACCGGCAGGTCGACGCCGGTGATCTGGCGCGATACCGCGCTGGCCAGAAACAGGCAGGCATTGGCCACATCGTCATCGGTGGACACCCTGCGAAGCGCATAGTCGGCGGCATGCCGCGTCATGGCTTCCTCCAATGTGATGCCCAGCTTCTGCGCCATGTTGGCGCAGACTTTTTCGCGAAAGCGCGGCCCGTCCACCATCCCTGGCGCCACGCAGTTCACATTGATGCCGTAGGGGCCGGCCTCAAGCGCGAAGCTTTTGGTAATGCCACGCAGCCCCCACTTGGACGCGGAATACGCCATGCGCCCGGCGCGGCCGCGCATGCCGAACGTGCCGCCGACATTGACGATCCGCCCGGAGCGCTGATCGATCATGCCGGGCAGCACGGCCCGCATCGTGTTGAAGCAGCCGGTCATGTTGAGTTCAACAATTTCGTTGAACTCATCCGTGGTGGTTTCCCATCCGGTCTTGCCGATTGGACCTGACCCACCCGCCACATTGACCAGCACATCGATTCGACCAAAGCGCTTGAGCGTTTCGGCGGCCGCGGCGTCGGTCTGAGACGCCGAGGTGATGTCGCAGGCGATCACGATGGCATCCACACCCAGCGCTCGCGCCTCGGCAGCCACCGGCTCGATGGCCGCCGTGTCGCGCCCGACCAGCGCGAGCTTCGCGCCCTCGCGAGCGAAGGCAAGCGAGACCGCGCGGCCCATGCCTTTGGCTGGGCCGGTGATGAATACCACCTGGTCATTCAGTTGAAGATCCATGTTCAGAAACCTTTGATGCGATCAGCCATGGGGGGTAGGAACGAACGGTTGAAAACGTCTTCAACAGCAGGCGAGCGCGGCAGCTGGTTCGACTCAACCACGATCGAGATCGCGCGCTTCATCCGCTCGACATCAATGTCACCGAAGCCGATCTTGGCGATTTCGGGGTGGCTCATCTCCTGTTTCAGCGTGGCAAACAGACGGTCGCGCTCGAGATCGCGCTTAAGCAGCGGCTCACGCTTCATCACCGCATCCATGCCGGCTTCGGGATTCGCGATCACGTCCTTCATTGCCCGGTTCAGCGCACGGATGAAGCCTTCCACGGCTTTGGGGTTGTCGCGCACAAAATTGCGCGAGAACAGGATCGTGTTCGAGTACAGATCCATGCCGTGGTTGCCGTAGTTGATGAAGCGCAGGTCTTTGGCGGGATCAATACCCACCAGCAGCGCGCTGAACCAGATGGTGTTGATGAAGCCGAACACCCCGTCCACCTGACCGCGCAGCAGCATCTGCTCGCGCAGATTGGGCGCCATGTTCGACACGTTGACTTTGCTGGCATCAAACTTCGCCACTTTGGAGAACGCGGGGAACAGCTTCAGCGCGCCGTCATTGGCTGGGCCACCGATGGTGCGGCCTTCCAGATCTTTGGGCGACTTGATCGGACCGTTGGCGCGAACGGCAATCGTGAACGGCGGCGTGTTGTAGATCATGAAGACGCCCACGGGCGCTTCGGCGGGACGCCGGGAAGCGAAATCAATCGCGGCATTGATGTCGCCGAAGCCCGCGGTGTAGGCGCCTGCCGCAATCTTGGCGATCGGTGCCGACGAGCCCTCGCCCTGGTCAATCTCAACATCAAGACCCTCGGCCTTGAAGTAGCCACGGTCCTGGGCAATAAAGAACCAGGCTTGCGGCCCCTGGTATTTCCAGTTCAGGACCATTTTGATGCGGGTCTGAGCCTGGGCAGGCGCGTGGGTACCCACCAGCGCCACGCAAGTCGCAAGCGACAACGCGGCAAGACCCAGCGAACGACGGATGCGCGACGTGAAGACAGAGGCTTTCATCAGCGTTTTCCTTTTCGGGATGGAGAGGACGAAGGGGAAGGGAGTGCTGCAATCAAATCGAATGACTGCGCGACAAAGCCGTGCAGCTGGCGCACCAGCATGTGGATGGCACGCGTGACATAAGCGGGCGACGGGGTGCTGCAGGCATCCGCAAGCAGAATGCAGTCGTAGCCCAGGAAACCCGCGTCCTGCAGCGACGAGAACACGCAGCGGTCCGTGTTCACGCCGGCAAAGAACAGCGTTCGAACATCCAGGCCGCGCAGCAGGCTGTCGAGCTCGTTGTCCCAGAAGCCCGACAGTCGGTGCTTGTGAACCGTGATGTCGGTATCGAGCACGGCAAGCTCATCGACCACCTGCGCCCCCCAGTGACCCCGCACCAGGGACTGCCCACGGTCTTCAGGCGAGCGGTCGGCATAACCCACCGCTTCGGCCGTGCGCTTGCCCTTGAACAGGATGCTGGCCGGAAGATTCAGCCGATCAGCACGAATTCCCCAGTTCAACCAGATCACCGGCGCGCCCGCACCGCGCCAGGCGGGCAGCAACTGCTGCAGCACCGGTATCGGCTTTCTCATGGGCGCCAAACGAACACCCCGCTGGCCGAACCAGCCCTTCGGATGGCAGAAATCGTTTTGCATGTCGATGACCACCAGCGCCGATCTCGCCAGATCAAATTCGATGGCATCACCGGCAGCATCAAGCTGCACCGGGCGCGGGCGTGGGGCATGCCGCACCAGACTGGTGCGACGCCCATCCGAGCGCCAGCTGGTTGACGCACCAGGACCGAACATAAGGTCGCTGGGCACGGGGGCAGTGGAAGTTTTTTGTTTGTTCATGCTGTCGAGGGTGCAGGAGACATGCCAGAATCCGTTGCCTTGAAATTCTTTTTAAAGCTAATGTTGTTGCCATTTCGGCAACGTATAAAAAGCCCATGAATCATCTTCGACACCTGCGATACATCGACGAAATCGCCCGCTGCGGCTCAATCCGCCAGGCCGCCGAGCGCCTGCATGTGGCCGCCTCGGCGGTCAACCGCCGGCTGCTTGATGTCGAGGAGGAGTTGGGAACACCCGTGTTCGAACGCCTGCCCCGCGGCATGCGGCTCACCGCCGCAGGCGAGCTGTTCATCCAATACGTACGCGAGCGCGGCGCAGCGCTTGATCAGGTTCGCTCGGCCATTGAAGATCTGAAGGGGCTGCGTCGGGGCAAGATCCGCCTCATTGCGAGCCAGGCAACGGCGCCGGCGTTTCTTCCGGCGGCGCTGGCCTCGTTCCGGGCACTCCACCCGCTGGTGGATTTCGAGGTGAAGATTGCCGACCGCCGCCAGGCGATTGCAGCCTTGCGAAGTTACGAGAGCGATCTCGCGCTCACCTTCGGGCTCGACGCCGACCCCGACATTGAGGCGCTCGCAAGCTTCGAACAGAAACTGATGCTGCTCATGCACCGCGACCACCCGCTCGCCCGGGCCGGAACATCGGTGCGACTGCGCCAGTGCGTGGACTACCCGATCGTGCTGGCCGATCCGGACATTGGAGGTCGTCAGCTCCTGGATCGCTGGATGGCGCGCAGCTCCCTGCGACTCGCACCCATCATCGAGAGCAACAGCTTCGAGTTCCTCCGCGGCTGCCTGCTGCACGACCAGGCGATCACCTTTCAGATTGCGCTCGGTGCCGTCAGCGATGGCGGCCACTTGGTTGCCCGCGACATCGAGGACCGCGGCTTTCCGCGCGGGCAGCTGGTACTTGCGCATTTACGCGAACGCTCGATGCCCGTGATTGCAACAGCGCTGGCCGATCACCTGCGTGCGCTGCTCAGCCAACCGCCACAGGCCGAATCAGGGCATGACGCAACCGATATTTAACTTACAGCGAGGCCACCGGCGCGTGCACCACCCCTGCCTGCTCGAGCGCTGCGGCCACCTGCAGCGCCAGATCCTCTCGCCATGGCGCGGTAATCAGCTGCACCCCCACCGGTAGCCGACAGTCACTGCGGGATGACCACACGGGCACGGTACACACGGGTAGCCCCACACACGAGATCGGTTGCGTGAGCAGGCCCGTATTGGGGCGCGTCAGCACTGACCGCCCATTGATCGTCATGGTTGCCGCACCGATTTCGGTGGCGGGTCCCGGGGTTGCAGCAGCAAGCAGCACGTCGAAGCGCCGAAAAAGATCCGCCACCTCGCGTGCAAATCGTTGTCGAATTCGGCGTGCGCGGTTGACCCAGGCGGCAGGCAGCAGCGCCCCCGCCAGCATTCGATCGCGGATCAGCGGATCAAAGTCATCGGCGCGCGCCCGCAGATCATCCAGGTGAAGCGCGCCCCCTTCGGCATTGGTGATCAGAAACGCCGCCGCACGCGCCGCATCGGCGCCCGCCAGCGTTGCATGATCGGTGGCGCCTAACGCACGCGCCACAGTCGAGACCGCCTCACGCGCCTGATCACCGGCGTGATCGTGGAAGTAGCCTTCGAGGACCGCAATTCTCAAACCCTTGAGCGATCGGGAACCCGGCTCATGTTGGGCAGGGGCGGCGGGTGCAATCAGGCTCGCCGGATCGGCCGCGTCAGAGCCCTGCATCGCGTGATAAGCCAGCTTCAGGTCGAGACTGCTGCGGGCCAACGGACCCAGCACATCCAGGCTGGCGACAAACGGATACGCGCCGGTTCGCGGCAGGCGACCGAAGGTGGGCCGCAGACCCAACACACCACAGAGCGATGCGGGCACGCGGATCGACCCGTTGGTATCAGAGCCCAGCGCCAGCGGCACCTGTCCGGCCGCCACCGCGGCACCCGAGCCTCCCGAAGACCCGCCTGCGATACGCGTCGGATCATGCGGATTGCGCGTCGGGCCGACATGGCTGTTCTCAGTGGTAAAGCCGTAGGCATACTCGTCCATGTTGAGCGCGCCCACCAGCACTGCGCCCGCAG
>VGHA01000077.1 GCA_016868375.1 Betaproteobacteria bacterium | reverse complement strand
AATCGCTACGGGACACCGAAGCCCTCATCGGCAGGTGGCACGGCAAGGCACGTCTTCACTACGCGATCACCCCCCGCTTCGCACCCACGTCCACGGAGCGGCAACTGGCCGGAGCGGGCGAGATCGCACGCGCCTTTCCCGACGTGTTTGTTCAATCGCATGTGGCTGAAAACCGTCAGGAGATTGATTGGGTCCGATCACTGTTTCCAGGCGACCGCAGCTACCTGGCGGTTTACGAGCGGTTCGGGCTGGTGCGGCCGCGGTCAATCTGGGGCCACTGCATTTACCTGGATGACCGGGATCGGGCTCTCCTCAAAGACCACGACGCCCTGGCCGCCGTCTGTCCAACGTCGAATCTGTTTCTTGGCAGCGGGTTGTTCAACTTTTCTGAAGCAGCCCATCGCTGGACGCTGGCAAGCGATATCGGTGGCGGATCATCGTTTTCGCCCTTCCGTAGCATGATGGCCGCCTACGAAATTGCCCGGCTTGGCGGCCACTATCTTTCGCCCTCAACGCTCTGGTGGCATGCCAGCGCGGGAAGTGCGGCCGCGCTGGGCCTTGACCATCGGCTGGGCTCTATTCAAGCGGGTAACGACGCCGATTTCATCGTGATCGATCCGGCGACCAAGCCGCTGCTTGCTCGCCGCTGGGCTGCCGCCGCATCGGACCAGGCCAGGCTCTTTGCGCTGATTGTGCTGGGCGACGACCGCACGATTCGGCATACGGTGGTGCGCGGACGCATCGCGCCGCTTGTTGGGCGACGACCGCACGATTCGGCATACGGTGGTGCGCGGACGCATCGCGCCGCTTTCTGATCAGGCAGCCTCGTCCAGCAGCCTGTCACCGCGATGAAGCGTACCGCCCTCGAGCACCCGCACCCGTAACCCACCGCGGCCATCAAACGCCTCGGGAAAACCGTCGATTCCGCTGAGCGCAGAGGGTCGCTCGCACGGCGTTGCAAGCTCGACCCCTTCACACAACAGCGCTCCGAGCCTGAACCGTCGGCCAACCCACCGATTCAGTTCACTCGCGGTCATCCCCTCCATCACCACATTGCGACGGGTGAGTTCGGCGGGGAAAGGATCAAGCCCGGCATCAAGCCCGGCGGCAAGCTGCCAGGCGTTGGCGGTATTGATACCGTCCTGAGTGATCAGCGTGAGGTGTCGGGGCTTGTCGGGCTCGGTGGCTGAATACGCGCCCAGTCCAAGCGCATACCGGTCGCCGACGATGCCCGACCCAGCCTCAACCTGCAGCTGCGACGCGGCAATCATCGGCGCGCCAGCATCTGCGCACCAATAGAAGGCGGTCGCGCGGGCTTCGCTCATGATGAGATCCGCTAAAGAGATGGGATCAATCGAGCTTGAGCCCGGTTCCAGCGGCTAGCTTCTGGTATTGCGGCAGCTCGCGCTCGACCAGTGCGGTCAGATCCTTGATCGAGCCTGGCTGCGGATCGATGCGAAACGACTTCAGACGCTCGATTACCGCAGTGGAACGAAGCGAGGCATTAAGCTGGCCATTCAACCAGGTGACCATGTCGGCCGGTAGCCCCGCGGGCCCCACCAGCGCGAACCAGAGACCCATATGCACGTCCTTGAAGCCCGCCTGCACAAACGTGGGCGTATCGGGCAACTCGGGCGCGCGCTCGGTGCCCGTCCAGGCAAGCGGTACCAGCTTGCCCGACTGAATGTACGGAAGCGCGGTGCTGATACCCATCACGTTGACCGGTATGAGCCCCGCCACGGTGTCGGTAATGCCCTGCCCCGAATTGTTGTACGCGACATGATTGAGCGCGATACCGGCGTTGCGCTTGAACAGTTCCACTGTCAGGTGCGCGGCCGATCCGATCAGGGGTGATGTGTAGTTGATGGCCATGCTGCTGGCCTTGGCACGGGCCACCAGGTCGGCGATGTTGCGAATGCCGCTTGCGGCCGACGCCACCAGCAGATTGTCGCCACGCCCCACCATGCCGATGAGAGCGAAATCAGCGGGCACCTTGTAAGTGACATTGCGGTAAAGGCTTGGCGTGATGATGAAGTTGTTGGCGGTCAGCATCAGCGTATAGCCGTCCGGCGCCGCCTTGGCTATTGCGTCGGTGCCGATGATCCCCCCCGCCCCCGGTCGATTTTCAACGACCCAGTTCTGGCCGGTGCGACGCCCCATGTCTTCCGCCACGACGCGCGCGACGGGGTCGGTAAGGCTTCCCACCGCCGCCGGCACGATCACCTTCACTGCGCGGGTGGGATATCCCCTGGACCTGCCTGTGCAAACGCAAGCCATGGCGTGGCGACGAGGCAGACAATCGTGGCGCGTTTGAGCAGGGATGAAGCCATGGGCGGGTCTCCTGAAGGCAGGACAGAGGGATGGTTTTTCTGAATCATAGAGAGAGCCTGTTTCCGGCGATAGCGCATTGATTGGGACGCCCTGATGCATAAAATGCAACACCAAATTTGAAACGCACGCGGCATTGCCATTGAATTCTCTTCAGACTCAGGCGTTTTCACCCGTCCGACATCCAGGAGCCAGTGATGGCCGCGAGACACCGAGAACACTATTTCCCGAATACCGAACCGCTTGGCCCCAATGAAATGCGGATCGTCGCGCTTGGAACGGGTCGTCCGTTCCTGCGCCCCGCGCAGGCGAACGCGGGCTGGCTGATCGAACTGGGTAACGGCGACAAATTCATGTTCGATTTTGGATTTGGAACACAGACCAATTTCTGTGCGCTTGAAATTGCCTATCAGGCGATGACCGCCTACTTCGCAACCCACCTGCATACCGATCATGTTGGCGACTTTGCGCAGATCTGGATCGGCAGCTGGCTGGGCGGAAGATCGGTGCCGCTTGAGGTGTACGGCCCCTCGAGCAATGAGCCGAGATTCGGATTCGCCCACTTTGTTCAGAAACAGCGCGAGTCCTACGCCTGGGATACCGAAACCCGGCGCGGCACCGCCAACATGCTGGGCGCTGAGGTCAACGTTCATGAATTTGACTACTCGAAAGTACACGTCATCTACGACCGGAACGGGGTGAAAATCACGAGCTTCCCCGCGGTGCATATTTATGACGGTCCGGTCAGCCTGCGCCTCGACTGGAATGGCCTCAGCTTTGTTTACTCGGGCGACACCACCCCGTCGTGGTTCATGGTCGAAAACGGTAAAGGCGCGGATGTGCTCATCCATGAAACCTTCAATACCGTCAAACAGCTGATGGAGCGTTCCGGCTATCCGGAGCGGATGGCGCGCGCAGTGGGCACCATCGTCCACTCCGACCCGGTGGAAGCGGGCAAAGTGTTCGCAGAGTGCGGGCCCAGGCTGGCGGTTGCCTACCACTTCTTTAATGACTTCGATACCGCGCCGGAAATCGAGTCAGCCATTCGAACGCATTACGCGGGCCCGCTCGCGCTCGCCAAAGATCTGATGGTGTTCAACGTCACGAAAGAAGCCATCACGACGCGTATGGCAGTTACTGCCTCTCATGTCTGGCCGAACAAGGAGCTTCATGAGGGCTTTCGCTCCGCGCCCGTTGGCAAGCGGATGGAAATGTCGCGGTGGCTTGCAGATCGGCAAATCTTTCCGAAATTCTGATTGGAGGATCCAGGGTCATGAACTGTTTATTTCTCAGGCCTCGTCATGCCGGCGCAGCGACACCCGCGATGCGCCTCCTGGCTTCGGTTGCGTTTCTGGCCGGCCTCACGCTGGCAGCCGATGCACGCTCGCAAGATTGGCCTTCCAAGCCCGTTCGCATGGTCGTTCCGTCAGCGACGGGCGGCGTGGTTGAGGCTGTGATGGGGATTACCAACGCGCAAGTTGAAAAGCGTCTGGGCCAGCGCATCTTCGTTGAGAATCGCCCCGGCGGCGGCGGCAATATCGGTGCGCAGGCGGTCCTCAACTCACCCGCAGATGGCTACACCATCCTGATCGGTCCGGCCAATGTCCTGGTGACCAACCAATTCATGACGGACAAGCCGCCGTTTGATCCGCTCAAGGAGTTCATGCCGATCACGATGCTGGTGGAGGTACCGCTGGTGTTTTGGGTAAACAGCAAGCTCCCCCACACCAGCCTGCGCGAACTGATCGAAGACATGCGCGCGCAACCGGGAAAATTCAATTACGCGTCGCCAGGCCAGGGCACGCCGCCGCACCTCGCGGGCGAACTATTCACGCGAGCGGCAGGGCTCAGTGCAGTTCATATTCCGTACAAAGGCGCTGCCGCGGCCGCCAACGATCTTGTGGCCAATGAAGTGCAGTTCATGGTGATCGGCTACGCGGCGCTACGCGCGCAACTCCAGGGTAAGCAGGTACGCCCCATCGCTGTCGCTGCTTCACAGCGGCTCGCCGCAATGCCGCAGGTTCCCACGGTCGTGGAAAGCGGATACCCCGCTATCGACGCCGAACTGAACCGCGGCTGGTGGGGCCTGTTCGCGCCGCGCGGCACGCCGGCCGCCATCGTCGATCGCCTGGCCTCCGAATACCGCCTGGCGCTGGCCGAGCCCGAGATTCAAACTCGGCTTCGCGAGGCAGGCCTGGTTGCCGTTGGCAACACGCCGGCCGAATTCGCCGCCCTGTTGCCAGGGCAAGCCAGCCAATGGCAAAAAATCGTGAAAACGCTAGGCCTCAAATTTAACTGAGCAGCGAACTGCTTACAGGGCGATTTCCTTCAAGAGGTCGCCCGTCCTTTCCTGCCTGGGTCCAGATGCAAAAGCATCATGGCTGCGGGCCCCGATAACCGATCGAAGCGACGAGCGACCACGATAAGCTGAAGCCTCGCCCACTCGTCACGCAAATTAACGACCCGGGTACGGCGACGACGCGCCGCCAGGGTCACCATTGCACGGGGCATCACCGCAATACCCAGACCTGATTCCACCATCCGGCACATTGACCCGATGCTCGCGACACGAATGCGCTGGCGCAGGCTTCGCCCGGCCTGGGCGGCTGCGCCCTCGAGCAATGTCTGCACCTGGCTGCTTTCCAATAGTCCGATCTGCTCATAGTCCAACGCCTCGGCAAACTCCACAGACGAATGGGCGGCCAGCGGATGCTCTGGCGGAACCAGCAATACCAACTGGTCCATTCGAAAGGGTCGCTGCTCAAGCCCTTCTCCGCCAATGCCCGATCCGCACAGACCGAAATCGGCACGGCTGTCGCGTACCGCCTGGATCACCTCGGTGCTGGTGCGCTGGGTCAGGTCGATGGAAATATCCGGATGCGCGGCCGCAAACCGGGCAATCTCGTCGGGCAAATAAAGTTCGACGGCTGACGCGCTTGCGGCGATGTGCACGCTGCCAAGCCGGCCCTGCGAAAAAGCAAGCATCTCCTCATGAAGCTGCCCTGCGCCTGCGATCAGCAGGCGCGCGTGTCGTAACAGGGCCTCGCCCGCGGCGCTGGGTCTGACACCCCGCGCATGCCGTTCGAGCAAGACGCAACCCGCTGCCTCTTCAAGCAGGGAAATTCGCTTGCTGAGCGATGACACCGCCAGCCCCCCGCGCGAGGCTGCCGCTGCGATGCTGCCCGCGCTGCAAATGCTCACAAACAGTTCGAGCGTCGAAAGATCGATCCGGCGAATGAATGCACTGAAGGTGGCTGGCGGCGTCATTCGGCAATACTAACGCAGCCCCCTCGAGCTTTCGATTTATTGCACGGCTCGCGGCAAAGCTTTCGCTGGTGCCCTGGCGATCACAGGCCTGATGCTTGCGCTCTGACTGATTGATGGAGTTGACCGATGCAAGGCGATGACCGTCCCGCCACCGGACGCACCGACCGCAACAGCCCCCACATCCGGCTCACCTCGCACCCTCGCCAGAGCGCCAGCCGTGCATTGCCGATTCTGTGGGGACATCCCGACCCTGCCCAGCGCGGCCCGATCATCGGCTCAACCTCCGAGCCTAAGCAGCGTAACGCCATCGGTGCCCACAGCGGCTCCTACGGCGTGTACCGCGCGCTGGCTGTCGCCGCGGGCAGGCTTGACCGAAAGCATCGTCCCGACCTCACTGACACCCGCCCTACGCGAGGTATCGGCCCCTATCCCCAGTGGGCTGAACCTGACCGTATCGTGTCGATTGACCCGTGGGGCGCATCGGTTCAGATCGACTTCGCCAAGCAGAGCGCCACCGGGCTCGATATTCGCCCCACCATCGCGATCACCGAGGCAAGAGTTCATCTGCCCGAAGTTCGTCAGGCGTGCGCGTTCGGAAGGCTCAAGCCCGACGGCCAGGTTCTGTTCGACGATGGCTCGGCCGCCGTTACCAAAATTGCGATTGAACCCGTCTGGTGGCTGCCCGGCGTGGCGCGCCGGTTTGGGGTCGACCGCAATCTTCTGCGGCGAACCCTGTTCGAGCAGACGGGCGGCATGTATCCGGAGCTCATCACGCGAAACGATCTCGATGTGTTCCTGCCACCCATCGGTGGACAGACCGCCTACGTATTCGGGGGGGTTGGCGATCTCGCGGACCCATCGGTCGAGCTGACCGCACGCGTTCACGATGAATGCAATGGGTCGGATGTGTTCGGATCTGACATCTGCACTTGCCGCCCCTATCTCACCCACGCGATCGAAGAATGCATCGCCGGTGCACAGCGGGGTGGCGTGGGCCTGATCGTCTATAGCCGCAAAGAGGGACGCGCACTCGGCGAGGTGACCAAGTTTCTGGTCTACAACGCTCGCAAGCGCCAGGTGGGCGGCGACCGGGCCGATACCTACTTCGCTCGCACCGAGTGCGTCGCAGGCGTCCAGGACATGCGCTTTCAGGAACTGATGCCCGATGTGCTGCACTGGCTGGGCATTCGCCGAATCCATCGACTGGTCAGCATGAGCAGCGACAAGTTTGATGCGATCACCGGCTCAGGCATTGA
Source organism: Betaproteobacteria bacterium (assembly GCA_016868375.1). Classification (GTDB taxonomy): domain Bacteria; phylum Pseudomonadota; class Gammaproteobacteria; order Burkholderiales; family Burkholderiaceae_E; genus SYIM01. The sequence continues at coordinate 10,835 of VGHA01000077.1, read as the reverse complement.
GGTGATTGAGCGCATACCGATTCCAGACGAATTGGTCCCGGCCGACGCTCAGGTGGAGATTCAGGCAAAGATGGCCGCGGGCTACTTCAGCGACCCCGCACGACTCAAGGTCACCGCGCCCGAACAGGTTCGCGGTCGGGATCTGGAGCTTGGTGATGGCTGAACCTGCGAGCAATCCGGTGAAGTCGCCTTTGATGCAGACGGTCTCGATTCGGCGCCGTTGCGAAGCGATCACCCGCTGGATCGAAGAGGGCCGATCAGCGTGGTGGCAGATCGATCGCAGGCGCTTGCCGATCGCTGCCACCGAAATCATCTCGTTAATGCTCACGCGTTTTCCCGATCTGCAGGTTCCTTTCCACAGTCGCTGGCGACACTTTGAAGCCAAGGGTATCGACCGTGCTGCAATCCTGAATCAGCGGCTGGCCGCATTGGGGCATGCGCCCAACTCGCTCGATGCACTTCGCAGCCGAATCGATCTGTGCGTGATCAGCGTATTGCTCGATGCCGGGTCCGGGCCAACCTGGAAATTCGTCGATGCGGCTGGCATCACGCATCAGCGTTCTGAAGGGTTGGGTGTTGCCAGCTTCGAAGCGTTCATCAGGGGGGACTTCTCCAGCGAATCCAGCAAGCGCCTGATGGCCGATGCCAGAACGCTTGCACGGATGCCGCGCGAATCGCTCGCGGCGATCTTCCAGCACTCGCCTGTCAATGCCCTGGAAGGGTTGGACGGTCGGCTATCGCTGATCAATCGCCTGGGCGATCAGCTTGAGCAGCGGGGGCTGTCCAGAGTGTCTGACCTGTATGCCGAGATGCTTGCGCCGCATGACGATCAGGGCATCACGCGATCCGCCAAAGCCCCATCGCCATCTGCTGCGGCGTTGCTTGAAGTCACTATCACGGCATTGGCCAATGTATGGCTTAAAGCCTCGACCGCCCCGGATGGCGCACGGGGCGACCTCTGGCCCCACCCCGCGGCGCACGACGCACAGTCAGGGCAGGATCTGGCCCGGGGCTGGGTACCGTTTCACAAACTCAGCCAGTGGCTTTGCTACTCGTTAATCGAGCCATTTCGCGATGCGGGGATGGTCGTGACCGACCTTGAGGCGCTCACCGGACTGCCTGAGTATCGCAATGGCGGTCTGCTGATTGATACCGGCGTCATCACGCTGCGCGACCCGAGCCAGGCCAAACTGACGTGGACTCCCGCTGACCCCCTCATCATCGAATGGCGCGCACTGACGGTCACGCTGCTCGACGCGATCGCTGAAGAGGTGCGACGGCAGTTGAATCGCGATGCCACGTCCCTGCCCCTGGCCTGCATCCTGGAGGGAGGAAGCTGGGCGGCCGGCCGCCACCTCGCGGAGCGCCTGCGGGGCGGCCGACCGCCCCTCGAGGTGGATACCGCTGGATCGGTCTTCTGATAGTTCCTGCAACCCAACCGGACACACTGAACCCATGAGTGCAAGCGCCCCACTTCACCTGATTCGTCATCCACTGGTGCAGCACAAGCTCACGTTGATGCGCCAGAAAGATCGCAGTACCAACAGTTTCAGGCGCCTGATGCATGAAATCGCGATGTTGCTCGCCTATGAGTTGACACGCGACATTCCCACCGTGGACACCGAGATTGAAACCCCGCTTGAGCGCATGCACTCACCGGTCATCGACGGCAAAAAGATTGTGTTTGTACCGATCCTGCGCGCGGGGCTGGGCCTGCTGGATGGGATGCTCGATGTGGTGCCAGGCGCCCGGGTCGGCCATGTGGGCTTATACCGCGACCCGACCACACTCGATGCGATTGAGTACTACTGCAAGTTGCCGGACGACAGCGGCGACCGTGATGTCATCGTGCTCGATCCGATGCTGGCAACGGGTCATTCAGCCATTGCAGCGGTCGACCGAATCACCGAGGCCGGCGCGCGTTCGATTCGCTTTGCCTGCCTGCTGGCCGCGCCCGAAGGTCTTGCACGCTTCCATGAGCACCATCCGTCCGTTGCGGTTCATACCGTGGCAATTGACCGCGAACTCGATGAGAACGGTTACATCCTGCCCGGTCTGGGCGATGCTGGTGACAGGCTTTACGGAACGAAGTAGGGCGAACCGTCGGCGCGCGCGCCTGTCGCCTGTCAGCGGGTTCCACCATCCCGCAACGTAACGCCGGCAAGCTGTTCCAGCGGGCGCACCACTTCCGTGACATCGCCGTCGCCCCCCAGCTGCTGTTTGGCGGTACGAAACGCTTCAAGCACTGTTCGCACCGAATGAATCGGCATGCCCTGGCTATCGGCCTGCGCAACAAAGGCTTCCAGATCTTTGACAACGATCGCGAGCGAGCCACCGAAGTTGAAGCGGTCAGTGAGCACCTCAGCGGGAATCTTGGATAACGTGGCGCTGTTCTGGCCACTGCCGTTATTGATCACATCAAGCATCACACGCGGATCAATCCCAGCGCGAGCGCCCACCAGCATCGCCTCGGCAGCGATCACCAGGTTGGATAGCGAAATCGCGTTGTTGACCACCTTCATGACCTGCGCGCTGCCGACCCGGGGGCCCAGCCAGACCCGCTTGTTGGCATAACTGCACATGGCAGGCTCCACCCGCTCAAACCAGGCGCGATCACCCGAAACAATTGCGGTCAGCGTTCCCGATTCGGCGCGCGGCACACCGCCGGTAATCGGGGCTTCATGACCTGCGCGCTGCCGACCCGGGGGCCCAGCCAGACCCGCTTGTTGGCATAACTGCACATGGCAGGCTCCACCCGCTCAAACCAGGCGCGATCACCCGAAACAATTGCGGTCAGCGTTCCCAATTCGGCGCGTGGCACACCGCCGGTAATCGGGGCGTCAAGGGTGGCAATGCCTGCATCAAGCAGGCCACGCTCCAACTCGAGCAGCAGCGGTTCACCGAGTGTTCCAAGATTGACACAGAGTTTCACGCGCTTTGCACGCGCCAGACCGGTTGCGCCGAGAATCGCCTCGCGATGGGCATTCACCCCGGGCAGGCACGCGAACACGATCTCGGCCTGCTCACCGACTTCCGCGCTGGCGTTCGCAATCCGTGCAAGCCCTTCGAACGGCCGCATGGCCTCGGGACGCACGTCGTGAACCACCAGATTGAAACCGGCCTGGGCCAGCCGCCTCGCAATCGGCGAGCCAATCGCGCCAAGCCCAACAAATCCGATGACTTCGCTCATGGCTGCTGAGGCATCTGAAAAACTCCCTGTGAATCAACCTGGCTTGGCTGGACGCGGTAATCCACCACCATCGATATACAAGCTCTGTCCGGTGATATAGCCCGCCGCATCCGAGCAGAGAAACGAAATGGTTGCAGCCACCTCGGCAACGCTGCCGTGCCGGGCCGCAGGAATGCCCCGGGTACGGGCTGCAAGCCCCGCCTCCAGGTCGGTCCAGCCCGCGAGTCGCGTGGAACTGATGGCACGTGCGGTCACGATGGACCCCGGGCAGACCGCGTTCACCGGTCCAGCCCGCGAGTCGCGTGGAACTGATGGCACGTGCGGTCACGATGGACCCCGGGCAGACCGCGTTCACCGTAATCCCTGAGGCTGCGACTTCAACCGCCAGGGCCTGCGTCAGGCCCAGCACGCCCGCCTTGGATGTGGTGTAGGCGACGCGGTCCGGAAGTGGATGCCGGGTGATCGCCGATGAGACGTTGACGATTCGACTCCAGCCCTGTTCGCGCATCGGTCCGACCACGCGACGCGTCATCAGAAACATCCCGCGGACGTTGACCGACATCACGCGCTCCCAAGCCGCCAACGACAGGCTGTCAATCGGGACGCGATCATCACCGTGGGGCGCGGCCGCGTTATTGACCAGCACGTCGATCCGCCCATATCGGTCGAGCACCTCGCCCACTATCGCATCCGCATCGCGCTCAATCGACACATCGCCGTAGACAGCGCTTGCGTGTCCCTGAAGTTCTTCAACCAGCGATGGCAGGCCGCGCCAATCAGCGGGCGTATCGGCGAGTGCATCGTGATCGTTGGCAACCCCTTGAGGCGCCACGTCGCTGACCACGACCGTGAAGCCACTGGCCGACAGCGCGCGCGCGGTGGCGCTCCCAATGCCCTGCGCTTTACCGCAGCCGGTGATCAGCGCCACGCGAGCGTCGGAACGATTCACGAGGGCGTTCCACGACCCGTGCCTGCCCCATGTCCAGGCAGCGACGGGACGGCCTTGCGTACACCGTCAACCCACGCTTTGGACTGCAGCGCCAGGGCTCGCGTATCCGAGGAGAGCGTCAGGAATTGAAACCCGCGCGCAAGCATCTGAACACCCTGCTCAGAATTAGGGGCGTTGATGCCCGCGATCACACCGGCGTTGCGGCAGGCATCCACCACCCGCGTCATGGCGCCATCAATCACACGATCCACATCAGGGTCGCGTGTGCCAAGCGCCGGCACACGGCCAAGCAGTGACATTGCCAGATCCACCGGGCCCATGTAGATCCCGGTAAGGACCGGTACCGATGCAATGGCTTCGACCTGGCGAAGCCCCTGGTCGCTTTCCACCATGGCAAAGACCGATACCCACTCGTCCGCATGCCGGGCGTATTCAGGCCCGTAGATAAGCCCTGCACGGGCCAGATGGCTCATGCTGCGACGACCGGCCGGCGGATAACGACAGGCCGATACCAGCGCCTTCGCCTCATCGGCGCTTTCAATCATGGCGCAGGTCACACCCAGCACCCCTGCATCGAGAAGCGGTCCGATCAATCCCGGATCAAGTTTGGGGATGCGAACGAAGGGCAACACCGGAGCGGCTGCCATGACTTCCAGCATCCGGATGGCGCCATCGAGCCCCATGGAGCCATGCTCAAGATCAAGCGTGACGACATCCCAGCCCTGACGGCAATAGATTTCCGCAGCCGCCGGACTCGGCATCTGACAGTAGCCGTTCAGTACGTAGCCACGCTCGGCCACTCGTGCTCGCAGTTGCTGCAACGCTTTCTCCCCAGGCAGTTCGTGGGGATGCTATGCCCGTCAAAATGAAATGGTCAATGTTGTGAGCCCGGCTTCGTATCGGATTTGCAGAGCAGGAAGTGGGAACCCGTGAGCCAGGTGATGGGTTACCCTGTCCTGGAGCCTTTACAAGCTTTTGCTATCTGCATACCCTGTGGGGCTGACGTACACGCGCGGCGGCCTTCAAAATCAAATACAAGCGCGGTCCGATCCGGAGGAACCAGGGTGAGTTTTGTCGAAAGCTTCGTTCAGATTGACGGCTGTAAAACCCGGCTGCTGCGCGGCGGCCAGGGTGCGCCACTTCTCTATCTTCACGGTGCCAACGGTGTAACCGGCATCCAACCGTTCATGCTGAAGCTCGCTGAACGGTTCGATGTCTGGATTCCCGAGCATCCTGGTTTTGGCCAATCCGACGAGCCCGACTGGCTCGAAAATATTCACGACCTGGCCTACTACTACCTCAACTTCATGCGCCACCACCAGTTGTCTGGGGCCCATGTGCTGGGCAGTTCAATCGGTGGTTGGCTGGCACTTGAAATCGCGGTGCGAGATACCTCCCGAATCAAAACGCTGTCACTCATCGGACCCTCTGGCATCCGGACGCCCGGCGTTGTACCCGGTGACGTCTTTCTCTGGAGCCCCGAACAGCGCATTCGAAACACCTTTCACGACCAGACACTCGCCGACCGAATGCTCGCCTCACCGCCCAGCCCCGAGCAGCAGGAGGTACTCCTGAAAAATCGATTCACGTTCGCGCGACTGGCCTGGGAACCGCGGCTGCATGACCCCAAGCTTCATAAGTGGATCAGCCGCATCGACGTACCCACCCAGATCATCTGGGGCGAGCAGGACAAGATTCTTCCAGTCGGCGCCGCCCAGGCGTTCCGCGAGGCGATGCCCCAGGCTTCGATCGCTGTGGTGCCTGACTGCGGTCACTTACCGCAGTCCGAGCGGCCTGACCAGTTCTGCGACGTTCTGTTCAAATTCTTATCCGGGAAGTAATGCCATGCAAGTCATCCTGTTCCATCTGATGCCCTATGCCGACCTTGACCTTCAAAAGTCGAGCGCCTACGACACTGTCTGGATGAAACTGCCCAATGCGTTGTTTGATCCGGTCAAGGGTCATCAGCTCTACAACCGGTTCCTCGATGAACTGGAATACGGCGAAACCCTGGGCTGGGATGGCGTGGCCGTCAACGAACATCACCAGACCGCCTACGGCATCATGCCCTCGCCCATTGTCACCGCCAGCGCGCTTGCGCGACGTACGACACGGGCCAAGATCGCCATTCTGGGCAGCGCGCTGCCGCTGCGGGAACATCCGCTTACCATCGCTGAAGAACACGCGATGATCGACGTGATCACGGGCGGTCGCCTGATCAGCGGGTTTGTGCGCGGCATCGGCGCCGAATACCACACCTTTGGCGTGAACCCCACCTTCTCGCACGACCGCTTTCACGAAGCGCATGACCTGATCGTGCGCGCCTGGACCGATCCGGGCCCCTTCTCATTCCAGGGCAAGCACTACAACGTCAGCTATGTCAACCTGTGGCCACGTCCTTTCCAGCGTCCCCATCCGCCCATCTGGATTCCCTCGCAGGGCAGCAAGGAAACCATCGATTGGGCCTCGCACCCTGATCGCCGCTACACCTATCTGCAAACCTTCAGCCCCGCGAAGGCGGTTGAAAAATATCTCAACCTGTATCGCGAGACCGCGCGCGGTGCCGGATATGAGCCGGGCGATCATCAGCTTGGTTGGGCCGTGCCGGTGTATGTCGGCGCAAGCGATGAAGCGGCCCGCCGCGAGGCCAAGCCCCACTTCGAAATCTTCCGCAACCGCTTTCTGAAGATGCCGTTCGAAATGCTGCTGCCGCCTGGCTACACCTCGCGCGAATCACTGCGTGGCATTGCGGCGGCCAAAGGCTCATTGTCAGGCGACATCACGCTTGAAAAGGCGGTGGAGCTCGGCATGTTCCTCTGCGGCAGCGCCAGCACGGTTTGCGAAATGCTCGAAAGCTACTGGCGTGACATGCGCTTCGGCAACCTGCTCACGATGTGTCAGTTCGGCACGCTGCCCGAAGACATGACACGCGCCAACATGGAGCGCTTTGCTCGCGACGTGCTACCGGCCATCAAGGCACTGGGAACCGAAAAAGCCGAAGCACTGGCAACGGCCTGATCCACGGCGACGCCACCCGCGGGCCGCCATGCTTCTAGGCCAGATCAGCAACGGGCTCGTGATCGGCGCGATGTACGCGCTGGTCGCCATCGGATTCACGCTGGTCATCGGTGTGCTCGACAAGCTGAACTTCGCGCACCCCGAGGTGTTCATGTTCGGCGGCGTCGTGGGGTTCGTATGTGCCGCCTACACCTCGGTCTGGTGGGCCTTCCCGGTCGCGTTCGTGGTTGGCGGGCTGATGGGCCTGCTCACCGAGTTCATCAGCTTCCGGCGATTTCAAAGCGAGGACGCCAAGATCACGGCGGCGCTTTCATCGCTATCGCTGGGGCTGGTGCTGGTCGACATCACACACAAGGTCTGGGGCTCCGAACCCGTTGACCTGGGGCTGACCTCAGGTGTGTTCAAGGAGGGCTTCACGATTGCGGGCGTGAAGTTTCTGTGGGTTCAGCTGATCATTCTCGCCATCACCTTTGCGTTGATGCTGGCGTTACATCTTGCGGTCTCGCGCACCTCAGCAGGCCGACGGATTCGCGCGGTGGCCGAATCGCCCGCCAACGCAGCCCTGCTGGGCATTGACGTGCGCCGGGTTACCCAAACCGTGTTTTTCGTATCGTCGGCACTCGCGGCCGTGGCGGGACTGCTGCTTGCGCTGCGAACCGGCGTTGCCAACCCCGAGATCGGTCTTACCTTCGGGCTTAAAGCGGTCGCGATCATGGCGATCGGCGGAATGGGTGATCTGCGTGGCGCGGTGATCGCAGGCCTCCTGATCGGCGTGCTGGAGGCGCTCACCTTCCAGTTTGGCTTGGGTCGATTGGGCGAAATGACGGTCTGGGTGGCCATGCTGATCGTCCTACTGTGGCGGCGTGGCGGTCTGTTCAGCGGCATGCATGCCGGGGAGCAGCGGGTGTGATCGCCGACCAGCTGTTCTTTACCGGCATCAACCTGATCCTGGCATGGAGCGTGTATGTGGTGCTGCTGGCTGGCAACCTGTCGTTCGCGCAGGGCGCCTTCATGGCCATCGGCTGCTATGCGTCGGGCGTGCTCACCGTCAAGCTTGGCCTACCGCTGGTGCCCGCCGCATTGGCTGCCGCAGTGCTGAGCGCGTTTCTCGCCATGCTGATCGGCTGGCCAGCGCTCCGGGTGCGCGGCATCTATCTCATCATGGTCACCATCGGCGTCACGTTCTGCGTCAGGGTTGGGCTCGAGAACTTCAAGTTTGTCGGTGGCGTGCAGGGCTTCGGCGGCATGATGGGTGCTGACCTCACCACCGTCATGGTGGCGGTTGCAGTCATCGGCGCGGCGCTCTGGGGTCTGTCGATCAGCCCGCTTCAGCGAATACTCGATGCGGTGCGCGAAGACGATCGCGTTGCGGAATCCTTGGGAATCAACACCGCCTGGGTGAAGCTCGCAGCCTTCGCAGTGGGCGCTGCCATTGCCGCGGTGGGGGGTGCGCTTTACGGCCACTTCATGAACTTCGTGCGGCCCGACAACTTCGACATTCTGGTGTCGATCTACGTTGTGCTGTACGTCATCCTGGGTGGCGTCAACAACATGTTTGGTCCGGTGCTTGGTGCGGCCATCATGACGCTGCTGCCCGAGTATTTCCGCGTACTGGCCGAATGGCGGCCCACCATCTTCGGACTTGTCATTGTCGTCATGCTGCTGTTCAGGCCTGAAGGACTCTTGTCGTTTCGGGTCATCACAGCGAAGCTCAGTCAGGGTACGCGACGATGACGAGCGTGCTCGAGGTGAGGTCGCTGCGCAAGATCTTCGGTGGCGTCAAAGCCATCGACGGAATCGATCTCGATCTGTTCGAAGGCGAAATTCTCGGCATCATTGGCCCCAACGGTGCGGGCAAAACCGCGCTGATCAACACGATCACCGGTTTTTACAGAGCCACCGAAGGTTCAATCCGATTTCGCGGCGTTGACATCACCGCGCTTGCGCTCCATCAGATCGGGCGTCTCGGCATTGCCAGAACCTTCCAGAACATTCGGCTGTTCCGGCGGATGACGGTGCTTGAAAACGTGATGGTCGCCAATAAAACATTCTCGGTCGCGCCCCTTCGCTCGGTACTGTCTGCGTGGCTGCCTAGCGGTCGGCGTCGGGCGGCGGTCGACGAGGCCATGGAGTTCATCACGTTGATGGGGCTTGCCGCCAAAGCCGATCATCGGGCCGACAGTCTTGCCTACGGCGAAGCGCGGCGCCTTGAAATTGCCCGCGCGCTGGCAGGCCGCCCTCAGATGCTGCTGCTCGATGAGCCGGCAGCGGGCATGAACGAAACCGAAACCGCGCAACTGGTTGAAGACATTCGCACCGCGCGGCCCAGGGTCAAGGCAATCGCGCTCATCGAGCATGACATGAGCCTCATTCGGGCGCTGTCGGATCGAATCGTCGCGCTCGACTACGGTCGAAAGATCGCCGACGGTGTACCCGAGTCGGTCCTGTCGCATCCTGATGTACGCCGCGCCTACCTGGGAGACGACGAGCCCGCCACCGCGGGGGCTGCAGCGTGAGCGCACCCATCCTCGAAGTCACTCAGCTGCAGGTTGCCTACGGCGCAATCAAGGCGCTTCGGGGTGTCAGTTTTTCTTTGAGAGCAGGAGAAACCGTTGCAATCGTCGGCGCGAACGGTGCGGGCAAAACCACGCTGATGAAGGCGTTGTCCGGCATGCTGCCGGTGGCCGGTGGCGAGGCGCGGTTGCGCGTGCCCGCTGGCGAACTTCAAATCGGTTCGGTTGGCGCGCATCAGCTCGCGCGCGCCGGTCTGCTGCATGTACCCGAAGGCCGCGGCACGCTCAGGCAGATGACCGTCGAAGAAAATCTGTTGCTTGCCTGGGAAATCCGCCCCTGCAGCCAGCCATTCGAGGCCGCGGTCCAGGCGGTATTTGAGCGCTTTCCGCGGCTCAATGAGCGTCGCACTCAGCTGGCGGGCAATTTATCAGGCGGTGAGCAGCAGATGCTGTCGCTCGCACGCGCCATCATCAACCGGCCTCAGATTCTGCTGGTGGACGAACCCTCGCTTGGGTTATCACCGCTTCTGACGCAAGAGGTATTCAAGGTATTGGCGGAATTGCGCGACAGCGGGGTCACGACCCTGATTGTTGAGCAGAACGTTCGCAGGGCTCTGGCCCTCGCGCAGCGCGCGTATGTGCTGGCGCAGGGCGTGTTCATTGCCGAGGGCCCTGCCAGCGAACTAGCCAGCGACCCGGCGATCGTGGCAGGTTATCTGGGCCACGGTAGCGCTCACTGATTTCAACAAAGCAAAAACACCAGGAGACACATCATGCAAACCCGCAAGCAGTTTTTGATCACGGCGGCCAGCGCCGCCGGAGCCCTCGCCACGGCCGCGTGGGCCCCCCGACTCGGTGCGCAGGGAAAGCCGCCCATCAAGATCGGGCACATTGCGATCATGACGGGTCCGGCATCGTCGTACGGAAAGTTGCAGGAAGTGGTCATGAAGATCGCAGTGGAGGACATCAATGCCAAGGGCGGAATCAACGGCAGTCCGGTCGTGCTGCAAACCGAAGACAGTCAGCTCGATCCGGGCCAGGCGGTGCTGCTGTTCCGCAAGCTCCTGAACGAGGGCGCTTTCAGCGTGATCGGCCCGATGACCGGCACGCAGTGGGAAACCGTCAGCCCCATCGCCAACCAGCTCAAGATGCCGGCCATTACGGT